>DATDNR010000001.1:0-2244 GCA_036518175.1 Marmoricola sp.
CCGTGGACCAGGACCCCGGTCGTCATGTTCCAGCTGGCCATCGGAGCCTGGGGCATCTTCCTGCTGACCGGCCGCCACTACGAGTGGGGCGTGCCCATGCTCTTGCTCGCCGCCGTCACCCTGGTCTGCGTATTCACCCCGGCCAGCCTGCGCGCCCTCAACCGCCCGCCCCGCCAGCCTTAACGGGGAGCGTTCGGGGCTTCCGGGAGACTTCTGCACGACAGACCCGGACTCTTCCGAAGCCCCAGGTCTCCCGGTAATGACCGCCTGAGACCGAGCATGAGTCACAGTGCTCACCTGAGGCACACTCGCCCCTCCCGAGCGCGCCCCCTTGGAACCCTGTGTGCCCCCGGCTACGTTCTTACGGAGCCTGTGCGCCACAGGACCCCGCAACCCGGCCACCAACCGGGCAGCCGCGCTCCGGCCCAGCCCTACGCGGACTGAGTCCTAGCTGGCGGTCGAGGCTACTCGTCCGTGGTGAGGCCGTCGCGGAGCTGGGCGAGAGTCCGCGCCAGCAGCCGGGACACGTGCATCTGGGAGATGCCGAGCTCGGCCGCGATCTGGGACTGGGTCATGTTGCCGAAGAAGCGCAGCAGCAGGATCTTCTTCTCGCGCGGCGGCAGCTGCTCGAGCAGCGGCTTGAGCGACTCGCGGTACTCCACGCCCTCCAGCGCGTCGTCCACCATGCCGAGCGAGTCGGCCACGGCCGGCGCGTCCTCGTCACCCGAGTCCGGCGCGTCCAGCGAGACGGTGGAGTAAGCGTTGGCCGACTCGAGGCCCTCGAGTACCTCTTCCTCGCTCATCTGCAGGTGGGCCGCCAGTTCGGAGACCGTCGGCGCGCGCCCCTCGCGCTGGGCCAGGTCGCCGATGGCCTTGGTCAGCGAGAGCTTGAGCTCCTGCAGGCGGCGCGGTACCCGGACCGCCCAGCCCTTGTCCCTGAAGTGCCGCTTGATCTCGCCGACGATGGTGGGCGTGGCGTAGGTGGAGAACTCCACGCCGCGCTCCAGGTCGAACCGGTCGATCGACTTGATCAGCCCGATCGTGGCGACCTGGGTCAGGTCGTCGAGCCACTCGCCGCGATTACGGAACCGCCGGGCCAGGTACTCCACCAGGGGCAGGTGCAGCTCGACCAGGTAACCCCTGATGCGGGCCCGTTCGGGATCGTCGGGCGAAAGCTGGGCCAGGCGCTCGAACAGTTCGCGCGCCCGCGCCCGGTCAGGCGACCCGTGCTCGAGGCGCACGGTCTCCGCGGTGGCCTGGGCGACCTCGAACTCGTCGGCCACCTGGGCCACCTCGAACTCGCCGCTCACCCGGACCTCGAACCAGAGTGCCCGGGGTGCCCGGCGGTCACGTTCTCCCGGTGCTTGCACAGCACGATGGACACCTGGTCGTCGTCCCCGAGCCGGGAGTCGACGGTCCCCGCCAGGGCGGAGAGCACGGTCCAGGCGAAGGTGTCCCTGGCGGGTACCTGCGGCTCGGCCGCGGTCACCGAGACCGTGATCGTCATGTCCTCGGCGCCGAGGTCGAAGGCGCATTCCAGGTTGGTGCCCGGGATCGCCTGGGACAGCAGCATTGCGCAGGCCTCGTCCACGGCGATGCGCAGGTCCTCTATCTCGTCCAGCGTGAAGTCGAGCCTGGCCGCCAGGCCGGCTGTCGCCGTCCGCAGCACGGACAGGTAGGCGCCCTCGGCCGGCATGCAGACCGTCACGTGGTCTTGCGTCGTATCGCGACCCGCGGTGGCCGGGTCCCGCTGACCCGGTACGGCTGTCGTCGCGGCGGTGTCTTCCGTCACGTCCCTCCTCCGGGCAGGTGTCCCGTCGCCGCCCGGCCTCGCAGCCGGTCCTGGATAACACTCACGGAAGCAACCTACCGCCCGCAAGCCATGACGAGAAACGCGCCGCGCTGCCCCGTAACCTGACCCTCTGCAGTCTTGTGGTGACCTTTAGTATTTTAGCCTCTCATTCTTCACTCTAGGCCCGCGATCCGCCCGCCAGAACACAGCCCTTGAATTCAGTGGTTGCGGCATCGTATTGAATGAGGAAGGTAGAGAGCCGCAACCACTGAATCAGCTTGGTGCTGGTGGGATGAACGAGGCTGGTGGGGCGCGATTTAGGTGCCAATGGGGCGGCAGTCCATCAGAAGCGAAGACCCCCTTGCGCCGGGTGGGGTGCGAGGGGCTCCCGGTACAGCGTGACGCCGGGCCATGACCATAATCCGGATTGTTCGTCAGTTTCTGCCTCCTTG
>DATDNR010000002.1:0-17136 GCA_036518175.1 Marmoricola sp.
CTGTTGCAGGTCGCCTGCTTCAAGACGACCCGGTGGCGGCTCGACGACATCGTCTTCCGCACGCCCCGCGAGGGACTGGGGGCGTTCGTGCCGCAGGAGCGCGAGAGCATGCTGCTCGCGCAGGCCTGGCTGGCGTGGCGCGAGCTGTGGCGCACCGATGCGTCCCTGGTGCGGGCGGGCCACGCGGCCCGCGGCGAGGAGCGCTGGCGGCTCGGCAAGGCGATCGCCGAATGCTGCGGCGAGGCCGTGACCGAGGGTGACCTCGACGCCGGCTACGCGCTGCTCGAGGGACTCCTGATCGCGGTGTGCGCGCCGGTCGCACCGCTGCCGCGGGACGACGCCGTGGCGCTGCTCGAGCGGCTGCTCAGTGGCGGGCGGACGGCGTGACGGCCCCGGCCCGGTCGCGCAGCGCGCGCACCATCGCGTCGGGGTCCTCGGCGCCGAAGACCGCGGAGCCGGCGACGAAGACGTCCGCGCCCGCCTCCGCGCAGCGCTTCACGGTGTCCGGCGAGATCCCACCGTCCACCTGCAGCCAGATCTCCAGGCCGGAGGCCGAGATCAGCTCGCGTGCCCGACGGATCTTGGGCAGGCACAGGTCCAGGAACTTCTGACCGCCGAAGCCCGGCTCGACGGTCATCACCAGCAGCATGTCGAGCTCGCCCAGCATGTCGGCGAACGGCTCGACGGGGGTGGCTGGCTTCAGCGCCATGCTGGCGCGGGCCCCCTTGGCGCGCAGCTCCCGGGCGAGCCGGACGGGCGCACGGGCCGCCTCGGCGTGGAAGGTGACCGACCCGCAGCCGGCCTCGGCGTACTCCGGGGCCCACCGGTCGGGGTCCTCGATCATCAGGTGGGCGTCGATCGGCAGGTCGGTGTTGGCGCGCAGGCTCTCGATCACGGGGGCGCCGAGGGTCAGGTTCGGCACGAAGTGGCCGTCCATGACGTCGACGTGCACCCAGTCGGCGCTCGGGATGCGGCCGACCTCCTCGGCGAGGCGGGAGAGGTCGGCGTTGAGGACGCTGGGCGTGATCTGGATTCCCATGGCGGCTCGATCCTGCCATGCGGGTGCGGTTGACTGACGCCATGGGCACACCGATCGGGGCGCTGTCGGGCGTCGTACTGGACTCCAAGGACCCGCAGGGGTTGGCCGACTTCTACCAGAAGCTGCTCGGCTGGGAGCGCACGCAGGACGAGCCGGAGTGGGTCAAGCTGATGCCGCCGGAGGGCGAGACGGGTCTGTCCTTCCAGCACGAGCCGCTGCACCGCTCCCCCACCTGGCCCTCGGGTGAGGCCGAGCAGATGCAGGTGCACCTCGACTTCCAGGTCGGCGACCTCGCGGCGGCGACGGCGCACGCGGTGGCCGCGGGCGCGACGCTGGCGGAGTTCCAGCCGCAGGACGACGTCCGGGTCATGGTCGACCCCGCCGGTCATCCCTTCTGCCTGTTCCTCTGAGCCGGCCCGACCGACGCAGCCCTCGCCGCTAGTCCGACCGGCGCAGCAGCGCGAGGAACATCGCGTCGGTGCCGTGCCGGTGCGGCCACAGCTGCAGGGCGCCGGGCAGGACCGCGCTCTCGGTGTCGTCGAGCCACGGCAGCAGCGGCGGAGCCGGTTCGAGCCGTACGTCGGAGCGGTCGGCCAGCACGGCGCGCACCACCTCGGCGGTCTCGCCGACGACCGGCGAGCAGGTCGCGTAGCCGACGAGCCCGCCGGCGCGGGTCGAGTCCAGCGCGGCCCCGAGCAGCGCCCGCTGCAGCGGCACCAGCGCGCCGAGGTCCTCCGGTCGGCGACGCCAGCGGGCCTCGGGGCGTCGACGCAGCGCGCCCAGACCCGTGCAGGGTGCGTCCACCAGCACCCGGTCGAAGGTCTCCCGCGGCCAGGCCGGTCGGGTGCCGTCGGCGACGATCACCCCGGCCATGCCGGACCGCGCCGCCCGGGTGGCCGAGCGCACCAGTGCGGCCCGGTGCGGCTGTCGTTCACCGGCCAGCACTCGGGCGCCCCGGCCGGCCGCCAGGGCGGCGAGCAGCGCGGTCTTGCCGCCGGGACCGGCGCAGGTGTCGAGCCAGCGGAGGTCGGGACCCTCGATCGTGGCAGCAGCGAGGGCGGCGGCGACCAGCTGAGATCCTGCGTCCTGCACGCCGGCACGTCCCTCCCGGACAGCGGCGATGGAGCCCGGATCCCCGCCCTGGTGGGCGACGGCCCAGGGGGTCGCTGCCAGCGGCGTGCCCCCGAGTTCCTCGCGGGTCGCCAGGCCGGGGCGGGCGACCAGCGTGACGGTCGGAGCGTCGTTGTCCGCGGCGAGCAATGAGGCCAGCTCGTCGGCGCGCGGGCCGAGCGCCGCGGCGAGCTCGGCGACCACCCAGGCCGGGTGCGAGGTGCGGGTGGCCAGGTCGGCGTCGAGCAGGTCCATCCAGTCCTCCAGCGGACGCTCGGCGACCTTGCGCAGGACGGCGTTGACCAAGCCGGTGACCCGATGGCCCACCTGCTGGCGGACCAGCGAGACGGTGGTCGCGACCGCGGCGTGCGAGGGCACGCGCATGGACAGCAGCTGGTGGCAGCCCAGCCGGAGCGCGTCCCGCACCGGCGGGTCGACGGGGCGGTGCACCAGGGCACCGAGCACGGCGTCGTACGCCCCCTGCATCCGCAGGGTGCCGCTGGCCAGCTCGGTGGCGAGCGCGGCGTCGCGGCCGGCGAGGCGGCGTTCGCGGATCCGTCGGGCGAGCTCGAGGTTGGCGTAGGCGTCCTGCTCGTCGACGGCGCGCAGCACCTCGAAGGCGACCAGCCGGGCGTGGTCGGGCGGCGGGGGGCGCCGGGCCCTGCGTGGCATGGTGCGACGCTACCGGCCGAGCACGGCGCCGGTCTCCAGGCGGACACCTCGCGCCCAGTCGGCGGCCGGCATCTGCTTGCGGCCGTGTGCCCGGACATCGCCCAGCCGCACCGGCTGCGTGGCCGTGCCGACGAGCACCTCGTGCTTGCGGACCTCGACCGCTCCAGGGGCGAGACCTCCCTGGGCCGGGCTGACCGGGCCCAGCTTGAGCCGCTCGCCCCCGATGGTGGTCCAGGCGCCGGGCGCCGGGGTGCAGGACCGGACCAGCCGGTCGATGGCGAGCGCCGGCATCGTCCAGTCGACCCGGGCGTCGTCGGCGGTGACCTTGGGAGCGAAGGAGATCCCCTCGGCGGGCTGTTCGCGCGCCTCCAGGGTGCCGTCCTCGATGCCGTCGAGGGTGTGCACCAGCAGGGCGGCGCCGCCCTCGGCGAGCCGGGCGAGCAGGGCACCGGCGGTATCGGTGGGCCGGATCGCCTCGGTCATCACGCCGAACGTGGGACCGGCGTCGAGGTCCTTGACGATGCGGAAGGTGGTCGCCCCGGTGACCTGGTCGCCGGCGCGGATCGCGTGCTGCACCGGAGCGGCGCCGCGCCAGGCGGGCAGCACCGAGAAGTGCAGGTTGACCCAGCCGTGGCGGGGGATGTCGAGCGCCGACCGCGGCAGGAGGGCGCCGTACGCCACCACCGGGCAGCAGTCCGGCCCCAGCTCTCGCAGCGCCTCCTGGAACTGCGGATCGCGGGGATGCTCGGGCTTGAGCACGGGCACGCCGAGCTCCTCGGCGCGCTCGGCGACCGCCGAGGCGACCAGCCGACGGCCACGCCCGGCGGGGGCGTCCGGCCGGGTGACGACGCCGACGAGGTGGTGCCGGCTGCGCGCGACGGCCTCGAGCGCGGGCAGCGCGACCGCGGGAGTGCCGGCGAAGACGACGCGCATCAGAGGCCGAGACCCCGCGTCGCGTGCGGAGACACGCGCACCTGGGGTGGCGCCTCGCCGAACCACTCCGACTCGCGGATCAGCCGCATCGCCTCCTTGCGGGCCTGCCGGTCGAGACGGTCGACGAAGAGGATCCCGTCGAGGTGGTCGGTCTCGTGCTGCAGGGCCCGGGCGAGCATCGCCGAGCCCTCCACGACCAGCGGCTCTCCGTGCATGTCGAAGCCGTGCGCCACCGCGTCCATGGCCCGGATGCAGTCGATGCTGAGCCCGGGGATGGACAGGCAGCCCTCAGGTCCGTCCTGCGTGTCCTCCGAGAGGACCAGCGTCGGGTTGACGAGGTGCCCGACCTCGCCGTCCACGTTCCAGGTGAAGACCCGCAGTCCGACCCCGATCTGCGGCGCGGCGAGGCCGGCTCCGGGCGCGCTGAGCATGGTGTCGGTCAGGTCCTGCACGAGCGTGCGCAGCTCCCTGTCGAAGTCGGTGACCGGTTGCGCGGGGGTGCGCAGCACCGGGTCGCCGAAGAGCCGGATCTGCCGGACGGACACGAGACCTCCTGGAGCGAGCGCTGCTTCGGCCGGCAGTCTACGGAGTGGCGCCCGGCCGGCCGCCGCCACCGGATCCGTAGGTCATGCCCATCACCGCGCGCACCTTGCTCAGCGTGGCCTCGGCGATCGCGTTCGCGCGGGCGTTGCCCTCCTGCAGCACCGCCGCGACCTGGGCGGGGTCGGCCGCCAGCTCGGCACGCCGGGCGCGATGCCCGGCCAGGCCCTCGTTGACGGCCTCGGTGACGACCTGCTTGAGGCGTACGGCGCCACCATTCCCGATCTGCTCCGCCACGGCAGCCGGGTCCTCCCGCCGGAAAGCGGCCGCGATCCGCAGCAGCGAGGCCACCTCCGGCCGGCGCTCGGGCTCGAAGGTGATCACCCGCTTCGAGTCGGTCCGCGCGCCCCGGATGAGCGCGGCGGTCTCGTCCGCCGAGGCGCCCAGCGGGATCGCGTTGCCGCCGCTCTTGCCCATCTTGCGGCCGTCGGTGCCCAGCACCAGCGGGGCCTCGCCGAGCAGCGCGTCGGGCTCGGCGAACACCTCACGACCACCGGCGAGGCGGCGGTTGAAGCGGCGGGCGATCACGCGCGCCTGCTCGACGTGCGGCAGCTGGTCACGGCCGACCGGGATCACCGTGGCCCCGCAGAAGAGGATGTCGGCCGCCTGGTGCACGGGGTAGGTCAGCAGCAGTCCGCTCAGCGGTCGGCCCCGGGTGGCGGCCAGCTCGTCCTTGACCGTGGGGTTGCGCTCCAGCTCCGCGAGGGTGACCAGGGCCAGGAACGGCAGCATCAGCTGGTTGAGCGCCGGCACCGCGGAGTGGGCGAAGATCGTCGAGCGGGCCGGGTCGATGCCGGCCGCCAGGTAGTCGAGCAGCATCTCGTGCACGTGCTCACCGACCGCCCCGACCGCATCCCGGTCGGTGACGACCTGGTAGTCGGCCACCAGCACGAACGTCTCGACGCCGGCGTCCTGCAGCGCGACCCGGTTGCGCAGGCTGGCGAGCAGGTGACCGACGTGCAGCCGTCCGGTGGGGCGGTCGCCGGTGAGCACGCGCAGGGCGCGCCGCTCGGGGCAGTCCGGTCCGGCGAGCAGCTCCTCGATGCGGTCGCTGCGGGCCCGGGCCTCGTCGTACGACGCCTGCGGGGCGGGAGTGGTGAGGGTCTGGGACATGGGGTCTCCTCGGGGTCGAGCCCTCGGGGACGCCGGCCGGCAGGCAGGCCACCAGCACGCCACCCGAGGGCGGCGTGCGGGAACAGGTCTCGTCAGCGGCCGCCGGTCAGGGCAGCCGCCACCAGCTGTGCGTGCAGCGTGCGGACGAGGCCATGGGCCGATGCTAGCCCAGCTCGTGCGGATCCACCTCGACCCGCACGTGCGGGTGCTTGCGTGCCGAGCGCTGCGCCTGCACCTCCCGCAGCGCCCGGGAGAGCTCCCCGCCGGCGCGGCGGGGCACGCGGACCACGTAGCGGACCGCCTCCTCGTCGGCGGGCACCGGCCCGAGCACCTCGCCGCCGGGCGGGAGCGCCAGCGCGGCCAGGAAGGCCTCGGCCTGCTCGGCGGCTGCGGTGACGGTGGCCATCCGTGAGCCCGGTGGCAGGTGCGCGCCGGTGCGTTCCTCGATCTCGCGGTCGGCGAACCCGCCGGGGTCCCAGCGCACCAGCGCCTGCAGCGGCGGCGCCGCGGGGTCTCCCACCGCGACCACGCGGCCGCCCCGGTCGACCGGCCGGACCAGAGCAGCGGCGTTGGACCAGCGGCGCAGGGCCTCCTCGGCGGCGCGGAGGTCGGAGCGGGCCAGCAGCAGCCACGTGTCGAGCAGGAGTACGGCGGCGTACCCGCCCGGCGTCGTCGGCTCGGCGCCCGGCGTGGCCACCACGATGGCGGGGGTGTCCGGCACCTCGGCCAGCACCCGGTCACCTGAGGAGGTGCGCACCGGCACGTTGGGGAAGGCGCGGCCGAGCTCCTCGGCGGTGCGGCGGTCACCGAGCACCGGCGCGCGCAGTCCCCGGCCGCCGCAGGCCGGGCACTGCCAGGCCGGTGCGGGGGTGCCGCACCACGCGCACGCGGGCGGTTCCGCCGGACCGCCGATGCGCAGCGGGCCCTGGCAGCGCGCGCACGTGGCCGGCGTCCGGCAGCGGTCGCAGGCCAGCCGGGTGGCGTAGCCGGCGCGCGGGGTCTGCAGCAGCACCGGGCCGGTGGCGAGGCCGGCGCGGATGGTCTCGAAGGCCTCGTGCGGCAGCCGGGCGCTGCGGGCGTGCGGGTCCCGTTGCAGGGCGATGTCGGAGTCGCCCGTGACGGCGGCCGCGATCCGGGTGCGCACCACCGGGCGGGGCGCGGCCAGCTCGGTCGCCCAGCCGGTGCGCAGCAGGTACTCCGCTTCGCAGGAGCGGGCGTGCCCGGCCAGCAGCGCGGCGCAGCCGGTCGACTGCGCCCGTTGCAGCAGCACCTCGCGGGTGTGGGGGTAGGGCGCGCGCGGCTCGGTGAACAGGTCGTCGCCGTCGTCCCAGATCGCGACCAGGCCGAGGTCGTGCACCGGGGCGAAGGCGGCGGCGCGGGTGCCGATCACCACCCGGACCGCTCCCCTGCTGACCGCGAGGAAGGCGGCGTAGCGCTGCGCGGGCCCGGCGTCGGCGCTGAGCACGACGTGGTGGCCGGCGCCGAGGCGGGCGGTGACAGCGGAGTCGAGCCGGTCCAGGTCGCGGTGGTCGGGCACGCACACCAGCACACCGCGCCCGCCCGCCGCCGTCGCCAGCGCGGCCTCGGCGAGCAGCGCCGCCCAGTCGTCGCCCGGCAGCACCCCGCAGACGGCCCGAGGGGTCTCGCCGCGGCGCAGCCCGGCGAGGAGGTCCGCGCCGCCCGCGTAGGCGGACCAGCGCGCTGTGTCGGGGGTGCCGGTGACGGCAGGCGCCGGCTCGCTCGGCCGCTTCTCGGTGGCGGCGTGGCGCGGGGGCACGGCCAGGCGCAGGACGTCGGAGCGTGTGCCGGCGTAGCGCTCGGCCACCTCTGCGGTGAGCGCGGCGACCTCGGGACGCAGCACCGGCTCGGCACTGACCACGCGGCGCAACGGCAGCAGCCGGCCGGGGTGCTCACTGGCGTCGACGCGCTCGAGGACGAACCCGTCGACGTCCTGGCCGGCGAAGCGCACCTTGACCCGGGCGCCGGGGACCGCGTCGTCGGCCATCGAGTGCGGCACCGCGTAGTCGAACGGCCGGTCGAGGTGCGCCAGGGGGACGTCGACCAGCACCCGGGCGACCGGAGCGATGGCCGCGAGTGCCGCGGTCTGCTTCTCCGGCTGACCGCGTTCACGCGACCGCCGCGCCTGCACCCGGGCACGTGCCGGAGCAGGCAGCAGCTCCAGCTGCTCCGCCTCCGGTCCGCTGCCCTCGTGCTCCACGGCGGTCAGGATGCCACCCGGCGCGGACACCGCGGGCCGGGTCGTCGTACGGGCCGTGATCAGAGCCTGGCGACCTCGCGGAGCGCGTCCACCCGGTCGGTGCGCTCCCAGGTGAACTCCGGCAGCTCCCGGCCGAAGTGTCCGTAGGCCGAGGTCTTGGCGTAGATCGGCCGGAGCAGGTCGAGGTCGCGGATGATCGCCGCGGGACGCAGGTCGAAGACCTCCAGCACGGCGTCCTGGATCGCCTCGTCGGAGATGACGCCGGTGCCGAAGGTCTCCACGAACACGCCGACCGGGTGCGCCTTGCCGATCGCGTAGGCGACCTGCGTCTCGCAGCGGCGGGCGAGGCCGGAGGCGACCACGTTCTTGGCGACCCAGCGCATCGCGTAGGCGGCCGACCGGTCGACCTTGGAGGGGTCCTTGCCGGAGAAGGCGCCACCGCCGTGGCGGGCCATGCCGCCGTAGGTGTCGACGATGATCTTGCGGCCGGTCAGGCCGGCGTCGCCCATCGGGCCGCCGACCTCGAACCGGCCGGTGGGGTTGACCAGCAGCCGGTAGTCGTTCGCCGGGATCGGGAAGGCCGACAGCACCGGGTCGATGATGTGCTTGCGTACGTCGGGCTCGAGCAGGCCCTCGATGTTGACGTCGCTGGCGTGCTGGGTGGAGAGCACCACGGTGTCGATGCGCACCGGGTTGCCGGCGGCGTCGTACTCGATGGTGACCTGGGTCTTGCCGTCCGGGCGCAGGTAGGGCATGGTGCCGTTCTTGCGCACCTGGGAGAGCCGCTCGGAGAGCCGGTGCGCGATCGTGATCGGCAGCGGCATCAGCACCTCGGTGTCGTCGCACGCGTAGCCGAACATCAGCCCCTGGTCACCGGCGCCCTGCCGGTCGAGCGCGTCGAGCGAGGCCTCCACCCGGGCCTCGTGGCCCTCGGTCTGGCCGAGGTAGATGTCATCGGACTGTCCGCCGATGGCGACCGTCACGCCGCAGGACTTGCCGTCGAAGCCCTTGTCGGAGGAGTCGTAGCCGATCTCGAGGATCGCCTCGCGCGCCAGCTCCGCCACCGGCGCGTAGGCCTGCGTCCGCACCTCGCCGGCGACGACGACCAGGCCGGTGGTCAGCAGCGTCTCGACCGCGACCCGGCTGTCGGGGTCGGAGGCGAGCAGGCAGTCCAGGACGGTGTCGCTGATGCGGTCGGCGATCTTGTCGGGATGCCCTTCGGTCACCGACTCCGAGGTGAACAGACGTGCGGTCACGAACTCTCCTGTGTGTGCGGTGCGGCCAGCTGGCCACGGACTGCCCACGGCAACCCTAGGACCGGTCCCGGAGTCACGGCGGTCGTCTCATCGTACAGACCGTCGGCCCAGCATCCGGGACGGTGTGGGCACGGGCGAACGACGGCAGCCTCAGCGCGTCAGGCGGGCCGCCACCCGGTCCCAGACCACGTGGGCCAGCAGCGACTTGGGGCCCCGGGGCACCGGCGTGCTGCGACCGTCGGCCTCGAGCACGACGGCCTCGGTGTCCTCACGGCCGAAGACCTTGCCGCCGGAGACGTCGTTGACCACCAGCAGGTCGCAGCCCTTGCGGGCGAGCTTGGCGCGGGCGTGGTCCATCACCGTGCCGGTGTCGTCACCGGTCTCGGCGGCGAAGCCGACCACCACCAGGCCCTCGTGCGGCCGGTGCTGCGCGAGCCCGGCCAGGATGTCGGGGTTCTGGGTCAGCTCGACGGGCGGTGCGCTGCCGTCGGCGGACTTCTTGATCTTGCTCCCGGCGCGGCTGGTCGGGCGGAAGTCGGCGGGCGCCGCCGCCATCACCACCGCGTCGGCCGAGGCGCAGGCGGCGGACACCTGCTCCTGCATGTCCGCGGTGCTCTCCACCCGCACCACCTTGACGCCTGCCGGGTCGGGCAGCTCGACGTTGGCGGCGACCAGCGTGACCTCGGCGCCGCGGGCCACGGCCGCCCGGGCCAGGGCGTAGCCCATCCGCCCCGAGGAGCGGTTGCCGAGGAACCGCACCGGGTCGAGGTACTCGCGGGTGCCACCGGCGGAGACGACCACGTGGCGGCCGGCCAGGTCGAGGCGCTGGGCGCCCCGGGCCAGGACGTCGGTGGCGACGGCGAAGATCTCGTCGGGCTCGGGCAGCCGGCCCTTGCCGGTGTCCGCCCCGGTCAGCCGGCCCTCCGCCGGCTCGAGCACCACCACGCCGCGCCGGCGCAGCGTGGCCACGTTGGCCCGGGTGGCGGCGTGCTCCCACATCTCGGTGTGCATCGCCGGTGCCAGCACCACCGGGCAGCGGGCGGTCAGCAGCGTGCTGGTCAGCAGGTCGTCGGCCAGCCCATGGGCGGCGCGCGCCATCAGGTCCGCGGTCGCCGGAGCCACCACCACCAGGTCGGCGGACTGGCCCAGGCGCACGTGCGGGACCTCGTGGACCCCGGTCCACACGTCGGTGGCCACGGGCCGGCCGGACAGCGCCGACCAGGTGGCAGCGCCGACGAACTGCAGCGCCGCCGCGGTCGGCACCACGGTGACGTCGTGCCCGGACTCGGTGAACCGCCGCAGCAGCTCACAGGCCTTGTAGGCCGCGATGCCGCCGGCGACGCCGAGGACGACGCGCGGGCGGGACTCCTCAGGCCCCGCGGTGGCGGTCACCGGTGCGGCCTACTCGGCTTCCGGCTCCGCGGCGTCGCTCGGCGCCGGGACACCGGTGTCGGTGACCTCGTCGGGGTCGACGTCCTCGCAGGTGAGCAGGTCGTCGTTGATCTCACGCAGCGCGATGGAGAGCGGCTTCTCCTGCACGTGGGTGTCCACGAGGGGGCCGACGTACTCCAGCAGCCCCTCGCCGAGCTGGGAGTAGTAGGCGTTGATCTGGCGAGCCCGCTTGGCGGCGTAGAGGACCAGCTTGTACTTCGAGTCGGTCTTGGTCAGCAGGTCGTCGATCGGCGGGTTGGTGATCCCCTCGGCGACGGGCTGGGTGCCGGACACGCTCATCGAGCCTCACAGACGTGGAAGTGGTGGGTCAGGATCCCGGGCACAACACAGCGAGGCCGCACACTCAGGACCGCATCAACTCTACCAACTCGGCCGCCGCAGCGGGAATCTCGGTGTTGACCACGGTGGCGTCGAACTCGGCCTCGGCGGCGAGCTCGACCCTCGCCGTGGCCAGCCGGCGCTCCCGTTCGGCGGCGTCCTCGGTGCCGCGGCCGAGCTGGCGGCGGATCAGCTCCTCCCACGACGGCGGCTTGAGGAAGACGAAGCGCGCCTCGGGCATCCGCTCCCGGACCTGCCGGGCGCCCTGCAGGTCGATCTCCAGCAGCGCCACCCGTCCCTCCTCCAGCGCCTCCTCGACCGGACGGCGGGGTGTGCCGTAGCGGGCCCGTCCGTGCACCACCGCCCACTCCAGGAGCTCGTCGTCGGCGATCATCCGGTCGAACTCGGCCTCGCTCACGAACCGGTAATGCACCCCGTCGACCTCTCCCGGCCGGCGTGCGCGGGTGGTGGCGGAGACCGAGATCCAGACGTCGGGATAGTGGTCGCGGATGTAGGCGGTGACCGTGCCCTTGCCGACCGCCGTGGGTCCGGCCAGCACCGTCAGCCGGGAAGGACGTCCGCCCTCACTCACCGTCGAACTCGGCCACCAGCGCGGCGATCTGCTTCGCGCCGAGGCCCCGGACCCGACGGCTCTCGGAGATCCGCAGCCGCTCCATCACCTGGCCGGCGCGCACCTTGCCCAGCCCGGGCAGGGCCTGGAGCAGCTCGCTGACCCGCATCTTGCCGATGACGTCGTTGTGCTGGCCCTCCTCGAGCACATCGGCGATCGAGGCGCCCGAGTGCTTCAGCCGGTTCTTCACCTCGGCCCGCTCCCGGCGCGATGCCGCCGCCTTCTCGAGTGCGGCCTGGCGTTGTTCGGGAGTGAGCGGCGGGAGCGCCACGAGCGACCTCATCTTCCTGGTGGTGTCGAGCGGGATGAGCCACCGGACAAGCCACGAGACCCGGTTGGACTGGAGCAATCTAGCCATCGGCCCGGCGGCGCTGCAATGCGGGATCGCTTTGCTGCACAGGGCCGTTGCTCACAGCTCGAGGTCGATGTGGCACACGTCGCGGGCCTCCTGCACGATGCCGTCGGCGGCCGAGGTCACCTGCGACGAGGTGAGCTGGCCGGCCGCGTCGGCGATCTGCTTGCGCTGCGCGGGTGTCACGCCGGGCGGCGGCTTGCCGTGGTGGAAGGCGCCGGGGGCGACGTCGGCGTCGTGCAGCGCCTGGTCGAGGTCCTCGATCGCGCCGAGGAAGGTCTGCCACTCGTCGGTGAGGTCCGCCGGCGCCCGGCCGGCGATCTTCTTCAGCAACGTCAGGTTGCCGATCAGGGCGGTCGGCGAACCGCTGTTGATCATCTCCGAGAGCTGCTGCCGGTTGTCGCGCAACGAGCCGCAGTAGGCCGCCACCGGGTCGCCGCAGCCCCCGAGCGGCAGCAGCCCGGCGAGCACCACCAGCACGGCCAGCCAGCGCCTCACCGGGCACCTGCCAGCACCGCGTCGAACGCCTCGGCGGTGCGGCGTGCGGCAGCCGCCAGCGCCGCGGGGTCCGGCCCGGCCCCGAGCACCTCCCGGGAGCTGGAGGGCAGCACCTGCCCGAGCACGGCCCCGAAGATCCGCCGCACGTCGTCGGCGGTGCCGCCCTGCGCGCCGATGCCGGGCACCAGCAGCGGCCCGTTGATGGCGAGGTCCTCCCCCGTCTGACCGATGGTGGCACCCACCACCGCGCCGAACGAGCCGAGCGGATCGGCGTCGGCGTTCAGCTCCGCCAGCCGGGAGAGCACCGTTCCGGCCACGGTGCCGCCGGCGGCGGTGCGAGCGTGCTGCACCTCCGGGCCCTCCGGGTTGGAGGTCAGCGCCAGCACGAACACCCCGGCACCGTGAGCCCGGGCGGTCTCCAGCATCGGGGCGAGACTGCCGAAGCCCAGGTACGGCGAGGCGGTGATCGCGTCCACCGCCATGGGCGCTGCCGGGTCGAGGTAGGCGTCGGCGTACGCCTGCGCCGTCGAGCCGATGTCGCCGCGCTTGACGTCGAGCAGCACCAGCGCACCGGCCTCGCGACAGGTGCCCAGCACCTGCTCCAGCACCGCGATGCCGCGGCTGCCGAACCGCTCGAAGAAGGCCGACTGCGGCTTGACCACCGCGACCTCGGGGGCCAGCGCCTCCGCCGCGGTCAGCGCGAAGCGGGTCAGCCCCTCGACGCTGTCGGGCAGCCCCCACCTGGCCAGCAGCGCGGCATGCGGGTCGATGCCCACGCACAGCGGGCCACGGGCGGCGGTCGCGGCGTGCAGCCGGGCACCGAAGGGAGCGGTGGTCATCAGCGGCCTCCTCGGGGGGCGATGTCGGGCTGGCGGTCGGACTGGCGGTCGGGCTGGGCGTCGAGGGCGTCGGCGATGCGCGCCGCGGCGGCCGGGTCGCTCAGGCAGGCGGTGCCGACCTGGACCGCGACGGCGCCGAGGTCGAGGAAGGCACGGGCGTCCGTGCCGCTGCCGATGCCGCCCACGGCGACGACCGGCAGCGCCGGCACCTCCTCGCGGACCCGGGCCACGGCGCGCAGGGCGAGCGGGTGCAGCGCCGGCCCGCTCAGCGCCATCGACCTGCCGTCCGCGGCCCGCGCGGGGGCCGCGTTGACGAGCACGACGGCGTCGGCGCCGGAGTCGCCTGCGGCGCGGGCCAGGGCGACGACGTCGTCACCGGGTCCGAGCTTGGCGAGCACCGGCACGCCCCGGGGGACCTCGGCGCGCACCGTGCCGAGGACCTTCGCGAGCTGGAAGGTGTTCGTCATCCGGGCGCGCAGCTGCGGGTCGTCGGCCGCCGCCGGAGCCGAGAGGTTCACCTCCACGCCACGCACGCCCGGACTGGCGCCGACCCGGCGGGCGAGCTCGGCGTACTCCCCCGGCTCGCGGGCAGCGATGGAGACCACCACCGGCAGCTGCTGCTGGGCGAGCCACGGCAGCTCGGTGGCCAGGAAGGAGTCGAGGCCGGGGCTCTGCTCGCTGCTGTCGTGGAGCAGGCCGCCGGGGAGCTCGCGGATCCGTGGCGCCGTGCTGCCCGGTCGCGGCTGGAGGGTGATGGTGCGGGTGACGAAGGCGCCCAGCCTGGTGAGGTCGACGTACGACGACAGCTCCCGTCCGGTGCCGCCGCAGCCGGAGGCGACCCAGACGCGCCCGGGGAAGCTGCCGTCGCCCAGCAGCAGGCCGGTCACGGCGCCGCCACCAGCTCGTGCCAGCGCACCCTGTCACCGCGGAAGACCGGTCCCTCGTGGCAGCCGCGGACGACGCGGGTGCCGCCGTGCGGAGCGACCACCGGCACCGGGCACCCGTGGCACAGCCCGGTGCCGCAGGGGGCGGGCACCTCCAGCGCGGTCTGGCTCCACGCGCCCCGGGCCTCGGCCTCGGCCGCCAGCGCGTGCAGGTCGGCCCTCGGAGCACAGCCGTAGACGACGTCGGCCTCGGTGCGGTCGAGCAGGGCCGGGAGCGCGTCGGCGATGCGGCCCCGGACGCCCACCGAGCCGTCGCCGGTCGCCACGGTGACAGACCGGGCGACGCGGCGCAGGTCGAGCGCGCCGAAGAGGTGCGCCTCGTCGTCGGCGGTGGCGAGCAGGTGCACCACGCAGCCACGCTCGCGCAGCCGCTCGGCCAGCGGCACCAGCGGAGCCGTGCCGCGCCCGTGGCCGGCCAGGACGCAGGTCACCGGCTCCTTGGGCAGCGCGAACGGCCGGCCGAGCGGTCCGACCACCGGCACCACGTCACCCTCGCCGAGCCCGCCCAGCCACCGGCTGCCCGGCCCGGTCGGCTCGACGACGACCTCCACGGTGCCGCCCCAGGTGCCGGTCGGACGGACCCGGTGGATCCACAGGCTGCGCCGCGCCAGCAGTCCGGAGGTCTCCCCGCCGACCCGCACCGAGATCACGTTGCCGGGGCGGAAGCGCTCGGCCAGCCCGTCGGCGGCCAGCGTCAGCTGCCGGTAGGGGCCGGTCCGGCGCACCGCGAGCACCTCGGCGTCGAGCCGGAGCGGACCGGGGTGCGGGGGTGTCGGAGCAGCCTCGGTCATCGGTGCCCGGCCACCTCCCGGGCCACGGCGGCGTTGATCCGTGCCGGCCACCGCGGACCCTCGTAGACGAAGGCGGTGTAGGCCTGCAGCAGGTCGGCACCGGCGGCCAGTCGTTCGCGAGCGTCGTCGGGGGTGCTGATGCCGCCGACGCCGACCAGGGTGAGGCCGGGGCCCACGCGGGCGCGCAGCCGGCGCAGCACAGCGACGGACCGGGACCGCAGCGGCGCCCCGGACAGACCGCCCTCACCGGCTGCCGCCACTGCCGCGACCGGGGACCTGAGCCCGGTCCGGGCGATGGTGGTGTTGGTGGCGATGATGCCGTCCAGGTCGAGGGCACCGGCCAGGTCGGCGACCGCGTCGACGTCCTCGTCGGACAGGTCCGGGGCGATCTTGACCAGCAGGGGCAGGTGCCGGTCGGTGACGTCGTCGGCGCGGCGGCGCACCGCGTGCAGCAGCGGCTCGAGCTTCTCGACCGCCTGGAGGTCGCGCAGCCCCGGGGTGTTGGGCGAGGAGACGTTGACGACCAGGTAGTCGGCGTACGGCGCCAGCAGGGCGGTGCTCTTCTCGTAGTCGGCGATCGCGGCGTCCTCCGGCACCACCTTGGTCTTGCCGATGTTGACCCCCAGCGGCACGCTGGTCCGCCCGGCGCGCGCGAGCCGTTGCTGCCGTGCCGCGAGCCGGCGCGCCACCACCTCGGCGCCGTCGTTGTTGAAGCCCATCCGGTTGACCACCGCGCGATCCTCCGGCAGCCGGGCGAGCCGGGGCCGCGGGTTGCCGGGTTGCGGCTCACCGGTGACCGTGCCGACCTCGATGAAGCCGAAGCCGAGCGCGGCGAGGGCGTCGATGCCCACGGCGTTCTTGTCGAACCCCGCTGCCAGTCCCAGCACGGCCGGGAAGTCGAGGCCCATCACGCGCACGCCGGCCACACCGCGGTGGCGGCCGAGTCCGGCCGCGCCCCGTCGGGCGGCGCCGAGCACCGGGCCCGCCGTACGGATGGCGGCGAAGGCCGCGCGGTGGGCGCTCTCGGCGTCAGAGTGCGTCAGCAGCCGGTCGAAGAGCAGCCGGTAGGGGCCCGTCACGCGGTCACCGGCCGCCTGCCTGCGCGTCGACGCGGGCGTGCTCGGCCCACTCCTGCAGCGAGCGCACCCCGATGTCACCGACCAGCAGCGACTCGATGCCCTGCACGGCGGCGGCCAGGCCCTGCACCGTGGTGATGCAGGGGATGTTCGCCATCACCGCGGCGGTGCGGATCTCGTAGCCGTCGATGCGCACGGACGCGGCGCTGCCCGACCCGTGCGGGGTGTTCACCACCAGGTCGACCCGGCCGTCGGCGATCAGCTGGATCGAGGTCGGCTCGCCCGCAGGCCCGGCGCCTTCGTAGTGCTTGCGCACCACGGTCGCCTCGATGCCGTTGCGGCGCAGCACCTCCGCGGTGCCCTGGGTCGCCAGCACCTCGAAGCCGAGGTCGGCGAGCCGCTTGATCGGGAAGATCATCGAGCGCTTGTCGCGGTTGGCGACGCTGACGAAGACGGTGCCGCCGGTGGGCAGCGACCCGTACGCCGCGGTCTGCGACTTGGCGAACGCCCGGCCGAAGACGGCGTCGAAGCCCATCACCTCGCCGGTGGAGCGCATCTCCGGGCCGAGCACGGTGTCCACGGTCCTGCCGTCCGGAGTGCGGAAGCGGTTGAACGGCATCACCGCCTCCTTGACCGCGATCGGCGCGTCACCGGGCAGCGTGCCGCCGTCACCCTCCGGCGGCAGCAGCCCGCTGCCGCGCAGGTCGGCGATGCTCTCCCCGAGCATCACCCGGGCGGCGGCCTTGGCCAGCTGCGTGGCGGTCGCCTTGGAGACGAACGGCACCGTGCGGCTCGCCCGCGGGTTGGCCTCGAGGACGTAGAGGACGTCGGAGCCCAGGGCGAACTGGATGTTGATCAGGCCGCGCACGCCCACGCCCCGGGCGATCGCCTCGGTCGCGGCGCGGATCTGCTCCACCTCCGCCGCGCCCAGGGTGATCGGCGGCAGCGCGCAGGAGGAGTCGCCGGAGTGGATGCCGGCCTCCTCGATGTGCTCCATCACTCCTCCGAGGTAGAGGTCCTCGCCGTCGTAGAGCGCGTCGACGTCGATCTCGACCGCGTCGTCGATGAACCGGTCGACCAGCACCGGCCGGTCGGGGCTGATCTGCGTGGCCTGCGCGATGTAGTCGGCCAGGGCCTGGTCGTCGTACACGATCTGCATGCCGCGGCCGCCCAGCACGTACGACGGGCGCACCAGCACCGGGTAGCCGATCGAGGCTGCGATCGTGCGGGCCTCCTCGAAGGAGACCGCCATGCCGTGCCGGGGCGCGGTCAGGCCGGCCTCGTGCAGCACCCG
>DATDNR010000003.1:0-5619 GCA_036518175.1 Marmoricola sp.
GGAGCCATGGTTGACCGTGACGACCTGGCGCGACCCGGAGGGCAGCCTGACGGGCACGCCGCCCAGGCGGAGGTCCTGCGCCGCGGTGGCCGGTGCCGCCGGGGTCAGCAGCGCGCTCGCCAGCAGGACGACGCCGCACACCAACGGGATCTGTCGCATCAACGGTCCTCCCCGAGATCGCCGGCGCCCACGTCGGCGGGCGCCAGGTCCGTGCGCACGCCACGATAGGCGGGTTGCCGCAGCCGTCCCTCGCCCGTGACGCCGAGATGCTCCACGTCGACCACCACCTCCGGGCGCACCCAGATGGTGCCGACCCGGTCGGCCTTGGGCAGCTCGTCGACGAACGGCGACGCCGAGACGGCCAGCGGCTCGAGGATGTCCTTGAGGCGCTGCCCCACCCGGCCCGCGATGCCGCTGCCGACCTTGCCGCAGTAGCGCAGCCCGGCATGGGTCGGCACCCCGACGAGCACGGCACCGATGCGGGTGTCGCTGCCGGTCTCGCGTCGGAAGCCGCCGACCACGAAGGAGGCGCTGGCGCGGATGGGGAACTTCAGCCAGTCCCGGCTGCGCAGCCCGGGCCGGTACGACGACGACAGCCGCTTGCTCACGATGCCCTCGAGCCCCTGCTGCTCCGCGACCCGGAGCAGCAGCCGGCCGTCGTCGTACGTGGGAGGCACCTGCCAGCAGCCCTCCGGGAGGGACAGCTCGCCGAGCAGCCGACGGCGCTCCTGCAACGTCCGGTCGAGCAGCGGGGTGCCGTCGAGCCGGAGCAGGTCGAAGACGATGAGCGTCACCGGGTTGCTCTTCGCGAGGGCGGCGGCCTTGCGGGCGTCGCGGACGTGCATCCGGTCGGCCAGGGCCGCGAACGAGGGGACGCCCCCGGACAGCGCGACCACCTCCCCGTCGAGCAGGAAGTCGCGGCCGACGGCGGCGAGCCCCTGCAGCTCGGGGTAGGCGGTGGACACGTCGTTCTCGTTGCGCGACCAGAACCGCAGCCGGTCACCGTCGCAGTCGGCCAGCACCCTCACGCCGTCCCACTTCACCTCGTGCACCCAGTCGGGGCCGGTGGGGACGGCGTCGCCGCGCGTGGCCAGCATCGGTCGCATGATGTTCATCCTGCCCCGCGAGGTGGCAAGGTTTACCCATGAGAGCCATCTGGAAGGGCGCCGTCTCGTTCGGCCTGGTCAGCGTGCCGGTCAAGCTCTACGCCGCAACGGAGAGTCGGGACATCTCGTTCCGGCAGGTGCACGCCAAGGACGGCGGCCGGATCAGGTACCAGCGGGTCTGCAGCCTCGACGGCGAGGAGGTGGCCTACGCCGACATCGCCAAGGGCTACGAGACCGACGACGGCGAGATGGTGGTGCTGACCGACGAGGACCTCGCCGAGCTGCCGGTCAGCAGCAGCCGGGAGATCAGCGTCGAGAAGTTCGTGCCGAGCGACCAGATCGACCCGATGCTCCTGGAGAAGAGCTACTACCTCGAGCCCGAGGGTGCGGGCGCCAAGCCCTACGCGCTGCTGCGCCAGGCGCTGCTCGAGGCCGACCGGATGGCGCTGGTCACCGTCTCGTTGCGCAACCGGATGTCGCTGGCGGTGCTGCGGGTACGCGACGACGTGATCGTGCTGCAGACGATGATGTGGCCCGACGAGGTCCGCCAGCCCGACCTCAACACCGGCAGCCCGGAGGACGCGCGGCCGCAGGAGGTCAAGATGGCCACGATGCTCGTCGAGACGCTGGCCGGTGACTTCGACGCCGACGAGTTCGAGGACGACTACCGGTCCGCGGTCGAGGCCCTCGTCAAGGCCAAGGTCGAGGGCGGTGAGGTGGAGCGGCCGCCGGTGGCCGCGAAGAGCTCCGGTGAGGTCGTCGACCTGCTCGCGGCGCTGCAGCGCAGCGTCGACGCCGCCAAGTCGGCGCGCGGGGAGGCGACCGGCTCCGACGTCCGTGCCGAGGCCGAGGAGGGCGAGAAGGGCGAGGAGGCGCCCGGCAGGGGCGCGGCGAAGAAGTCGCCCAGGAAGACCTCCGCCACCAAGAAGGCCTCCGGCAGCACCGCCAAGAAGGCGTCGACCAGCAAGACCGCTGCCAAGAAGTCGTCGACGAAGACCGCCGCGAAGAAGAGCACGACCAAGAAGACCGCAGCGAAGAAGACCGCAGCGAAGAAGACTGCGCGCAAGGCGAGCTGAGCGGTCGCGGCGCGGCGTACTCGGCCGTAACCTTCCCCCGGCTCGGGCGTTGAGCCGCCCAGAGATCGCATGGGGGGAGGTGCTCCCCATCCGGGGAGGGGAGTCCTCAGTGAAGCAGTTCCTCGCGCGCGCAGGCGCCGCGGTGACGGCGGCGGCCCTGATCGGGCTGGCTGCCGGTCCGGCGCTGGCAGCCGGGTCGGTGGCGCAGGCGTCGGCGAACGCGATCGACCTGACGCTGCTCGGCAACGAGCAGTCCACCGGGAGCTTCACGGCGACCAACGACGGCACCCACGAGTCGACCTCGGGCCGGCGCGAGCCCACGATCGGCGTGCTCACCGGCCAGCAGGTGCTCCAGGCCGGCACGCTCGGCCAGGACGCGTCCGCGCTGGTGCACCACCGCCGCGGCGTCTCGGCGGCCTGCGCGGGGCTCGCCGGTGACGGCGCGACCCTCGTCGGCGTCGGCTCCGGGCTGTGCCTGCGCGGGGGCGAGAACCTCTCCCTGCTCGCCGGCCAGGTGGACCTGAGCAACGTGCAGCTGGTGAAGTCCGAGCTGTTGCAGGGGGTCGACCAGCAGACCCAGGCAGCGCTGCAGCCGGTGCTCGACCAGGTCTTCCCCGCCCTGTCCGACGCGTTGAACCAGGCGCTGGCGCAGGCGAAGAGCGGCGTCACCCTCGACGCCGACGCCGTGCAGGCCGTCTGCCGGGCGTCGCGCGGATCGGCCTCCGGCCACGCCGACATCGCGAACGCGGGTGTCAA
The DNA here is from genome assembly GCA_036518175.1 of Marmoricola sp. Lineage (GTDB taxonomy): Bacteria > Actinomycetota > Actinomycetes > Propionibacteriales > Nocardioidaceae > Marmoricola. Next base: position 2,939 of record DATDNR010000003.1, read on the forward strand.
CGCCGACCTGGGTGGTACGCCGGTCAGGCTGGTCGACCTGCCGGTCAACCCTCCCCCGAACACCGATGTGCTCGTCGACCTGCACAAGGTCCTCGACGCCGTGCTCGACGGCGTGCGCACCGACCTGACCACGACGCTCGACGGCCAGGCGGCCCCGCTGAAGCAGGCGCTCGACCCGATCCAGCAGCAGCTGGTCGACAACGCCGTCGCGCAGGTGGACAAGCAACTGCAGCCGCTGAGCGACAACGTCCTCAAGATCGTGCTCAACGAGCAGTCCCACCCCACGACCGACTCGGTCAAGGTGACCGCGCTCGACCTGCAGGTGCTGCCGGTCGCCGAGCAGTTCGACCAGACCGTCGCCCACGTCCGGATCGGCAACGTCACCTGCGGCCCCAACGGCGAGGCCGCAGCACCACCGCCGGCGGCACCGCAGGCCCACCCCAGGCACCACGCCAAGGTCAGCGTGCCGCGCGTGATCCCGGCCGGTGAGGCCACCGCACCCGAGACCGTCCCCGCCGCCGGCGCGCACACGCCGCTGGTCGCGGCCGGGTCCCTGGGCGCGCTGCTCGTCGCCTCGGGCGTCGCCGGCGCCGCGGCCTACCGCCGCCGCCTCGGCGGCTGAGCGAGGGCGCGATGTCGCAGCCCTCGGCCGTGGAACGTACGGCGGCCACCCTGTCGGGTCTCACCACGATGCTGCTGGTGCTCGCGGCCGGACTGGTGGTCGGTGGCTTCGTGCTGCCCCAGGCCCCGGACGAGCCGGCCTACCGGCCGCTGGGCGCGCCGGCCGCTCCCATCCGCCTGGTGGTGCCGTCGCTGCACATCGACGCCCCCGTCGTGCCGATCAGCCTCTCCTCCGACGCGGTGCTCGACCCGCCCCGCGACCCGCAGCAGGTCGGCTGGTGGGACGGCAGCGCCCGGCCAGGGGCCGGACGTGGCCAGACGGTGATCACCGGCCACACCGTGCACACCGGCGGCGGAGCGATGGACCACATCGGCCGGCTGCGCCCCGGCCGGTTCGTCGAGGTCGTCACCCGTCGTGGCACGGTGCGCTACCGCGTCGACCGGGTCAGGGTGCTCGGCAAGGCGCGGCTCGCCCGGCGCGCGGTCGCGCTCTTCGGCCAGCGGCACCACGCCGGCCGGCTGGTGCTGGTGACCTGCACCGGCTGGAACGGCAGCTACTACCCCAGCAACGTCGTCGTCTTCGGCCACCCGCTGGGAGTGCCCACCCACGCCGGACACCGGCACGTCCGGCACCGCGGCGGCGTCGACGCGGGCGCCCGGGTCCGGCAGCGGTGACCCGAGCCGGCTAGGCCAGGGAGGCCAGCCAGGCCTCGTGCAGGTCGGAGAAGCGGCCACTGCCGCTGGCGATCAGCTGCGCGGGGCTGCCGTCCTCCACGATCCGGCCGTGCTCCATGACCAGGACCCGGTCGGCGATCTCCACCGTCGAGAGCCGATGCGCGATGATCACCGCCGTACGCCCCGACAGGATCGTGCGCAGCGCGTGCTGCACCGAGCGCTCGGAGGGGATGTCCAGCGAGGACGTCGCCTCGTCGAGGATCAGCACCGCGGGATCGGCGAGGAAGGCCCGGGCGAACGCAACCAGCTGTCGCTGCCCTGCGCTGAGCCGGCCGCCCCGGTTGGCCACCTCGGTGTCGTAGCCCTCGGGCAGGGCGCTGATGAACTCGTGCGCTCCGATCGCCCGGGTCGCCTCGACGACCTCCTCCATCGTGGCGTCCGGACGACCGAAGCGGATGTTGTCGGCGATGGTGCCGGTGAAGAGGTAGTTCTCCTGGGTGACCATCACCACCGCCCCCCGCAGCGTGGCCGAGTCGAGCGCGCGCAGGTCGACCCCGTCGAGGAGCACCCGCCCCGAGACCGGGTCGTAGAACCGCGTCGCCAGCTTGGCCAGCGTCGTCTTGCCCGCACCGGTGGTGCCGACCAGGGCCACCGTCTGCCCCGCCGGGATGGTCAGGTCCAGGTCGGGCAGCACCGGAGCGTTCTGGACGTAGGAGAAGCCGACGTGGTCGAAGCGCAGCTCGCCGCGGGGGTCGGGCAGCGCGACCGGGGCCTCCGGCTCGGGCACCCCGGGCACCTCCTCGAGCACGCCGGAGAGCTTCTCCAGCGCCGCGGAGGCCGACTGGAAGGTGTTGTAGAACTGCGAGATGTCCATCATCGGCTCGAAGAACTGCCGCAGGTAGAGCAGGAACGCGGCGAGCACACCGACGGTGACCTCGCCCGACCAGGCGAGGTAGCCGCCATACAGCAGCACCACCGCGATGGTGATGTTGCCGATGAGCTTGATGCCCGGCATGAACCAGGCCACCAGCCGGAAGGCCCGCAGGTTGGCGCGGCGGTACTGCTCGTTGACGTCGTCGAAAATCTCCTGGTTGCGGGGCTCCCGGCGGAACGCCTGCACCGCGCGGATGCCGCCGATCGACTCCACGAAGTGCACGATGACCAGCGCGACCTTCTCGCGGGTGACCCGGTAGCTCTTCGCCGACTCCTTGCGGAACCAGTTGGTCAGCCAGGCCAGGAACGGGCCGCACAGCAGCGCGACCAGCCCGAGCTTCACGTCGAGGAAGAGCAGCAGCACGGCGGTGCCGACCAGGGTCAGCGCGGCGGTGATCAGCCCGTCGAAGCCGTTCTCGAGCATCTCGTAGATGGCCTCCATGTCGGAGGTC
>DATDNR010000004.1:0-2264 GCA_036518175.1 Marmoricola sp.
CAGGACGACACCGATCAGCGCCGCGCCGCCGTTACCGGCGACGAGTGCAAGCGGAGAGGGCCGCTCACGGTTCGTAAACAACCGTCCCCACCCGAGTGCCTTCAGCGCCTGGGCGAGGAGAAGCAGCAGCCCGGCTGCCACTAGCAAGCCCGGCTGGCCGCGCGAGAGCGGCCACGAAGTGGTCGCAAAATGACGCACAGCCAGCAAGACGAGGAGGAGCATGAGGGCGGCCGACCCCAGCCCCACTCCCCAGCGCGTCCTCCGCGAGTGGCGAAGCTGCCAGAGCGAACGCATCAGCAGCCGATAGCGGCCCTCGAGCACGACCGGTGCAGCCGAGACCGCGATCGTCGCCAGCGGATCCCTTTCCGGCTGGGTATCCAGCGTTGGGGGTTGCCTCATGTGCCGCCTTCGAGGAGCCAGCGGCAGCATGCCATCTCACCCCGGCGCGGCCATCGACGCTCCCAGATCAGTAACCGAGGAGCCATGCGAGGAAGACGAGCTGGTCGAGCCTTCCCGGCATGACCTGGGTAGCAGACCCGTGCTCGAGTTCGCGGCGGCTCGTGGCGGGGGAGCACGACTCGTGTTGGTGAACGGCCGCGCTAGGTTAGGCGACGTGGAGCAGAGCCGGCAATCGCCTTTGAACTTGAATTCGTTGCTGGCGGCCGTCGAGGCAGCGCCGCCCGTCGCGGCGGTCGACGTGCTCGCCGCCGAACTGGCGGAGGCGATCGGTGCCCGCGAGGTCAGCTTCTTGATCGCCGACTTCAGTGGACGGTCGCTGATCCGGCTAGGCCACTCGGGCGGAGAAGGGGCACTTCGCCTTCAGGGCCAGGAGACTGCCGAGCGCGTGCCATTGGCCGGAACGCCGCACGGCCGGGCGCTGGCCGCCCAGGCCGTCGAGGTGATCGCGGAGGATCGCGGCGCTCGGTTGTTCGCGCCGGTGACCAGCCGCGGTGAGGCGGTCGGCGTCCTGGAGCTGGGCCTGGAGGACTTCCCGGTTGAGCAGACGGTGGCAGATGTCGCTCTCGCCGCGCACTTCCTGGCGTACGTGGTGATTGCGAACCGCCGGTACACCGATCTCTTCGAGTGGGGCCAGCGCTCGGTGCCGCTGTCGTTGGCGGCGGAGATCCAGCATCGGCTGTTGCCTGGATCCTTCACCTGCGAGGCCGGGCAGTTCACGCTCGCTGCCTGGTTGCAACCGGCGGGCGAGATCGGCGGTGACACCTTCGACTTTTCGCTAGACCGGGATGCCCTGCACCTGTCGATGACAGACGCGATGGGGCACACGATGGATGCCGCGTTGTTGGCCACCGTGCTGGTCGGAGGCCTCCGCAACGCCCGCCGCCGGGGCGTCGAGCTGGCCGAGCAGGCGGGGCTGGCAAGCGATGCGCTCGCCGAGCAGGCGGGAGAGAGCCAGTTCGTAACCGGCCTTGTCGTCCGGATCGACCTACCCACAGCCACGGCCGGGATCGTCAACGCTGGTCATCCCCCGCCGCTACGACTTCGTGCGGGGCGCGTCGATCAAGTTCCTTTGGAGGCGGACCCCCCATTCGGGCTGCGGCCGGGAGGAGGCTACCGCGTGCAGTCGCTGTCACTGGCAGTGGGCGACCGGCTGATACTCGTCACCGACGGCATGCTGGAGCGCGAAGCCGTGGGCGTGAACATCGCCGCCATCCTGGCCGAGGGCGCCGACATGCATCCCCGCGAAGCCGTGCAGCACCTCACGCATGCTGTCCTCCAGGCAAGTGGCGGCCGGCTACGCGACGACGCCACGGCGCTGTGCCTCGACTGGCATGGCGGCCCTCCCCGTGACCGCGACGCCACCTCGGGAGCAAACCGCGAAGGGCGGGCCGATCCCGGCACCGCAGCCGCGCGTTCGTCCCCGGCCGGCGTTTGAGACGGCCGCGGGCGCTGATTCGAAGGGGCTCCGTCCGGCGGCCGCGTCGAGCCTTAGCGGCGGGCGAGCCGGCGGCCGCTCTCGGTGTCGGGCGGGGTGTAGTTGAGCTCGTAGTGGTGGTAGAGGGCTGACTCGTCGGCGCGCGAGAGCTCGTCGCCGCGCAGCTCGATATTGGGCGCGCCCTTGACCTGCTCCCTCGTCACTGCCATTTGCAGGGCATCCGGGCCGAACGTGAGCCCGGCCAGCGGGACGAAGGTCAGGTGGCGGCCGATCAGGCCCTCCTTGACGGTGCCGAACATCGGCTCGTCGGTCTCGACGTCGACGTATACGTCCTGGAGCTTGCCGATCTTCTGCCCGTCGCGGTCGACCA
>DATDNR010000005.1:0-25740 GCA_036518175.1 Marmoricola sp.
CGAACGCCCCGACGAACGCCCCGACGAGGCCAAGGAGGTGGGCCATGCTGTCTGAGCTGATCGTGCCGATGAACGCCGTGCCACGGATCCACTTCGGCCAGTGGGTGGACACCGCGGTGACCTGGCTGACCGAGCACTGGAACTCGCTGTTCAACGGCATCGCCCATGGGCTCAACACCGTGGTCGGATGGCTGCAGGACGGACTGCTGTCGCTGCCGATCTTCCTGGTCGTCGCGGTGCTGGCGGTCATCGCGCTGCTCGCGCGCGGCTGGCTGGCCGGCATCGGGAGTGCGATCGGCGTGCTGCTGATCGATGCGTTCGACCAGTGGGCCAACGCGATGGACACCCTCGCCATCGTCGTCGTCGCCAGCGTGATCGCGATCGTCCTCGCCATTCCCCTGGGGATCATCGCCGCCCGGCTCCGTTCGGTCTCGCTCGTCACCAAGCCGGTGATGGACTTCATGCAGACGCTGCCGTCCTTCGTCTACCTGCTGCCGGCGCTGTTCCTCCTCGGGCTCGGCGCCGCGCCGGCCATCCTGGCCACCATCGTGTTCGCGATGCCGCCGGGCGTGCGGCTGACCGAGCTCGGCATCCGCCAGGTCGACCAGGAGATGGTCGAGGCCGGTCAGGCCTTCGGCGCGACCCCGCGAGAGGTGCTGCGCGGCATCCAGATCCCGTTGGCCATGCCGACGGTGATGGCGGGCGTCAACCAGGTGATCATGCTGGCGCTGTCGATGACCGTCATCGCCGGGCTGGTCGGGGCCGGCGGACTCGGCGGCGCCGTGGTCCAGGCGCTGCAGACCCTCGACGTGTCGCTGGGTGCGGAGTCCGGCGTGGCCGTGGTGATCCTGGCGATCTACCTCGACCGGGTCACCGCAGCCGTCGGTCAGCGTGGCGGGCAGGGCGGTGGCCTGCGCCGGGCCGCGGCCGTGCTGCGCGGCCCGTTCGGACGCCGTACGGCGGAGTCGTCCGCCGCGGGGCAGTCCGGCGAACCCCCAGCGGGCGCACGCGCCGCCTGACCACCGCGCCGGTGGCGGCGATCACCAGCGGCGTCGGTGGCACACCCCGACGCGGGGTCGGTCCGCCGGTGCTCGACAGACGTATCAGATGAGGATGGATGAGGAGTGAGAACATGCGCAGGCTGAGGCTCGGGAGCACCGTGCTCGCCATGGTCGCCCTGCTCGCAACGGTCGCCGGGTGCGCGACCGGGAACAGCGAGAGCGGGAACGGTGGCGGCAGCAGCAGTGGTGGCAGTGGGAACGGCAAGCAGCTGACCATCGGCTACATCAACTGGGACGAGGACGTCGCGGTGACCCACCTGTGGCAGAAGGTGCTGCAGGACAAGGGGTACGACGTACAGATCAAGCAGGTCTCCGACGCCGGCCCGACCTTCGTGGGTCTGGACAAGGGCGACCTCGACCTGTTCTTCGACGCCTGGCTCCCGGCGACGCACAAGACCTACTGGGACAAGTACGGTCAGGACCTGACCGACCTGAACACCTGGTACGACAGCGCGCCGCTGACCATCGCGGTGCCGAAGTACGTCACCGACGTCAACTCGATGGCCGACCTGAAGGCCCACGCGAGCGAGTTCGACAAGACCATCGTCGGGATCGAGCCCGGCGCCGGCCTCACCCGGGTCACCAAGACCTCGATGATGCCGAAGTACGGCCTGGACGACTGGACCCTGAAGACCTCCTCGACCCCGGCCATGCTGGCCACCCTGAAGAAGGACATCGCGGCGAAGAAACCGGTCGTGGTGACCCTGTGGCGCCCGCACTGGGCCTACGCGGCGTTCCCGATCAAGGACCTGCAGGACCCCAAGGGCGCGATGGGCAAGCCCGACAGCATCCACGTCGTCGGCTCGGGCAGCTTCGCCGACGACTTCCCCAAGGTCGCCGCCATGACCAAGAAGTTCCACATGGACGACAAGCAGCTCGGCAGCCTCGAGCAGACGGTGCTGGTGAAGAACAAGGACAACCCCGCGAAGGGTGTCGCGGAGTGGCTGAAGGCCAACCCCGACTTCGAGAAGTCGTTGGGCTGAGGCACGCCTCTGTTCACCGGGTATGTGCGCCGGGCCGGTCTTTGCGCCGGCCCGGCGTACGTCTGCCCGGCGGTGTGTCAGGGCGCGGGTGCCGTCCAGGAAGTGAACAACTGGTCGAGGCCGTCGACGACGCGCTGCCAGGACTCCTCGGCGTCCGGCTTGCTGCGGGCGAATCCACCGGCCAGCTCGAGATCGGTCCAGCCGCGCACCGTGGCGCCGAGCAGCCGGACAGCGTGGGTCTCCTCAGGCTCGGCCAAGGCGTAGGAGCGCAGCACCGCGCGGGCGAGCCGGGCGTGGCGCGGGCCGGCGCTGACGCGAGCAACGTCGTCGTCCAGCGGCAGGGTGGTGGCCTGGTGGCGGCCCGGGTGTGCGGCTGCGTAGTCGCGGTAGGCGCGCCCGAGGGCATCGAGGGCGGCACGGCCGCTGAGCCCGGCGACCGCCTCACCGACACGGTCGGCCGTCTCGGCCAGCGCCAGCACCGCGACGCGCTGCTTGAGCTCCCGATTCCCTGAGACGTGCGCGTAGAGGCTGGGCGCCTTGACGTGGAGGCGTCGCGCGAGCGCGGCCAGAGTGATCCCGGCCAGCCCCGCCTCGTCGGCCAGCTCGGCCGCCGACCGGGTCAGCACCTCCGCGTTCAGCCCTGCGCGCGGCACGGCGGCGTCCCTCCTGTCACTGCTCGAGCACTCGTTCGACGAAGGCGAGCACGTTGCGGCGCAGCCGGAGCCGGCGTTCCTCGACCGTGAGGGTCTCGTGCACGGCAGCTGCGCTCGGGGGCTGCAGGGTGCCGCGGGTGTAGGCCGAACAGGCCAGCGAGGAGCACATCTGCAGTCCGACAGTGTTGCCGGCGCGACCCGAGCGGCCCGCGCGCGGGGCGACCATGAGCGCGACGCCCTGGCCGCTGTGCGTGGTGGTGCACAACGAGCACATCCGCGCCCGGCGGGTCCCCCCGCCGGCGGCCCGCTTGAGCTGCACGCCCACCGGGCCTCGACCGGACATGGGCACGACGAGGTAACCGCTGCGTGGTGCCTTCGGGTCGACCCAGCCCAGCAGGTCGAGTTCCGCCCAGGGCTGCTGGTCGAGGTCGGGCGGGAGGTTCATGCGCGCGATCTCGCCCTTGGTGGCGTTGACGAAGCTCGCGCGCACCTCGGTCTCGGTGAGGGGCTCCATCGCTCCATGGTCGTCTACCTACGGCGCGTAGGCAAATGCTTAACGGGGAAAGGTGTCAGTCGGGCCGCGCCCCCGGAGGGCCTGAGCGCTCTGCACGCCCGGCGGCCCCCGTTGGCTGCGAGGCTCAGCGCTCGCCGCGCATCTTCGCAAGCCTCGATCGCAGCGCACCGGCACGGTCGGCGTTGGCGCGCAGCTCGACGTAGGCGTCGCCGTACGTCCAGAGCAGGGCGTCGTCGAGCCGGCGCACCGCACCGGGCGGGTAGCGGTAGTCCATCCGCATCTCGAGCGTCTCCGCGTCGACCTGGCGCAGCGTCTCGCCGAGCTGGGCGAGCGAGGTGATGCCCAGCTCGAGGATCAGCCCGCAGATCCACGCGTAGTGCTCGGTGCGCGACCACCCGGCGTCGGCGTACTGGCCGGCGAGGAAGGCCGCCAGCTCGCGCGGGGTGATCCGCGGGTCGTCGTCCTCGGGCTCGGTGGCCGGCCCGGTCGCGCCTTCGCGCAGGCGGTCCCGGATCGCGGAGAACTCGCGGTCGGCGAGCTCGAGCAGTCCGGCGGCCAGCGTGAAGCGCCGGTCGAACTCGGAGACGTGCTCCGCAGGGATCGTGCCCTTGTAGCGGATGTCGTGCTCGAACTCCGCCCACGCGTGCTGCAGCACGGTGCGGATCTGCACCTGCGCCTGGCGGCCCTGCAGCGGCCCGTACGCCGCCGGCACCTCCTGCCCCGGGTCGAGGCCGATGAGCAGGTGTCGGCTGGCGTAGCCGAAACGGCCCTCGTTCGCCGTCTCCAGACCCATGTCGCGATCGTCGTGGACCACCACCTGGTCATCGAGCAGGTCGACGACGGCTTGGACGTCGCGGTGCACGTAGGTGATCACCCGGACGCCGATCTGGTCGGTGATCTGTCGCAGGGGATCGGTGAACACCGGCTGTCCGTCGACGGTGCGGGCCGCCTTGGCCGCGAACGAGGCCACCGACTTCGCGCGGCCGGTGACGCTCAGGTAGTTGATGCCTGCGTCGTCGAGGATCGAGGTCACCAGCTGCACGAAGCCGTCGGTCGCGAGCCGCAGGTCGGGCTGGCGTTCGGCGTACTCCCGCACCGCGGTGCCGGCGGGATCGCGGATCTCCGGGGCGATGCGCTGCCCGCGGGGCGTCGGCGCCAGGTCCGGCGGAAGTGTCGGAGTGACGATGTAGCCGGTGGCGAAGTCGCCGTACGTCGTGGTCCGCTCCGGTCTGCGGGTCGCGAACAGTGCCACGTAGGCGCACACGACCGCGTCGACCTGGTCCTCGACCACTCGCAGCTCGCTCTTGCGTTCCGCGGTCTCCACCGCGCTGCGGAGCGCGCACCAGCCTCGGGGCCGCGACGGGTCGCCGTGGTTGCCGTCGACCACGAGAGGGGGGTCGGCACTGGCGAGACCCTCGACCAGGCCCAGCAGCACGAGCAGCTCGCGGCGCAGCTGCTCGAGGTCACGCCCGGGCCGGTTCTTGTACTTCAGCGTGCGGCCCAGCCGGAACAGGGCAATGGTGGCCGGGTGCGGATAGACCTCGATCGCCCGGCGCCGGCGTCGCGAGCGAGGGTTTATGTCGAGGCCGAGCCGGGCGGCGATGCGCGCGCCACGGGGTTGCTCCCGGAACTCCGGCTTGCCGGTGTTCGCGGGATGGGCGCCGGCGTCGAAGCGTCCGAAGTCGCGGTTGAGCTGAGCCTCGGCCGGGCGGTTCCCGGTGGCGTTGGGGACGATCAGCGGCGCGTCGATGGCGACGAGGCACCGCTGGGCGACGTACGGCGCCAGCGCGGCGGCGATCTCCTCGTCGGACTTCGCGGCCGAGACCTCCACGAGGTGCCCCTGCTCGTCCAGCACGGCCAGGCCGGTGGGCCTGCGGTCACCCCAGGCGAGGTCCACTCCGACGAAGTACACGGGGCACAGCCTGCCCTATGCGTCCGGCGCCGACGGCCTCGGCGGGGCGCCCTGCTCGAGCCCGCTGCTCAGTGGGCGCCGGAGTCGCGTGCCCTGGCGCCGGCGCACCCTGTCGGCGCCACGCTCGACGCTGCCACGCAGCCAGAGGCCGGCGAGGATGCCGAGCAGGACCACGCCGCCCCACCACGATCCGGTGGCGATCGCGGCCACCGTGATGCCGGGACACGTGGCACCGACGCCGAAGCCGACGCCGAACACAGCCCCTCCGTAGACCGCCTGGCGGCGTACCCGATGGCGGGCGATGGACAGCGGCTCGCCGAAGAGCGTTCGGCCGCGGCGACGCAGCAGGGCGATCCCCGTGGCTGCGGTTGCGACCGTGGCGGCCATCATCAGGTAGATGTACGGGTCGCGGAGCAGCAGGCCCTGGTGAATGGTGTGGTAGTTCCCCAGCCCGCTGCCGGTGAGGAGGAAGCCGAACGCCACGCCGACGGCAAGGGCGCTCCAGCGCAGCCGGCCGGTCACACCGCACCGGCGCTGAGCACGTGCACGACCACGGTCACCACAATCGCGACGGCGAAGAAGGTCGCGGTGGCGGCGAAGCTCTCCGGTGACCCTGCGGAGCAGCCCGAGATGCCATGCCCGGACGTGCATCCGCCGGCCCATCTGGCGCCGTAGCCGATCAGTACTCCGACCACCAGGAGAACGACCACGAGCACCGGTGCAGGAAGGTGGCGCGAGAGGGCGCCGTACCCGGTGACCCGGCCGGCACCGAGCCCGGCCGCGAGGAAGGCGCCCGCGACAAGGCCGCCGGTGAACCACAGCCGCCACGGTTCGGTCACCGGGCGACGCTGGGCAAGGAAGACCAGCTGCAGCCAGCCACCGGAGACGCCGAGCTTGACGTTCGCCAAGGCGTACAGAGCCACCACGCACAGGCCGATCCCGGGCCCGGCCAGCCACCACGGCAGCTGGGCAGGGATGACGTGCGGCATGGTGACCTCCTTCAGCGGCGCCGGGCCGTTCAGGAGGCAGCCTGCCAGCGGAGGAGGCGCTCGCGCGGCGGAACGGCCGCGCCGATGCGGGTAGCGACTGAGCTCGCCGACGTCATCTGTCCAAGGGGGACCCTTCCGTGTCCACAGCCTGCCGTTCCGTGGTCGTCGTCCACAGGGATCGAACGCGTGAGCGTTTGAAGGGGTGCTCGCGGGTAGCGTGGCTGCATGGATTCGGGAGGGGCCAGCCGCACTCATCAGCACCCGCTGCTCCGGCTGCGGGCGCAGCTGGAGGACGCCCTGGTCGGAGCCGATGACACGCACGCGTGGTCGCTCAGGCACGAGGAGCTGACCGAGTTGCTGCCGGCACTGACGAGGATCAGGACGCGGGTCCAGGCCGTCGAGCTGGCGGTGGCGACGCAGGCGCAGCGGGAGACAGTCGGTTCGTCGGTGGGAGCCGGGAACACCGCGGCGTGGTGGGCGATCGAGACCGGGATGCGCAAACCGGCCGCGCACGCGCTGATGAAGGTCGCCGAGGCCCTGGACGACGACGCCCACGCCGTCACCGCTCAAGCGCTGGCCCGCGGTGAGGTGCTGGTGGAGCAGGCTCGGGCGATCATCGACGCGGTGGAGACGCTCCCGACGGACCTGGTCGATGCCGAGCTGCGCGCCCGGGCGGAGAAGGACCTCGTCGCATTGGCCGAGCACCACGACGCCAAGGAGCTGCGGGTGCTGGGCCGCCGGATCCTGGAGGTGATCGCTCCCGAGATGGCCGAGGAGGTCGAGAAGCGGCTGCTGGAGCGGGAAGAGCGCCGAGCTCGGGAGAGCTGTCGGTTGTCGATGCGCGACGACGGTCAGGGTTCGGTCCACGGGCGGTTCAAGATCCCTGCCCTGGAGGCCGCGATGCTGCGCAAGCATCTCGACGCCTTGGCCGCGCCCAGGCATCGTGCCGCCACCGGCGAACCTGTGAGCGAGCCGGCCACCGGGTCCGGGCGGGTCTCGCGGCCGCTGCGGCTGGGGCAGGCCTTCTGTGAGTACATCCGCACGCGCGAGGAGTCCGGCACTCCCCGGGCCGGCGGGGTCGCGGCCACGGTCACGGTCACGATGAGCCTGCAGTCGTTGTTGGGTGCCGATGCCGCGGCGCATCTGGACACGGGGGATCGGATCTCGGCGGCGGAGGCGCGCCGGTTGGCCTGTGAGGCCGGCATCATCCCGGTGGTGCTGGGTGGACGGTCCGAGCCGCTGGACGTCGGCCGGGCCCGCCGCTTCCACACCAAGGCCCAACGCGTCGCGATCGCCCACCGCGACGGTGGCTGTGCGACCGAGGGCTGTGACTGGCCACCGGGGATGTGCCACGTGCACCACAGGACGCCGTGGTCCCACGGTGGTGGCACCAGCGTCCGCGAAGGCCTGATGCTCTGCCCGCGGCACCACACCATCGCCCACGACGCCCGCTACCAGATGAGGTGCGGGCCGTCGGGGAAGGTCACCTTCAACAGGCGCACGTAGGCCGAAGGCTCTCGGTTCCGGATGCCCGGCCCCACTAAGCCAGCCCTGGGCCCGGTCTCACGCGGACTGTCGTTAGGGTCGGCCTGGTGAGCGAGGCGGCGTACGAGCGGGTGCTGGCCTGGGCAGAGGAGCGCGGGCTGGAGCTCTACCCGCACCAGGAGGAGGCGATCCTCGAGCTGCTCTCGGGCAACAACGTCGTGCTCGCCACCCCGACAGGCTCGGGCAAGTCGCTGGTGGCGATGGCCGGCCACATGGCGGCGATGGCCGAGGGCCGGGTGTCGTTCTACACCGCCCCGATCAAGGCGTTGGTGAGTGAGAAGTTCTTCGCGCTGTGCGACGTCTTCGGCGCTGCCGACGTCGGGCTGCTGACCGGGGACGCCTCGGTCAATCCCGAGGCGCCGATCATCTGCTGCACGGCCGAGGTGCTCGCGAACATCGCGCTGCGCGAGGGCAGCACGGCCGACGTGGGGCTGGTCATCATGGACGAGTTCCACTTCTACGCCGACCCGCAGCGCGGCTGGGCCTGGCAGGTGCCGCTGCTCGAGCTCACCACCGCGCAGTTCGTGCTGATGTCGGCCACGCTGGGCGACGTCACCGAGCTGGCGCAGGACCTGACCCGGCGCAACGGCCGGGAGACCGCCGTCGTCGACAAGGCCGAGCGGCCGGTGCCGCTGCACTTCAGCTGGTCGCTGGAGCCGTTGGACGACACCGTGAAGGAGATCGTCGAGACCGGGCAGGCACCGGTCTACGTGGTGCACTTCACCCAGGCCGCCGCGGTCGAGCATGCGACCTCGCTGCTGAACCCGAACCTGCCCAAGCCTGCGGATCCCGACCGGCTGGCGGAGCGACTCGCAGGCGTCCGGTTCGGCGCGGGCTTCGGCAAGACGCTCTCGAAGTTGCTGCGCCGCGGGATCGGGGTGCACCACGCCGGGATGCTGCCGCGCTACCGGCGGCTGGTGGAACAGCTGGCCCAGGAGGGGCTGCTGACGATCATCTGCGGCACCGACACCCTCGGCGTCGGCATCAACGTGCCGATCCGCACGGTGCTGTTCACCGGGCTGGCGAAGTTCGACGGGCACAAGCAGCGGGTGCTGCGCACGCGGGAGTTCCTGCAGATCGCCGGGCGCGCCGGCCGGGCCGGCTTCGACACCGCCGGGTACGTCGTCGTACAGGCGCCCGAGCACACCATCGAGAACGAGAAGGCGAAGGCCAAGGCGGCGGCGAAGAACGAGGCGATGAGCGAGTCCAAGCGCGCCAAGCGGGCGTCGAAGGCGCAGCTGAAGAAGCCGCCACCGGGGACGGTCGTGTGGACCGAGCAGACCTATCAGAAGCTCGTGTCCGGTGACCCGGAGCCGTTGCGGTCGAAGATGAAGGTCGACAACGCGATGCTGGTCAACGTCGCGGCCCGCGAGGAGGACACCGTCGCGGTGATGCGCCGGTTGTTGATGGACAACCACGAGCCCCGGCGTACCCAGCTGAAGCTCGCCCGGCGCGCCGTCCGGCTGACCCGCGGACTGGTGCGCAACGGCGTGCTCAGGCGGTTGGCGGAGCCGGACGGGTTCGGCCGCCGATACGTGCTCACCGTCGACCTGCCCGAGGACTTCGCACTCAACCAGCCGCTCGCGCTGTTCGCGGTCGCCTCTCTCGACCTGCTCGACCCGGAAGCGGAGAGCTATCCGCTCGACATCGTCTCGGTGATCGAGGCGGTGCTGGACTCGCCGCGGCAGATCCTCCTCGCCCAGCAGCACGCGGCCCGCGGCGAGGCGATCGCGGAGATGAAGGCCGACGGGCTGGAGTACGACGACCGGATGGCGCTGCTCGAGGAGATCACCTGGCCCCAGCCTCTCGCCGAGCTGCTGGTGCCGGCCTTCGAGATCTACCGCGAGACCCATCCCTGGCTCCCGGTCGACGCGCTGGATCCCAAGTCGGTCGTGCGGGAGATGTTCGAGCAGGGGATGAGCTTCACCGACTTCGTCGCCCGCTATCGGATCGCCCGCTCCGAAGGGCTGTTGCTGCGCTACCTCAGCGACGCCTACCGCACGTTGCGGCAGACCGTGCCCGAGGCGCACCGGCCGCCGCAGCTGGACGACCTGATCGAGTGGCTGGGGGAGACGGTGCGGCAGACGGACTCCTCGCTGCTCGACGAGTGGCAGGCGCTCACCGATCCCGAGCACCGGCCGGCCACGCTCGACGACGCCGCGGCACCACCGCCTCGGCCGCTCTCGCAGCAGGAGCGGGCGTTCCGCGTGATGATCCGCAACGCGATGTGGCGCCGGGTGGAGCTGGTCGCCCGCGACGACGTCGACGCCCTCACCGCGCTCGAGGAGGCCGACGCCGCCCGCTTCGACCCTCCGCGCGACATCGTGATGACCCGCGAGGCCTGGGACGCCGCACTCGAGGACTACTACGCCGAGCACGACTCGGTCGGCACCGACGCCGACGCCCGGGGCCCGGATCTCTTCGTCGTCGAGCAGGCCGGGCGCCGTTGGCAGGTGCGCCAGACGCTCGCCGACCCGGCCGGCCACCGCGACTGGGTGATCGAGGCCGAGGTCGACGTGGAAGCCTCGGATGAGCTCGGCGAGCTGGTGCTGGTCACCACCGCCCTGCGCCGGCTCTGAGGGCCGGGGCGTGTCAGCCGCCGGTCAGCTCTTCCCCAGCTCCTCGGCCAGCATGAGAAGGATGCCGCTGGGGCCGCGCACGTAGGTGAGCTTGTACACGTCTGTATAGGTCGCCACGCCTCGCAGTGGATGGCAGCCGTGCCTCGCAGCGATCTCGAGGGCCTCGTCGATGTCGTCGACCGAGAAGGCCACCCGGTGCATGCCGATCTCGTGGGGACGGGTGGGTTCGGTCTCGATCGCCTCGGGATGGATGTACTCGAAGAGCTCGAGACGACCGTTGCCGTCCGGCGTCTGGAGCATGGCGATGTTGGCGTGGTTGCCGTCGAGGCCCACAGCCGTGTCGGCCCACTCCCCACTGATCGTGTCACGGCCGAGGACGGTGAGCCCGAGGTCGGTGAAGAAGGCGATCGCCGCTTCTAGGTCGCGCACGGCGATCCCGACGTTCTCGAGCCTGATCGGCATGGGTCGAACGCTACCGAGTCATGCGGCCGCTCACCCGGGGCCGGGTGGCGGTCACTCCACCGTCACGTGGGCGAGGGCGGAGTGGGCGCGCAGGTAGTGCGGCGCGCCGGCGAACCTGGCCCGGTAGTAGGTGGCGTGCACGGGCCTGACCACGAAGTGGAAGGTGCCGTCGGTGGCCGTGGTGATCTGCCCGGCCGGCCGCCAGGTGCTGGTGCCTGCGGCGCGCTCCCAGAGCGTGACCACGCGCGCGGTCAGCCCGGCGCCGGTGTCGGTCCGGGTCAGTGCGCCGGTGAGCCGGTCCCGGGCGCCCGCGGTGGTGAGAGGCCGTCGGGCATGCAGGGTCAGCGTCGTCGGTGCAGGGACCCAGCAGGTCACCGTCATCGTCGCGGAGACTGCCCGGACGTAGGCGTCGGTGTGCTGTGCGATGACCCGCAGGTCGACGTTGCCGGTCACCGGCACCGTGGCTGCGTAGCCGCCGTCGGCGCCGGACGTGGTGGTCGTGAGCCTCGTCCAGGTGCTGGTGCCGGTGGGCCGCTGCTCGATCCGCAGGACCCGGCCGGCCAGAGGAGCGGCCTCGTCGGTGGCGACCGTGCCGGAGATCGTGACCGACCGGCCCTGCCGGACGGTGGTGCGCGACATTGTCGCCGTCAGCGCGGTCGGTGCCTTCGGGGCCGGGGCCGGGGACGGCGCGGGGGAGGGGGTGGTCGCGGAGATCCCGGCGAGGACCTGCAGCCGGTCCAGCGACCCGTTGAACGCATCGGTGTCGGTGCTGCCGCTGATGCCCTGGACCCGGCCGGTGCTGCTGCCCTGCCAGAAGGTCCATGTCGGCCAGCCGCCGGGAACGGTCGGGGAGGTCACGCCGTAGTTCGCGATCCACAACGGGTAGTGGTGGAAGGCGGTGCTGTCGCCCATCGAGTGCTGCCAGAAGTACGGCGAGACGTAGATGATCGGAGCGCGGCCGGTGAGCTCCTCCACCGTCTTCAGCCAGGTCGACACCCAGGCCTGCAGCGCCGAGACGCTCAGACCTCCGGTGGCCTCGAGGTCGAGGACCGGCGGGAGGATCCCTGGCCCGGACATCGGACCGGCGTGGGCGACGAAGTAGCGTGCCTCGTTGGCGGCATCGCCGGTGCTCGTGTCGGGCCGGGCGAAGTGGTAGGCGCCGCGGTAGATGCCGGCCCGCTGGGTGCCGGACCAGTCAGCCGCCAGGTAGGGATTGACATATCCGGTGCCCTCGGTCGCCTTGATGAAGGCGAACTCGACCCCGGTCGCGTGGACCTGCTGCCAGTCGATGCTGGGGTTGTGCTGGTAGCTGGCCACGTCCACGCCGGGCGTGGATGCGAAGGCGGCACCGGCGGTCACGACCAGGGCGGTCAGTGTCGCGGCCAGCGTGATCAGGACCCGGCGTCCGGCCGCTGGCCTTCGTGCGTGCGCGTGCGGGCGGGGGAAGGGCTCGAGGCTCACCGGGGTACCCCCTCTGCGAGGCAGGGCCCGGTGGAGGCGCATCACCGGGACCCGTGGACGAGTCGCAATCCTTCCGTAAGCGGTGGACATAGGTGACCAAAACGGTCACATCAGCGGAGAAATCGGGTGGGCAGGCAGCAGCGATCCGGCCCTCGCTCGGGGTGCCGCATGCTCCTCGACGACTGGAGCTCACGGAGCGGGCGGTCGAACGGGCGCGGCCACCTCGTTGTGGCGTCGGAACCAGGGTGTCCACGGTGGGTCGAAGCGCGCGAACCGAAGCGGCCCGGTGACCTCGAGCCCCGTGGCGTCCAAAGCGGCGAGGAGGCGTCGTGCGTGCTCCTCGTAGCGGCCCCGCGACCAGCGCCCGGAGAACCTCAGCGCGGCCGCCGTCTGTGCAGGGATGGCGCGCAGTCGCACGTCGGGGTCGGTCGGCTCCGGGGCACCCTCCAGCTCAAAGTCCTTGGGCATCACGAAGCTGACGACGTAGCGGTCCGAGCCACCGGCGGCCTCCTGGATCACCGGAGCCGTCATGGCCACCTTCCGCGAACGGGCGTTGCGGCCGTTGATGTAACCGACCAGCCGCATGAACGACTTGTTTCCCACCCCTTCGAAGGAGCCGTCGACCCGCGTCTCGGCGACCACGTGCTCGGGGTACCTCCGCAGCTCGAAGCCGTCATACCGGCGTACGACGTCGTAGGGCTGCTCCTCGGTCATGGACCCAGTCTCGTGAGCCCTCCGCGACGCGGGAAGTGTCTCAGGTCCCGGGCCCGTTGGGCCCCGCCACCCGAGTGTCAGGCGAGCTGCCAGACGCCCGGTCGGCCCCTGGTCATCAGCCCCTCCTCGACGAGCGCCATCCGGGCACGACGGGCGGCATAGCGCCACCGCAGCTCGCCCTCGGGAGTGGTCTCGCTGTCTCCGGGCAGCAGCCTGTCCTCCATGAGGATCTCGAGCTCCAGGAAAAGGTCGTCGGCCTCCAGCTCGCCGCCCGCCTCCTGGAGCACCTCGAGGATGAGCGGCTTGAACACCTCCGGCGGTGTCCAGCGCCGCGTCACCACCCGCTGCGGCGCCGACGGGCGGCGAGGCGCGGCAGGCTGCTTCCTCGGCCTCGGCGGCGCCTTGACGGCCTTCGCCGCCGGCGGAGTGGGCGGGCGCCCGTGGATGCACTGGGAACGGGGCAGGTCACACAGCTCGCAGTAGTCGTCGTGCGCGTTCATCGCCCTCCAACCTAACCGGCGCCGGTGGGCGGGCGGCTACAGGAACTCGGTCGGGTCGAACTCGCTGATGGGGATGATGCGGATGCGCGGCAGCCGCTCGTTGAAGGCGTGCACGTCGTACTCGAGGTCGAAGAACTCCAGGCCCTCGTCGACCAGCGCTCCGAAGGCCGCGTTGCGGAACTCGGCGAACCCGACGACGCCGACCCGCCGGCCGTCGAGGAGGTCGCTCATGTGCTGGACGAAGTCCCCGTCGTTGCTCACCAGGAGCACGTCTGCGTCCCGACGGCGCAGCTCGGCGAGCGTGCGCTGGATGGCGATGTCGACCACCTTCTCGCCGGGACCGCCGGAGAGCGCGATCGGGAGGTACCCCATGGCGAGCAGCGCCTGGACGAACGGCATCGGCAGCTCGCCGTTGGCGGCCAGGAAGAACCGTCCGGCGGCCGAGTGCTGCCAGCGCTCCTCGACGAAGTTGAGCAGCCGCTCCCAGCGCGGACGTTCCTCCGGACGTGGCCGCCGCCCGAGGATCGAGCCACCGAGGGTGGCGTCGATGTTCTCACCGTCCACGAGGACGTACGTCGTCCGCGCTGCCTCTTCCATGGAAGGAGACTAGGGGTCTCCACGACCGCGAGCGAGCTCGCGCGGCGCCGTTCAGGCGCTCGCCTCCACGGGGATGTCAGCGACCAGCACCTCCACGCCCGCCTTCTCGAAGGAGCCGAGCTGGTCGGCGCCGGCCTCGGAGTCGGTGACCAGTGTCCAGCGGCCCTCGAGCGGTGCCCAGGCCTCGAAGGGTGCTGCGCCGAGCTTGCTCGCGTCGGCGAGTACGACGACGCGGTCGGCGGATGCCGCCATCAGCTCCTTGAGGTGGGTCTGCTCGAGGGTCGCCTCGCAGATGCCCCGCCGCGGGTGCAGGCCATCGGCGCCGAGGAAGACGATGTCGGCGGTGAGGCGGCGCAGTGCGGCCTCGGCCAGCGGCCCGACCAGCCCGTGGCTGATGCGTCGTACGCGGCCTCCGAGGAGGTAGAGCTCGATGTCGGGCATCGGCTCGAGGACCTCGGCGGCACTCAGCCCGGAGGTGACCACGGTGAGACCGGACCGGCCGCGCAGGCTCGCGGCGAGTCGGGCGACGGTGGTGCCGGCGTCGAGCAGCAGGGTCTGGTCGTCCTCGACCAGGGTGGCGGCCAGCCGGCCGATGGCCTGCTTGGCGCTGCGCCGTTGCCGGGCGCGTTCGGCCAGGGGAGCCTCCGCCACGCGCTCCAGCTCCGCGGCGACGCCGCCGTAGCTGCGCACGACCCGGCCCTCGGAGACCAGCCTGCTCAGGTCCCGGCGGATGGTGGAGACGGTGACGCCGAGGGCCTCGGCCAGGTCATCGGCCCGGGTGACCCCGTCGGCGACCAGGTCCAGCAGCCGTTCGCGACGCTCCGCGCCGCTCACACCCCCGCCGGCCGTCTCACGCACCGGCGGAACTCACCGAGGGCGCGGCCAGGTCGGCGGCCTGGCGCAGCGCCTCGACCATGCTGCGCTCGTCGGCCTTGCCGGTGCCGGCGATGTCGAAGGCGGTGCCGTGGTCGACGCTGGTGCGGATCACCGGCAGGCCCACGGTGATGTTGACGCCTGCCTCGAGGCCGAGCACCTTGACCGGGCCGTGGCCCTGGTCGTGGTACATAGCCACGACGAGGTCGAAGTCCCCACGGCTGGCGCGGAAGAACACGGTGTCGGCGGGCAGCGGTCCGAGTACGTCGATGCCCTCGCCGCGCGCCTTCTCCAGGCCCGGGGTGATCTTCTCCTCCTCCTCCCCGCGGCCGAAGAGGCCGTTCTCCCCGGCGTGCGGGTTGATGCCGCAGACCGCGATGCGGGGGTGCTCGATGCCGGCCTTGACCAGGGTGTCGTGGCCGCGGCGCACGGTGCGGTGGACCAGGCCGGGGTCGATGCGGTCCACCGCGTCCAGCAGCCCGATGTGGGTGGTCACGTGGATGACCCGCAGGCCGGGGGCGGTCAGCATCATCGAGACCTCCGGGGTCCCGGTCAGGTGCGCGAGGAGCTCGGTGTGCCCGGGGAACCTGTGCCCCGCGGCGTGCAGGGCCTCCTTGTTCAGCGGAGCGGTGCAGATGGCGTCCACCTCGTGCGCCACGGCGAGCTGCGCCGCTCGCTCGATGAACCGGTAGGCGCCTTCGCCCGCCTCTGCGGACAGCTGGCCGAACGGCAGGTCCTCGCTGATCCCGCCGACGTCGACCACCGGGAGGAGTCCGGGCCGGACCTCCTGCACCGCGGCACGCGTGTCCTGCACCGCTTCCAGCTCCACCTCCACCTCGGCGACGGTGACTGCGCGCTGCAGCCGTCGGAGGTCACCGATCACGACCGGGGTGCAGAACGCGGTCAGGTCGTGCCGGGCGGCCGCCTTGACGATCACCTCCGGGCCGATGCCGGCGGCGTCTCCCATGGTGAGCGCGATCAGTGGTTGGTTGTTCATCGAAGCCCTTCACGCAGTCGAAGTGGTCTGATTCCTGAGTATTCCAAGCGCCCGGACGAGGCTTCCCGGGTCACCGAACGCGCCGGCCTTGGTGACCACCGGCAGGCCGGCGCCCCCGCACATCCGGCTGCACACGACGCCGGGCTCCAGCTCGGCGACGACGTCGAGCCCGGATCCGCCGAGCGCGCGTGCGAACGCCAGCGCGGTCTCGCCGCCGGTCGCGACCAGCGTCGCCGGCGGGGCGTGCCGCACCGCGGGGACGACCGCGGCGGCCAGGGCTTCGACGACCTCGCGCCCGTGGCCGGGAACGATGCGGCCGCCCTCGCTGATGCGCACCACCACGTCGTCGCCGCGGCTGATCGCTGCTGCGACCGCGGCCCCGCACGAGTCCGCGGACCGGTCGCGGTCGAGCAGGGCGCCGGCGGGCACGGAGACCTCCACCGCGCCCGCGGCCGCGACCTGGTCGGCCTGGGCGGCGGCCAGCGGGGTCGCCGACCCGACGACCACCAGGGCGGGTCCGTCGACGACCGGCGGGCCGTCGGGCTTTCTCGGAGGCTGCGGTCGGCCTCGGCCGGTGGCGCGGGCCAGCGCGGCGCTGAGCCCGCCGGAGCCGATCCACAACAGCTCACCGCCGGCCCGGTCTCGTCGCATGCCGAGCGCCACGACCTGCTGCAGGTCCTCGTCGGTGACCGCGTCCACGACCACGACGCGGGCGCCGTCACGAGCAGCCCGCTCCAGCATTGCGTCGGCCTCTCCGGCACGCACCGCCGGCACGGAGATGTGGGTGGTGGCCAGGTCGGCGAAGCACGCAGCCACGTCGCCCACCGGACTGCCGGAGGCCCACTGGATGCCGTCGCGCGTCTGCCGGTCGGCGCCCGGGAAGGCGGGCGCGCAGAGCGCCAGGCGGCATCCGAGTGCGTCCAGGGCAGCGCCGGTCTCGGCGCCGACGTTGCCGCGCAGGGTCGAGTCGATCTTCTTCATCCGCCACCGGGCACCCGGTGCGGTCGCTGCGACGTCGGCAACGGCCCGGGCGGCTGCGCGTGGGCCGAGCCGCCGGGAGTCGGTGTCGAACGCCAGCGCCGCCGGGCGCCCTCCGGTGTCCCCGCCGGCCCGGGAGCCGGCGAAGACCACCCGGGTGGCCAGGCCACCGGCGGTGAAGCCGACCGCGCTGTCGGCGGCACCGGTGAGATCGTCGGCGATGATCAGCGCCTCGACGGCCGGACTCGCGAGCGGGTCGTCGCCGGACGCGGGGGCGACGGTCACGCGCCTCGCGCCGCGGGCGCGGCGGGATCGGTGTCGGCACCGGACTCGATCACCTCGGTGGCGGCACCCTCCGGGCTCTCGGCCGGGGAAGGGGCGCCGGTGCGCCGCGCCCACCAGGCGGTCAGGAACGGCACGCAGACCGCGGTGACCACCACGCTGGTCGCGACCAGCAGCGTCGCCTGAGCGGCGGCCGGCTTGTAGGCGGGGTTGGCGGCGGCGACGATCGCCGGTACGGCGGCCGCGTTGCCTGCGGTGGATGCCGCCGCCAGGCCCGCGGTGCCGGTGCCACCGGTGACCTTGTCGGCTGCGAAGAGGAAGATCCCGGTCACCACGACCACCGCCAGGCCGAGCAGGATGCCGATGACGCCGGCGCGCCAGATGCTGGAGAGGTCGATGCCGGCACCGAGAGCGAAGGCGAAGAACGGGATCATCACCGGCACGGCACCGGAGAGGAATCGGCGCAGGTCGCGGTCGAGGTTGCCCAGGATGATGCCGGCGAGCAGCGGGATGATCGCGCCGAGCAGCGCCTGCCACGGGAAAGCGGAGAGTCCGGCTGCTCCGAGAGTCAGCATGGTGAGGAACGGCCCGGACTCGATGCTCATGATCGAGTAGGCGCCGACGTCCTCGCCACGCCCGAACTGGCCCATCAGCGCCATGTACAGGCCGCCGTTGGTGTCGTTCATCGCCGCCACCACGGCCAGCGTCGACAGGCCGGCGAAGAAGCCGCCGTTGACCGGCGTCTCGCCGAGGAAGTGCCCGAGGATCACGCCGACCACCACGGCGACGACCACCTTGGTGAGGAACAGCGCGCCGCCCTTCCTGACGATGTAGGGCGTGGAGCGCACCTCGATGGTGGCGCCCATGCACACGTAGAAGACCGCCAGGATCGTCAGGGCGCCGTCGCTGAACAGCGCGCCGGTGAACGACCCGAAGAACGTCGGGGTCTGCGGAGCCAGGGTGTTGAACAGTGCTCCGATCAGCAGCGGAACGATCATCATCCCGCCCGGCACTCGCTCGATGGATCGCTTGATCGGAACGTTCATGCTTCCTCCGAAGCGGCAGCGCAACCCTTCCCGAACGGGTCGCTGAGACCACCACCCTAGGAAAGGTTGCGCGAAACGCGCAAGAGGTCTGCGTGAAACACGCGAGCGCTGCGCGCCGCTCGAGCAGCTGTTGGCGGCGCGCAGCGGCGATGCTCAGCCGGCGAGGGCGACCACGTCGATCTCGACCAGGATGTCGGCCAGCGTCGACCCGACGGTGGTGCGCACCGGGTAGGGCTCGACGAGGAACTTCTCGTAGGCGCTGTTGAAGCCGGCGAAGTCGCGGTCGAGGTGCTGCAGGTGCACGGTGGCCTTGACGACGTGGGAGAAGTCCAGCCCGTGCGCCGCCAGGGCCGCGGCGACGTTCTTCATCACCTGCTCGGTCTGGGCCTCGATGGTGTCGCCGACCACCTGGCCGGTGGCGGGGTCCTGCGGGCCGAAGCCGGCGGTGTAGAGGAACCCGCCGGCGACGATGCCCTGGGAGTAGGCGCCGCCAGGACGGGGGGCGTTCTCGGTCTCGATCTTGGTGCGGGTCATGGGCGTTCTCCTCTTCCTCAGGTGTGCCCGTCACCGGTGCGGTGGTGGGCTCGGGGGTTGGTGGGTCAGCGGACGACGTCGTCGGTGTTGGTCAGCAGGGCGAGCTCGTGCCGGTGGGGCAGGCCCTCCCAGTCACCGGCCACGGTGACGGCGAAGGCGCCGGCGGCGGTCGCGGTGGTGAGTCGGGTCGCAGCGTCGCGGCCGGAGACGAGCTCGGCGAGGTAGCCGCCGACGAACGCGTCCCCGGCGCCGACCGGGTCGACCGAGTGGACCTTCAGCGCCTCGAGGTGGTGCCAGTGACCGTCGACCAGGGCGACGCAGCCGCGGGCGCCGCGCTTGATGACGACCTGGCCGGGACCGAGCTCGGCCACCTCGCGGGCCAGCTCGTCGGGGGTCGGTGCGGCTCGTCCGGTGTCGGCGGACAGCAGCGCCGCCTCCTCCTCGCCGGCGAAGAGCACGTCGACCTGCTTGACGAGGTCGCGCAGCACAGCTCCGGCCTCTCTCGCGGACCACAGCCGGGCCCGGTAGTTGACGTCGAAGGAGACCGGGACGTCGTGGGCGTGCGCGATGTCGATGGCGGCGCGGACTGCGGCGGCGGGCCCGGGGCCGAGCGCCGGGGTGATGCCGGTCAGGTGCAGCACGGCAGCGCTCGCGATCAGCTCCTCGTCGAGGTCGGCGGGCTCGAGCTGGGCGCCGGCGCTGTTGGTCCGGTAGTAGGTCACCGAGGTCATCTGGCCGACCCGGCGGGTCTTGAGCATCAGCCCGGTGGGCGCGTCGGGGGCGCGCAGCCTGAGGGTGCGGACGTCCTCGGCGCGCAGCTCGCGCTCGATCAGGTCACCGACGTCGTCGGCGCCCACCTTGCCGATCCAGGTGGCCGGTACGCCGAGACGGCGCGCGGCGATCGCGACGTTGGACTCCGACCCTGCCACGGTCATCCGGAACGCCGGAGCGTGGTGCAGCGGGCCGATGTCGGTGGGGTTGAGCAGGCCCATGGTCTCCCCGAGCGTGACCAGGCCCCGGGGGCTGTCGGCTGCGCCGGGAGCGCTCACCGCCCGCTCCGGCTCGCCGCGACGGTGCCGAGCACGGTGCGGGCCCGGTCGGCGAGCGCGTCCAGGTCGCCGCCGGCGAGGGCGTCACCGATCAGCGGTGACCCGAGACCGACCGCGAAGGCGCCCGCCTTGAGGTAGTCGTCGACGTGGTCGAGGGCGACGCCGCCGGTGGGCAGGATCGGGATGTCGGGCAGCGGGTCGCGCAGGCGGCGCAGGTGCGCGGGCCCGCCGGTGGCCGCGGGGAACAGCTTCACGGCCGTGGCACCGGCCCGCCACGCGGTGAGCACCTCGGTGGGTGTCCAGGCACCGGGGTAGCAGGGCACCTCGCTGGCGGTGGCGACCTCGAGCACGTCGAGGCTGACGGTCGGGCAGACCAGGAAGTGCGCACCGGCGTCGACGGCCGCTCGCGCCTCCTCGGCGGAGGTGACCGTGCCGATCCCGAGGTCGAGGCCGGCCGGCAGGGCCTCCCGCAGCCGGGGCAGCAGGTCGAGCGCTCCGGGGATGGTCAGCGTCAGCTCCAGGCAGGTGACTCCGGCCTCGACCAGCGTGCGCGCGACGGCCTCGACGTGGGCGGAGTCCGCGGAGCGGAGGATCGCCATCACGGCGGTCCCGCTCAGCTGCGGGCTGGGGGCCGGACGGTTCCTGGTGGCGGTCGGCATGTGCTCCTCCGGGCGGGTGAGAGACGGGTCGGTCAGAGATCAGAAGAAGGTGTGGATCACGTCGGTGAGCCGGTCGTCGTCGTCGACGACCGGGATGGCGCGCCACTTGTCGAAGGCGGTGCAGGGGTGGGAGATGCCCAGGCAGACCAGGTCGCCGGGACCGAGGTCGGCTGACGGCGGCAGCCGCAGGTAGGCGTGCTGGTCGTTCAGGGCGGTCACCGACATGTCCGCGGCCGGCTGGGTGTTGCCGGCGCCGTCGCGGACCCGCAGGGGGACCGGGAGGCCCTCGTCGAACGAGACGTCGCGGCGGCCGGCTCCCAGCAGGGCGAGCCCGGGCTCGGGTCGCGACAGCACCGGGGCCCACAGCTCGAGGGCCGGCTGCAGGGTCAGGCCGCCGGAGTCCGTGGCCGTGGCCTGCCGGTCGCGGCCCGCGGGGGTGATCCCGGCGTAGAAGCCGTGGTCGTGGGTGATGTAGGCGCCGCTGCGCAGCACCACCAGCGGGGGCTGCTCCTCGCCGGGCAGGGTGCGGGTGAGCTCGGCGACCACGACGTCGAAGAACGCGCTGCCGCCGGCGCTGAGCAGCGGCCGCTGCGCCACCAGGCCTGACCGGGCCAGCTCCGCGCTGAGCGCGCGCAGTCCGCGGCAGTAGTCCGCGACGCGGGCCAGGGTGTCCGGGTCGCGGTGGTGCCCGACGCTGCCCTCATAGCCGGCCGCGCCGGCCAGCCTCAGGTGGGTTGCCGCCGCGGCCTCGGCCGCCACCTCGCGGGCTGCCTCGAGGCTCCGGGCGCCGGTGCGTCCTCCGGGGTGGCCCAGCTCGACGAGCACGGGCAGCGTCCGCTCCGGGTCGGCGTCCGCCGAGGCGAGCCCCTTCTCGAGGAGGCGGACTCCCTCGACGCTGTCGACGTAGCAGTACACCTCGAGCTCGGGGTCGGCGCCGAGGGTCGTGGCCAGCCACTGGATGCCGGCCGCGTCGACGAGCTCATTGGCCAACAGCAGCCGGCGTACGCCGTACCGGTAGTAGACCTGCAGCTGCGCCGGTGTGGCCACGGTGATGCCCCAGGCGCCGGCGGCGAGCTGACGCGCGGCGAGCTGCGGCGCCATCATCGTCTTGCCGTGCGGGGCCAGCTCGACGCCCGCCCGCCGGCAGTAGTCGGCCATCGCCGCGATGTTGTGGCTCAGCGCCGACTCCCGCAGCGTCATCAGCGGGTAGCTGAGCTCGCCGTCGTGCAGGCCGACGCCGGCCCGGGCCAGCGAGGCGGCGGTCACCGGGTCCCGGGCGGCGAGCGGTCCGAAGCCCTTGTTGTCGGGGCTGATCGGCCACTGCCGCAGGTCGGTGGTCTGGTCGTGGTTCATCGGTTGGCTCCCAGGCGGCGTGAGATGTCGTCGGCGGCGGCGACCACCAGGCGGCCCAGCTCGGCCTCGCGCTCGGGGGTGACGCGGGTGGCCGGGCCGGAGATGCTGATCGCGCTGGTGACCTCGCCGGCGTGGTCGAAGAGCGGGGCGGCCACGCAGCGGATGTCGGGCTCGTTCTCGCTGTCGTCCAGCGCGTAGCCGCGTGCGCGGATCAGGGCGAGGTCGTCGCGCAGCGCTTCGGGCGTGGTGATCGTGGTGGGGGTGCGTGCGGGCATGCCTGCGGCGATCACCCTCTCGACGGCTGCCTCGTCAGCGTGGGCCAGGATCGCCTTGCCCACCGAGGTCGAGTACGCCGGCATCCGGTTGCCGATGCGCGAGTGCATTCGCACCGACCGGTTGCTGTCGATCTTGTCGATGTAGACGACCTCGGGCAGCTCGGCGTTGACCAGGTGCGCGGTCTCCCCGGACTGCCGCACCAGGTCGAGGAGGACCTCGTGCGCCACCTGGCGCCGGTCCAGCCGTTCGAGGAAGACCTGGCCGAGGTGGGCGTTGCGCGAGCCGAGCCGGTAGCGCCCGGTGCCCGGGTCGCGCTCGACCAGCTGGGTCTCGGCCAGCGGAGCGATGAGGCGCAGCAGGGTGCTGCGGTTGAGCCCGAGCGCCTCGGTGAGCTCGTTGAGGGCCAGCCCTTCCGGCGGCGTGCTGTCGTCCCCGAGCTGGAAGAGGATGCTCAGCGCCCGGCGCAGTGAGGAGGAGTTGTTGCGGGCGCCGGCCGCACGCTGGGTGAGCGCGCCGTCCTGGATCTCCGTCACGGCGTCATCCTCTCTGCCCGCCGCAACGCCCGGCCGGGCCGGGCACCGGTGAGCCGACCGTCGCGCAGCGCGAAGGTGCCGTTGACCAGCACGTGGTCGACGCCGGTGGCGTGGGCGCGGGGGTCGGCGTAGTCGGCGGTGTCGGTGATCGTGGCCGGGTCGAGGACCACCACGTCGGCGACCGCGCCGGGACGCAGCAGGCCGCGATCGGCGAGCTGGAAGCGGCGCGCCGGGTGCCCGGCCAGGTGCGAGACGGCCTCGCCCCAGCCGAGGTCGCCCAGCTCGCGGGTGTGCCGGCCGAGCACCCGGGCGAAGCTGCCCCAGCCGCGCGGGTGCGGCCGGGAGCCGAGGTAGACGGCGTCGGAGCCGACCATCTGGGCGTCGTGTCGCAGGTGGTTGCGGACGTCGTCGAGGGTGTTGGTCGGCGGCTGTGCGAAGACGCAGCCGGCACCACCGGCGCTGGAGGCGACCAGCTCGCAGACCAGCTCGCCGGGCGCGAGGTCGGCCTTGTCCGCGGCGTCGAGCAGGCTCATCCCCTCGGCCCACTGCCACTGGTCCGCGCCGATGTAGGACAGCGTGATCCGGCCGAGGACATCGGCGATGGCGGGGAACCAGTCGCGGGCCAGGCGCCGGCGTACCTCCGCGTCCTGCAGCCGAGCGACGGTGTCGGTCGGGCCGGCCGACTGCACCTCGGCCGGCAGCGCCACCATCGCCAGGATGCTGCTGCCGCGAAGGTAGGGGTAGGAGTCGAAGGTGACGTCGACCCCGTGGCAGCGCGCCTGGTCGAGCAGGCCGGTGATCATGTTGGTCGGGCCGTGCAGGTGCGAGGCGTGTACGGCGACCCCGCTGCGTGCGGCGATGTCGAACATCTCGGCCAGTCCGCGCCAGGCGTCCGCCTCGTAGCCACGCAGGTGGCTGACGTAGACCCCGCCGGCCTCGGCGACCGGCTCGCACAGGTGGACCAGCTCGGCGAGGTCGGCGAACCGGCCGGGCACGTACTCCAGCCCGGTCGAGACGCCGAGGGCGCCGTCGGCGAGCGTCTCCTCGACCAGGGTCCGCATCGCCCGCAGCTGCGCGTCGTCCGCGGGGCCGGCGTGGTAGCCCATCACCTCGGCGCGGATGGTGCCGGCGGGGGCGAGGTAGCCGACGTTGAGCGCGGTGCTGCGGTCGTAGTGGGCCAGCAGGTCGGCGACGGTGCAGCCGGCGGCCAGCTCCGGGGGACAGGGGCCGTTGACCGGGCCGAAGTAGCGGGCCACGGCCTCGATCGTCGACGCGGAGGCGGGCGCGAACGACAGGCCGTCCTGGCCCAGCAGCAGGGTGGTCACGCCTTGGCGCAGGCAGGCCTCCTGCACCTCCGCGTCGGCGGCGCCGGCGTCGGCGTGCACGTGGGTGTCGACGAAGCCAGGGGTGACGTAGCGGCCGGAGACGTCGACCCGGTCCGCGGCCTCGGTGTCCGCGAGCCGGCCGACGGCGCTGACCCGGCCGCCGGTGATCGCCACGTCGGCGCGGAACGGCGGGGCGGAGGTGCCGTCGACGACCCATCCGCCCTGCAGCAGCACGTCGCAGCCCACGTCTCGCCTTCCGGTTGTGCCCCTCGACCGCACCGCGAGGGCATCTCGGGCCTCGAGCGGGCGGTGTTGACCTGTCCCGAGTGTGGCACTAACGTCGGTGCAACGCAACCAGCGAGTTTGCATTGCAATCTGCAATCGGCTCGCCGTCTCGGCAGTCTCGGAGCTCTCCTGCGCACCGCGCCCGGCATTGCCGCCGACGACACCGGGACGGGCCACCAAGGGAGAAGAGTCATGGGCCAGAACCAGCTCGAGGAGCAGCACGGATCCTGGAGGTCCGCCATACCGCCGAAACGGCGACGGATGGTCGCCGGCGGTGCCATCGGCACGCTGATGGAGTACTACGACTACTACCTCTACGGCCTGGCCTCGGCCACCGTGTTCCCGGCGGTGTTCTTCCCCCACCAGAGCGCCACCGTGGGGACGCTGGAGTCCTTCGCCACCTTCGCCTTCGGCTTCCTGCTCCGCCCGCTGGGCGGGGTGGTCTTCGGCCACCTCGGCGACCGGATGGGGCGCAAGACCGCGCTGATGGTCACGGTGGTCGGCATGGGACTGGCCACCACCGCCATCGGCCTGATCCCCTCCGCGGCGAGCATCGGCGTCGCGGCCCCGGTCCTGCTGCTCTTCTTCCGGATGCTCCAGGGACTCTTCGTGGGCGGCGAGATGGGCGGCGCGGCCTCCCTGGTGATCGAGCACGCGCCGGCGGGTCGACGCGGGCTCTTCGGTGCGCTGCTGATCAGCGGCGCCGGGATCGCGAACGTCGCCTCGGCCGGGTTCATGGCCGCGCTCGGGTCGTCGAACTCCTTCTTCATGACCTGGGGATGGCGCATCCCGTTCCTCTTCGCGCTGGTGCTGGCGATCGTCGCCGTCGTACTGCGCTCGAAGCTGGAGGAGTCGGAGGAGTTCAAGGAGTACGCCGCCACGCAGCAGCAGGCGAAGAAGCCACCACTGCCGCTGAAGGAGGTCTTCCGGCACCCGAAGAACGCCATCCTCGGCATCCTCATCGGGCTGCCGCAGAGCATCGCCGGCTACATCGTCCTGACCTTCGGCCTGGCCTACATGGTCTCCAAGGGCACCCAGGCGCAGGTGGGCTTCATCGGCACGATGATCGTCGGTGCGCTGCAGATCTTCGTCGCACCCATGTGGGGCAGCATCTCCGACAGGGTGGGCCGCCGGCCGCTCTACATCGGCGCGTGCATCGGCTTCGCGGTGCTGATCTACCCCGCGTTCGCGCTCTTCCGCACCGATGTCCCCGGGCTGATCTGGCTCGGCATGATCGTCGGCTTCGTCATCCCCGGCGTGGCGATGCAGGGCACCCTGCAGACGATGCTCGCGGAGATGTTCGACGTCGAGGCGCGCACCACCGGCATCAACATCGGCTACCAGATCTCCAACACCATAGGTGGCGGGTTCGCCCCGCTGATCGCCGCCGCGCTCACCGCCGCCTTCAACAGCGTCTGGCCCGTCATCGCCTACGCCGCGGCGATCTGCGTCATCGGCATCGTGGCCACGGCGTACGCCTCGCTGCGCCCGGACGTGGAGAACGCTCCCCGGCTCACCGAGCTCGACGACGGCTCGACCGGGTCCGCCGACGCCGTGGGCCGGCTGCGCGTGTCGTAGTC
>DATDNR010000006.1:0-6599 GCA_036518175.1 Marmoricola sp.
CGGGCAACCGCAGCGACCACAACCGCTTCCGCGCCCGCGGCGCCGGCCCGTCGGCGCTGGAGTTCGGCTGGCGCGGCCACACCTATACCGGTGCCCGCAGCTACGTCCGCACCACCGGCCAGGACCGGGACAGCAGCTTCCGCTGACACCGCTCCACTTCCCCAGCCATGGCCGCTGCGCGTGCCCCTGCACCCTGCCCCTGCACCCTGCCCCTGCACCCTGCCCTGCGCCCTGCCCCTGCGCCCTGCCCCTGCCCCCTGCCCCTGCCCCTGCTCAGGCAAGCGAGGTGCGGAGACGCCCCCCTCGCCAGAGAGCTTGCCCTGCGGTTGATGACACGTTCGTGCCGGTGTGGCACGAACGTGTCGTCAACCGGAGGGGACACTGTCTGCGGCCCGCCGGTCGACTCTGGGGCTCGCGGGTCGACTCAGCGCAGCGGGCGCACGTGCAGCCCGACCTCCGGGTCGACCACGACCTCCTGGGCGGCCGGGATGCCGTCGGCGTCGAGCCGGGCGTCGAGGGACACGTTGCGCTTGAGCAGGCCGAGCGCGATCGGGCCGAGCTCCCAGTGGCGGGCGCTGCTGCCCACGAAGCCGACCTCACGGCCGTCGAGCAGCACCGGGGCGCCCTGGGCGGGGAGCCGGTTCACCGAGCCGTCGAGGTGCAGCAGGGTCAGCCGGCGCGGCGGGCGGCCGAGGTTGTGCACCCGGGCGACGGTCTCCTGGCCCCGGTAGCAGCCCTTGTCCAGGTGCACCGCACTGGGGACCAGGCCGAGCTCGTTGGGGATCGAGCGGTGGTCGGTGTCCAGGCCGAGGCGCGGCTCGCCGCGGGCGATGCGCAGCGCCTCGAACGCCCAGAGCCCGCAGGCCGGACCGGCGGCGTCGGCGTACGCCTGGAGCTGGTCGCGGGGGACGAAGTCGTACTTGCCCGGGCTCAGCTCCTCCGCGCCGGGGCGCCACATCACCGCCACCCGGTCGGTGACCTCGCTGACCTCGACGCGCATCATGAAGCGCATCGAGTCCAGCCACTCCACCAGCGCCTGGGCGCGGCCGGGCTCGGTGTGGGCGGTGAAGGCCTCACCGTCGTCGACGCCGGCCATCGCGTGCTCGACGTGACCCTGCGGGGAGAGCACGAGGGCGGTCGTGAACTGTCCCGGCTGCAGCGACTCGAAGTGCTGGGTGGTCAGCGAGTGCAGCCAGGTGAGCCGGTCGGGACCGGAGACCCGCAGCACGCCGCGGTGGGAGAGGTCGACGAACCCCTCACCGGACGCCAGCGTGCGCTGCTCTCCGTTGAACGAGCCGTAGTGGGCGGCCACGGGCGCGTCGATGCCGTCACCGGCGACGGCGCCGGGCAGGGTGAGCAGCGGGCTGGAGTAGGTCATGTCCACCCCAACAGTGTGCCGCGGACCCCGATTCCGACGTCATGCCGGCCGGGTGACAGCCGTTGTTCGAGGGCGTGTGATCGGGGTCACCGCCCCTCATAGGCCCCTCATAGGCCCACCTCATGTCGGATTTAGCCCCAGTGGGCACGGTCGAGGGTCCATGCCATGACGGCCAGTACGGCGACCCGCACCCGGGTCCGCCGACCGACAGAGAGGGACTCATGTCCACCACCGGCACCACCGAACGCAGTGCCACCACCCGCACGCCTGCCCGCACCCGTCGGGGTGCGCCCGTCTTCTCCGCGCTGGCGGGGATCTCGGCCCTCGCGGTGATCCTGCAGGGGCTGTGGGCCGGGATCTTCCTCGAGCACGACGGCCACCGGGACGCCGCGTCGAGCTGGATCGACGTGCACGCCCGCGGCGGCGACGTCGCGCTGGCCTTCGCGGTGCTCGCCACCCTCTACGCCTTCTGGAAGCACCGTGAGCGTCGGGACCTGTGGATCGGCGGCGCCTTCCTCAGCGTGCTGCTGGTGCTCGAGGCCTGGCTCGGCGGCCAGATCCGCGACGAGGGCGCCGACACGCTGACCGCGGTGCACGTGCCGCTCGCGATGGTGATCATGGCGCTGGCGACGTGGCTGCCGATCCGCGCCCGGCGGTAGCCCCCTAGGATCGAAGGCCCAGCGTCGAGCCGACAGGAGTGAGCGTGCGTCCACGCGCAGGTCTCGGTGCTTGCCTGGTCGCCGCGCTGCTGCTGGCCGGCTGCGGTGGGCAACCGCCACTGCCCCGGCTGAAGGGGCCGCTGCTCACCTACTCCGACCTGCCCGAGAAGCCCGCGAACGTCACCGTCCGCACCCACCACCTGCCCGACGCGGCACCGTCCTGGGCCTGCCTCGGCCACGAGGACCGGCTGCTGCTGCAGCGGGGCTGGACGGTGCAGGCGCGACGGTTCGGCTTCCACCACTGGGCGATCACCTCCGCGCTGTTCACCCGGCCCAGCGGGGGCGCCGCACAGATGCTGCCGCTCCTCGAGGCGACCGTCCGTCGCTGCATCCAGCGGGGCGGCCGCGTGCAGGACCTCGGCATCGTGCCGGCCCGGCAGTCCCCCGACCACCGGGAGAACCTCACCTACCAGTCCTGGAGCCCGAAGGGCTGGGTGAAGGGGCGCCGCGGCTACAAGGTCGTCGACGACCGGCACCTCGTCGAGATCACCGTCGTCGGCATCCACGACGAGCTGGCCCCACCGCTGGTCGGTGGCCTGCTGACCAGGGCCGCCGACCGCGTCCAGCAGGGGCCGCACGGCCACTGAGGTTCGGCCTAACGGCTGATGTCCCGGTCGGTGCGCCGGTCCTACGGTGACGCGGTGCCTCGCGTGCTGATCGCCGACGGCCAGGCGGCCGCGCGGGCTCGGCTGCGCCAGACCCTCGAGGCGGAAGACGACCTCGACGTCGTCGGAGAGGCGTTCGACGGCCGGATGGCGGTGGACCTGGCCGGGGTGCTGCATCCCGACGTGGTGCTGATCGACATCGGCGTGCCGCTGCTCGACGGGATCGCTGCGACCCGGGAGATCGCCGCCCTGCGCCCGCGGCTGCGGGTGCTGCTGACAGCTGCGCCGGACCAGCGCGCCGCGGTCTACGAGGCACTACGGGCCGGGGCCAGCGGCTTCGTCGCCGCCGATGCAGCAGCCGGGGAGGTCGTCGACGCCGTACGCGTGGTGGCCCGCGACGAGGAGGTGCTCGCCTCGACCCGGCAGGCGATCGTGGCCCAGCCCTCGGCCCGGCGACGGATCCGCCAGCCCGAGCTGCTCCGGTCGCTGACCGAGCGCGAGCGCGAGGTCTTCGACCTGGTGGTCAGCGGCCTGTCGAACGCCGAGGTCTGCCGGGCGCTGGGGATCACCGACGCCACCGCGAGGACCCACCTCACCCGGGTGCTGACCAAGCTCGGCCTGCGCGGCCGGGTGCAGCTGATGGTCTACGCGCACGAGACCGGGGTGGTGCCGCCCCCTCCCGCGGCCGACAGCGGCTGACTAGCCCGGAGGGGGCCGCGCATGCCCTAGTTCAAGTGCACTAGGGACGTTCAGACCCCGCGCTGACATGATGGGAGCGTGCTCCTCCAGGACGCGCCGGCCTGGGCGGCCGACCTGGCGCATCTCGATGCGCTCGACAGGGCTGCCGTGGCAGCGGACCTCAGCGGCGTGATCCGCTACGTCAACCCCGCTGCCCAGCGGCTGCACGCGCGGCTCGGCGAGGACCACCCGCTGGAGACCCGGCTGGCGGACCTCGTGCCCGAGCAGGTGCGCGGCTCCCTCGCCGAGGTGGTGGGCCAGGCGGTGCACGGCATCACCTGGCGCGGCCGGCTCGACGTCGTCGCCGCCGACGGTACGGCGCGCCAGACCGACCTCACCTGCGGCCCGCTGCAGCACGGCGGCGTGGTGGTCGGCGTACTCTCCCTGATCGACGATCCCACCGAGCCCGACGCCGAGGCGCAGGACGCGCGCCGCCTCGACGACCGCCTGACCCGGCTGGCCCGGGTGGCCGGTGAGCTCGGGGCAGCCGACGACATCAACACCGTCACCGACGTGGTCATCTCCCACCTGTGCGACGCGGTCGGCGCCACCGTCGCCTCGCTGTGCCTGGTGCGCGACGGCGACACCCTGGTGCTCGCCGGGCTGCGGGGCGGCACCGACGGGGCGGCGAACCGGTGGACCACCTTCTCGATCGCCGAGCACACCCCGGCAAGCGACGTCGCCCGCACCGGAGAGCCACTCTTCATGATCGGGCGGGACGCGATCGACGCGGCGTACCCGGAGCTGGAGAAGGCCGCCGAGGGCGAGCGGTCGATGCTCGCGCTGCCGCTGCGGCTGCTGGCGCGGACGATCGGGGTGGTCACGCTGTCGTTCCCGGGGCGCCGCGCGGTCGACAAGGCCGAGCAGGAGTTCCTGACGATCATCGCCGACTCCTGCGCCCAGGCGCTGGAGCGGATCCGGGCCCAGGACGAGGCCAAGGTGCAGGCCGCCCGGATGCGCTTCGCCGCCGACGCCAGCGCGGAGCTGGCGACCAGCCTCGACTACGAGCTGACGCTGGCCAACGTCGCCCGGATGGCGATCCCGGACTTCGCCGACTGGAGCGGGGTCGACCTGCTCGAGGACGGGCAGATGCACCGGCTCGCCGTCGACCACGTGGACCCGCGCAAGGTGCAGTTCGCCCTCGACATCGAGCGCCGCTACCCCTCCGACAAGGACGCGTCGCCGGCCTGGCAGGCGGTCCGCTCGGGCCAGAGCGTGCTGATCGAGAAGGTGACCGACGAGATGCTCGTCGAGGGCACCCGGGACGAGGAGCACCTGCGGCTGGCCCGCGAGCTCGGGCTGAAGAGCGCGCTGATGGTGCCGCTCGTCGCCCGCGAGAAGGTGCTCGGCGCGATCAGCTGGGTGATGGCG
Source organism: Marmoricola sp. (assembly GCA_036518175.1). Taxonomy (GTDB): domain Bacteria; phylum Actinomycetota; class Actinomycetes; order Propionibacteriales; family Nocardioidaceae; genus Marmoricola. The sequence goes on from DATDNR010000006.1 coordinate 4,812, forward strand.
GAGTCGGGCCGGCGCTACTCCGAGGAGGACGTCAAGTTCGCCGAGGACCTCGCCCGTCGCGCCGCGATCGCGATCGACAACGCCCAGCTGCACAGCCAGACCCGGGTCGCCGCCGAGCAGCTGCAGCACGCAGTGCTGCCCCGGCTGCCGGCCACGGTGCCGGGCTGGGAGCTGGCCAGCTTCTACTCCCCCGCCGGACGCACCGAGATCGGCGGTGACTTCTACGACGCCGCCCACCTGGCCGACGGCCGGCTCGCCGTCTTCATCGGCGACGTCATGGGCCGCGGTGTCGAGGCCGCCGCCGCGATGGCCCAGATGCGCGCAGCGATGCGCTCCTACATCGCCGTCGACCCGGACCCGCAGGTCGTGCTGAACAAGATGGACCTGCTCTTCTCCCACTACGACCTGCACCAGCTGGTCACCATGGTCTACCTGCTCTTCAGCGCCGACGAGATCGGCTACGTCAACGCCGGCCACCCGCCGCCGCTGGTGCTGGCCCGCGACGGGCGTGCCTCGGCGCTGCCGTTCGCGGACTCCCCTCCGCTGGGCGCCGGCCCGACGCTACGGCGACCCACCCTCGTGCCGTTCCACGCCGGCGACACCCTGGTCGTCTACACCGACGGCCTCGTCGAGCGCCGCGGTGAGGACATCGACGTCGGACTCGCCCGGCTGCTGGAGCAGCTGCCCGGCCTCGCCGAGGGACCGCTGCCCGACGCGCTGGCGCAGCTCGTGGAGGACGTGCGCGACCACAGTCGCGAGGACGACGTCGCCGCGCTGGCGGTGAAGCGGGAGGCCTGAGGCGCGACCGGGACGTCCTGCGCCCCGGTCGCCTCGGCAGCCACACCGCAGGACGTTGGCCGGGACGTCCTGCGCCCCGGTCGCCCCGGCAGCCACACCGCAGGACCTTGACCGGGACGTCCTGCGCCCCGGTCGCCCCGGCAGCCACACCGCAGGACGCTAGGGGGTTGCCGCGGCGCAGTCGGCGCAGAGCCCGAACACCGTCAGGTGCCCGTAGTCCGGCACGAACCCGTGCCGGCGCGCCAGCGGGCCGAGCGCGTGCTCGATCTCCTCGCGCCCGACGCTGATCACCGAGTGACAGTTCCGGCAGACCAGGTGGGCGTGCTCGTGCCCGGTGGCGGAGTGGTACGTCGGCGCCCGGTCGGTCAGGTGGGCGTGGTGGATCAGGCCGAGCTCGTCGAGCAGCTCCAGGGTGCGGTAGACCGTCGAGAGGTTGATCGAGGACGAGTGGTGGCGGACCTCGGCGTACACCTCGTCGGGGGTGGCGTGGCCCAGCCGCTCGACGGCGGCGAGCACCAGTTCGCGCTGCGGGGTCAGCCGGTGGCCGCTGGCGCGGAGGCGCTCCTGCCAGGTGCCCTTGTCCGCCGCGGTCATTGCCTCTTCAGCTGGGCGTGCGTGTGCGGCTGCAGGGCCTGCCCCATCGCGGCCATGTCGAAGGCGTAGAGCAGGTCGCCGTTGACGTAGCCGTACAGACGGCTGCCGCCGACGTACTCCTTGGCGGTCGCGGTACGGGCGACGGCATCGGTCGAGACCTCGAAGCGCGGCTGCTCGGGGTGGATCTCGCCGTACCAGATCTCCACGAAGCCGGTGTTGTGCGCCAGCACCCACTCGAGCTGGCCGTCATCGAGGCAGCGGATGAAGCCGGTCTCCTGCGCCGCCTCGCGCACGTGGTTGCCCTGCTCGTCGATGATCCACGCGCGGCTCAGGTAGTGGATGAACGGCCGGCCGTCCTGCTGGAAGATCAGCTCCTGGCCGAACTGGAAGGGCTCG
>DATDNR010000007.1:0-67357 GCA_036518175.1 Marmoricola sp.
CGCACGCGCGACATCGACATGCCGCTCGGACCGCTCGTCACCGGTGGCATCGTCATGGTCGCGGTCGCCTACGTGTACGGCGCCCCCGCGCTGGTCACCGCGACGGCCGTGACCGCGCTCGTCACCATGCTGTGGCTGCTCCGCCGCGGCGTCGAGGGGTACGTCGCCACCGCCACCGCGTCGGTCTTCTCGCTGGTCTACGTGCCCTTCCTGGGAGCGTTCGTGGCGCTCCTGCTGGCCGAGAAGGGCGACGACGGTGTCCGCGGCGTGCTCACCTTCATCGTGGTCACGATCGCCTCCGACATCGGGGGCTACGCCGCCGGCGTGCTCTTCGGCCGCCACCCGATGGCACCGGTGATCTCGCCGAAGAAGTCCTGGGAGGGGTTCGCCGGCTCGGTGCTCGCCTGCGTGCTCGCCGGCTGGCTGCTGGTGGTGCACCTGCTCGACGGACAGTGGTGGGTGGGGGTCGTCCTCGGCGTGATCGCCGTCGTGATGGCCACCCTCGGCGACCTGTGCGAGTCGGTGATGAAGCGCGACCTCGGCATCAAGGACATGAGCCACATCGTGCCGGGCCACGGCGGCCTGATGGACCGGCTCGACTCGCTGCTCGCCACGATCGCGCCGATCTGGCTGCTGCTGCACTACCTGGTGTTCTGACCGCGGGCAGGACAGGAGCAGCGGACGACCGCTCAGCTGTCGTAGCCGCCCTCCGGGGGCACCATCTCAGCCCGCACGCCGAGCAGCCGGATCGGGCGCGGGTCGTCGAGCCCGGCCAGCAGCTCCAGCGCCGTACCCGCGATCACTGCGGGGTCCCACGTGGGCTCGGCCAGCTTGCGCGACCGGTTGCTGGTGAAGAACGGCGCGAACCGCACCTTCAGGTGCACCCGGGCGCAGGGCCGGCCCTCCCGCCGGATGTCGGCCACCACCTGCTCGGCGAGGGTCCGCACGGCCGCCTCGACCTCCTCCGGCGTGCAGAGATCGCGCTGGTAGGTCGTCTCCCGGCCATGTGCGCGCGGCACCCAGGGGGTGTCGTCGACCGTCGCGCTGCCGCCGCCCCGACCGAGCCGGCCGATCGCCGGGCCGGTGTTCGGCCCGAACTCGGCGGCCAGCGGCTCGTCGGCCGCGAAGGCGAGGTCGCGCACGGTGAGGATCCCGAGCCGTTCCAGCCGCTGCCGGATCCGGGGCCCGACGCCCCACAGGGCGCTGGTCGGACGGTGGCCCATCACCTCCAGCCAGTTCTCCCGGGTCAGCCGGAACGTGCCCTGCGGCTTCCCGAACTCGGTGGCGATCTTGGCGCGCACACGGGTGTCGCCGATGCCGACCGAGCAGTGCAACCCGGTGGCCGCGAGCACGGCCGCCTGCAGCTCCCGCGCCACGGCCTCGGGATCCTCGGCGCGGACACCCACGAAGGCCTCGTCCCAGCCCAGCACCTCCACCACCGTGCCGGGACGCGCCCGCAGGGTGTCCATCACGGTGTCAGAGGCCGCCTCGTAGACCGGCCTGTCCACGGGCAGGAACACCGCCTCCGGACAGCGTCGTACGGCGACGCGCAGCGGCATGCCCGACCGGATGCCGAACTCGCGGGCCTCGTAGGAGGCGGTGGACACCACCGCGCGCTCGGTGGGATCGCCGCGACCGCCGACCACCACCGGCCTGCCCTTGAGCTCGGGACGGCGCAACAGCTCGACGGCGACGAGGAACTGGTCCATGTCGACGTGCAGCACCCAGGGCACCACGGCCATGGCGCCATGGTGCCCGACGGCCGGCACGATCAGGTGGACTGAGCCAGGCCCTGCTGCCCCTGGCCGGGGTGGCGCAGCCGCAGCAGCGGCTGGCCGCCGATCGTGGTCAGCTCGACGCTGGCGATCTGCCGGGGCGGCACCGCGACGGAGGCCGACACGGTCGCGTCGCCGTCGGGTCCCAGCTGCCAGGTCGCCAGCCGATGACGCACCCCGCTGCTGTCGGTGACGACGAGGGCGTAGGGCTGGGCGTAGGAGAGCTGGCCGGCGTAGTGGCACCGCATCCGCAGCCGCGAGCCACCCGCCTCGGGCACCACCGAGAGGGTGGCGCTGACCGGCGTCGCCGCGACGGCGTGCATCGCGACGGCCGGCGGACCGGGAGTCGGTGCGTCGATGACCTGGCCGGTGACCAGCACCGCGGCAGCGACGGCGGCAGCGGCCGCCAGCGAGCCGGCCAGCAGCCGACGCCGGGAGCGGCGCCGGACCGCCGCGAGCAGGCGGGGCAGCAGCGTGTCGGGAGCCGGCGGAGGGTCGGCGAGGTCGGCCGGGCTGAGCCGCGCCAGCAGCCCGGGGATGCCGGCCAGCTCCCCGACGGCGTGGCGGCAGTCGGCACAGCCGGCGAGGTGCCGCTCGAAGTCGGCGCGCTCCTCGGGAGAGAGCGCTCCGAGGACGTAGGCGCCCGCAGAGGTGCAGATGTCGTCGCCGATCGGGCCGTTCATCGGGTCACCCCCCTCTCCTCGAGCGCGATCCGCAGCGCCCGCATGCCGTAGTGCAGCCGGGACTTCACCGTGCCGACCGGGACGCCCAGCCGGGAGGCGGCCTCCGCGACCGTGCGACCCCCGTAGTAGCACTCCACGATCGCCGCCCGGTGGTCAGGTGACAGGCTGCGCAGCGCGTCGGCCACCAGCCAGGACTGGAGCAGCTCGTCGGTGCCGTCACCGGCCGGCTGCTCCACCGTGCCGGGCTCGACGAGCACCTCTCCCCGCGCGCTGCTGCTGCGCCAGCCGTCGATGACGACGTTGCGGGCCACGGTGAACAGCCAGGCCCGGACCGCGTCGCTGCCCCGGGCCAGCACCTCCGGGTGGCGCCACGCCCGCAGCAGCGTCTCCTGGGCGACGTCCTCGGCGCGGAGAGCGTCGCCCCGGGTCAGGTGCAGGCAGAAGCTCCACAACGTGCCGGCGTGCTCGTCGTACACGGTGCGCATCAGTTGTTCCTGCAGCTCGGGCGTGACCCACCTCCCGGTTCACTTCCCCCTACGGTGTGGTCACCCTCATGGTTCAACGATTCGGGATCCGATGCCATGGGATGCGAGACTGGTCGACGGCATGACCGACCCGTCCAGCAGGCCCACGACGAACCTGCCTCTCGTGTTCGACCCGCCGCGCGGCCGCAAGAAGCCGCCGCGGCACCTCGCCGACCTCACCGCCGCCGAGCGCAAGGAGCTGGTCTCCGGCCTCGGGCTGCCCGGCTTCCGTGCCCGGCAACTGTCCACGCACTACTTCGCGCGGCTCGTCGACGACCCGGCGGAGATGACCGACCTGCCCGCCGCCGAGCGCGAGCAGCTGGTCGCCGGCCTGCTGCCCTCGCTGATGACCCCGCTGCGCACCCTCGAGGCCGACGGCGGCACCACCCGCAAGACGCTGTGGCGGCTCTTCGACGGTGCCCTGGTGGAGTCGGTGCTGATGCGCTACCCCGACCGGGTCACCATGTGTGTCTCCAGTCAGGCCGGCTGCGGGATGGCCTGCCCCTTCTGCGCGACCGGGCAGGGCGGGTTGCAGCGCAACATGTCCACCGCCGAGATCGTCGAGCAGGTCGTCGCCGGTGCCCGGGCCCTGGCGCGGGACGAGGTCCCCGGAGGGCCCGCCCGGGTCTCCAACGTGGTCTTCATGGGGATGGGCGAGCCGCTGGCGAACTACCGGGCCGTCACCGGTGCCCTGCACCGGCTCACCGACAAGGCGCCCGACGGGCTGGGCCTCTCCGCCCGCGGCATCACCGTCAGCACGGTCGGGCTGGTGCCCCGCATCCGCCAGCTCGCCGACGAAGGACTGCCGGTGACCCTGGCGCTGAGCCTGCACGCTCCCGATGACGAGCTGCGCGACGAGCTGGTGCCGATCAACACCCGGTTCAAGGTGCGCGAGGCGGTCGAGGCGGCCTGGGAGTACGCCCGCCGCACCCGGCGCCGGGTCTCGGTCGAGTACGCCATGATGCGCGGCATCAACGACCAGGGCTGGCGGGCCGACCTGCTCGCCGACGTGCTCACGTCGTACGGCGACTGGGGCTGGGTGCATGTGAACCTGATCCCGCTGAACCCCACTCCGGGCTCGAAGTGGACGGCCTCCGACCCGCGCGACGAGCGCGAGTTCGTCCGCCGGCTCGAGGCCCGCGGCGTGCCCACGACCGTCCGGGACACGCGCGGTCGCGAGATCGACGGGGCGTGCGGGCAGCTCGCCGCCGCCGAGTGACAACCTCCCGGAGCACCGTCGACCGGCCGGGCCGCACCGGCGAGACGGCAGCGTGGGCGGCGTCACCAGCGGCGCGGTGGACACAAGAAGTCCCGAGGCGGGACAATTCGGGGCGGGGAGGACCTACGCGCACGAGGAGTACGTCGAATGGCGGACACGCCACAGCCTGAACGACTCGAGAAGCTCAACCGCCTGGAGTCCCTCAGCAACGCGGACCTCAAGAAGGTGATCGCCGCCGGACGGCACGTGCACCTGCCGGCGGACTGGGCGCTGATCCAGGAGAAGACGCCCGCCGACAAGGCGTTCCTGATCGTCGACGGCGAGGTGTCGGTGCGCCGGCACGGCGAGGAGATCGCCCGCCTCGGCCCGGGTGACGTCATCGGCGAGATGGCGATCGTGCAGCACAAGCTGCGCAGCGCCAGCGTGGTCAGCCTGACCCCGCTGGAGGTCATCCACTTCACCGACGAGGCCATCACCCGGCTCGTCGACCAGGTGCCGGCCTTCGCCGACGCGATCCGCGCGACGGCCCAGGACCGGCTCGGCAGCGGCACCGACCGGGGCTGACTCGCGTGGACGGCGCCGCGCCGGACCGCGAACGGTTGGTCGAGCTGCTCGAGGTCTTCCTGCTCGGCGACCCGCCGACCCTGAGCGGTCTGGACATTGCCGACCAGGTCGGGATTCCCATCGAGCTGGCCCGGGAGCGCTGGCGCTCGCTCGGATTCACGGCCGTGGAGGACGACGCGGTCGCCTTCACCGAGGCCGACCTGCAGGCGATGCGTCGTACCCAGAAGCTGCATGCGCTCGGCCTGGTCGACGACGAGCACGAGAGCTCGCTGGTCCGGACGCTCGGCCGCAGCTTCGCCCGCCTCGCGGAGTGGCAGATCACGCTGCTCGGCCGGGCCATCGACCTCGACACCATGGAGCTCGAGCAGCTCAACGCGCTGATGAGCGAGGTCGTGCCGGTCATCGAGGAGCTGCAGGGCTACGTCTGGCGGCGCCACCTGCTCAACGCTGCGGCCCGTCAGCTGCTGTCGCCCGACGAGGCCGACGGAGGTGGCGACGGCGCGATGATGGCCGTCGGCTTCGCCGACATCGTCGGCTACACCCGTCAGAGCCGCTCGCTGCGCTCCTCCGAGCTCGCCCGGCTCGTGGAGGAGTTCGAGGCGCGCGCCCTCGCGGTGGTCACCGAGTTCGGTGGCCGGATCATCAAGTCGATCGGTGACGAGGTGCTCTTCGTCGCCGACGACCAGGCTGCGGCCGCGCGCATCGGCCTGCTGCTGGCCGAGGAGCACCGGCACGACGAGGACTTCCCCGAGCTGCGCGTCGGGATCGCCTGGGGCCGGGTGCTGCGACGTCTGGGTGACGTCTACGGACCGGTGGTGAACATGGCCGCCCGCCTCACCTCGATCGCCCGTCCGGGACGGGTGCTGGTCGACCGCGACATGGCCGAGGCGCTCGGAGATGATGACGCCTTCCAGCTGCGCAAGCTGCGCCGCACCGCGGTGAAGGGCTACCGACGCCTCGAGCCGTGGAGCCTGCGCCGGTCCGACGACGCGAGCGCGCCGGTCGGCCCGGCCTCCGCGTTCCTGCAGGAGCGTCGGGAGGACCTCATCCGTGCTGTCGACGAGATGCAGCTGCGCCCGCCGCGCGCGTCCGGCACCGAGGACGCCGAGTAGCGGTCGGGAGGCTCGTGGCTTCAGCCGAGGGCGGCGACCAGCAGCTCGGCGAAGAGCTCCTGCTCGTCGACCTCGAGGCCACGCCCGGCGAACCAGCGGCACACGTTGTGGCAGTCCCGCAGCAGGTAGTCGCCGCCGTTGGGGTTCGCGACGATGTCGATCACCTGGGGCAGGTCGATCAGCACCAGCCGGTCACCGGCTGCCAGGACGTTGTAGGCCGACAGGTCCCCGTGCGCGAGGCCCTGGCCGGCGAGCGCGGCCATCGCGGCCCTCAGCTGTTCGAAGTACGACGCCAGCAGGGTCCGGTCGGGCCTGGCCTGGGCCAGTCGCGGCGCCGGCTCGCCGTCGGCGCAGACCAGCTCCATCAGGACCTCGGTGCCGTCGACCTGCACCGGGTAGGGGACCGGCACGCCGGCGTCGTGCAGCCGCTTCAGCGCCTCCCACTCCGCCCCCGCCCACTGCCCGGCCGCGACGGCGCGGCCGTACCTCGTGCCCTTGCGCATCGCGCGGGCGTCGCGGCTGTTGCGCACCCGCCGGCCCTCGGTGTAGGCGGCGCTGCGGTGGAAGTCGCGGTGGTCGCTGCTTCGGTAGCGCTTGGCCGCGAGCAGGCAGGACGCTCCACCGGGGACGGCGCGCTCGAGCACGAAGACCTCGGCCTCCTTGCCGGTCTTGAGCACGCCCAGGTCGGTGTCGACCGCCGCGCGGTCGGTCACCAGCCACTCAGGCACCGGCTCGGGGCCGCGGCACAGCGGCTCGACGTCCCAGTAGGTGGTGAGGCGCTGGTGGTCGCCGAGGTCGTAGCCGGGACCCTCGAGCGGTCGGTAGTCGAAGCAGAAGCGGGGGTCCTGGTCAGGCGCCAGGGCCGGGAAGTGATCGGACAACGGAGGTGCTCCAGTCGGTGAAGAGGTGGTCGGCGGGCACGCCGAGGGCAGCGATGGCCATGTCACGACTCCTCTCCGGCTGGGCACCGGGCGTCTCCGGTGCGGTGCAGGCATGCTGCTCCGCACCGCGCACCGGGTGCAACGGGTTTTCCGGCAGGCTCAGTGGCCGCCGAGCAGGGGAGCGGCGAGCCGGGCGATGACCGAGGGTCGTCCCGTGGCCCGTTCCTCCACGTCGGCCAGGCCGACGACGCGCAGTCCGGCATTCGCGCCGAGCCAGCGCAGCGGTTCGGGCTCCCAGCGCCGGGAACGGTGACCGACCCAGGGCAGCGCGGTCAGCTCGCTGGACCGGTCCAGGACGAGGTCTCGCAGGGTGCGGCCGGCGAGGTTCGTCGTGGCCACTCCGTCACCGACGTACCCGCCGGCCCACGCCTGGCCCGTGGGCCGGTCGAGCCCCACGGATGCGCACCAGTCGCGGGGGATCCCGAGGGCGCCGCCCCAGGCGTGGTCCACGCGCACGTCACCGAGCACCGGGAACAGCTCGCGGAGCGCCGCGCGGAGGTGACCGAAGACGCGATCGACCCGGTCGAACTCCGGCCGGATGCGTGAGCCGAAGTGGTACGGCGCGCCCCGCCCGCCGAAGACCAGCCGGTCGTCGGCGGTGCGCTGGCCGTAGACGATCAGGTGCCGGTGGTCGCTGAACGTCTCCCGGTCGGCGAGTCCGATCCGCTCCCACGCCTCGGCGGGCAGGGGATGCGTCGCCACCACGAGTGAGTAGACCGGGATGACGGTCCGGTGCTCGCCCGCCAACCGGGGGGTGTAGCCCTCGGTGGCCCGGACCACGACGTCGGCGGTGACCGTGCCGTGGGTGGTGCGGACGCGGTGTGCCTCGATCGCGGTCACCGGTGTCTGCTCGTGCAGTCGCACACCGGCGGCCTCGACGACACGGGCGAGGCCGCGCACGAGCCGGGCGGGATGGATCCGTGCGCAGTCGGGGGTGTACGTCGCTCCGCGCACGCCGCTGGCACCGAGCCGGGCCCGCGCCTCGTCCGCCGGCAACCAGCACAGGTGGTCGCCGAGACCCCAGGCGGCATGGTGCTCGACCTCGGCACGTGCACGCGCCTCCTGGGCCGGTGTCCGGGCGACCACGACGGTGCCGCCCTTGTGGTAGTGCGCGTCGATGCCCTCGAGTGCGGCCACCCGGCCGACCTCGTCGACGGTCTCCCGCATCGCTGCGGCCAGGCCCAGCGCGGCCGCGCGCGATGACCCGGGCAGCGCGGCGAGCTTGTCCAGCGAGGCCGGGAACAGCGCCGAGCACCAGCCGCCGTTGCGGCCCGAGGCGCCGAACCCGGCGACCTCCGCCTCGAGCACGACGACCCGCAGGGTCGGGTCGGCCCGGACCAGGTAGTAGGCGGTCCAGAGCCCGGTGAGCCCGGCCCCGACGATCGCCACGTCACAGCTGGTGTCCCCGGGCAGCCCCGGACGCGGCGACCAGTCGTCCTCGGTGGTCGCGTGCCAGAACGACAGTGCGCGCGGGTCGGTCAGCGCACACCCCAGGAGTAGGTCTGCTTGCGCAGATGCAGGTACATGAAGCTCTCGGTGGAGACCACGCCCGGGATGTTGCGGATGCGCGTGGAGAGCACCTCCAGCAGCTGGTGGTCGTCCTCGACCACGAGCTCGACGAGGAGGTCGAAGGACCCGGCGGTGATCACCACGTAGTCGATCTCGTCCATCGCGGCCAGGGCGTCCGCGACCGGCTCGAGCTCTCCCTCGACGCGCAGGCCGATCATCGCCTGGCGGCCGAAGCCGAGCTCCAGCGGGTTGGTGACCGCCACGACCTGCATCACCCCCGACTCCACCAGGCGCTGCACGCGCTGGCGCACCGCCGCCTCGGAGAGACCGACGACCTTGCCGATCGCGGCATAGGAGCGCCGGCCGTCCTGCTGCAGCTCCTCGATGATCGCCTTGGAGACCTCGTCCAGGGTCCCGTTGGCCTGCCTGCGGGTGCTCACGGGCCGATCCTCGCAGCGGCCACGGGGCAGCGTCAAAGGTTTGCCGTGATTCGGCAACCGATTCCGTGGATCAGCAGCGCTCCAAGTGATGATTCCCTTGTCGTGGCCCCGGGCGTCTGCGAAGATCCGTAGCATCCGTACGACGGCTCCGAAGGCGTGATAGCAGGTGACCAGCCCCCGGGAGTCCTCGTCGTCCTGGCCGCACCGAGCCCTCGCCGGCGCCCGGCCGGCCGTCTTCTGGCTCGACGACTCCGACCGGCCCGACGCGCAGCCGCCGCTGGCGTCGGACACGACCGCTGACCTCGTCGTCGTCGGCGGCGGGTTCTCCGGGCTGTGGACCGCGTTGCGGGCCACCGAGCGTGATCCGGGGCGCCGGGTGGTGCTGCTGGAGGCCGGCCGCTGTGGTGATCAGGCCAGCGGGCGCAACGGAGGGTTCGCCGCCGCGAGCCTCACCCACGGGTTCGCGAACGGCCGCGCCCGCTGGCCCGAGGAGCTGGACCGACTCGACGAGCTCGGCGCTGCCAACCTTGAAGGCATCCGCGAGACCGTGGCACGGCACCGCATCGACTGCGACTTCCAGCAGCCCGGAGAGCTCACCGTCGCGGCCCGCCCCCACGAGGCCGACGAGCTGGCCGCGCTCACCGCGCAGATGCGCGCGGCCGGACGGGACGTCTCGCTGCTCGACCGCACGCAGGTCCGCGCCGAGGTGGACAGCCTGACCTATCTCGCCGGCATGTACGAGCCCGACACCGCGCTGGTCGAGCCGGCCCGGCTGGCCTGGGGGCTGCGCCGGGCATGCCTGGACGCCGGCGTCGTCATCCACGAGCACAGCCCGGTCCTCTCGGTCGAGCGCGCCGGGACCGTGATGGCGGCACGCACCGGGCGGGGCGTCGTACGGGCTCCGCGGGTGGCCCTGGCGACCAATGCCTTCCCCCCGCTGCTCCGCAGGCTGCGGTTGATGACCGTGCCGGTCTACGACTACGTCCTGGTGACCGAGCCGCTGAGCGCCGAGCAGATGGCTGCCATCGGCTGGCGGCGCCGGCAGGGCGTCGGCGACGCGTCGAACTGCTTCCACTACTACCGGTTGACCCGCGACGACCGGATCCTGTGGGGCGGCTACGACGCGGTGTACCACTTCGGCAGCCGGATCGAGCCCGCCCTGGAGCAGCACGGACCCACGCACGCGCTCCTCGCCGAGCACTTCTTCGCCACCTTCCCCCAGCTCGAGGGCCTGCGGTTCAGCCACCGGTGGGCCGGCGTGATCGACACCTGCACCCGGTTCGCCGCCTTCTTCGGCACCTCCCACGGGGGCCAGGTGGCCTATGCGCTGGGGTTCACCGGCCTGGGCGTGGCCGCGACGCGCTTCGGCGCCGACGTGATGCTCGACCTGCTGACGGGGGAGGAGACCGAGCGCACCGCGCTGCGGATGGTGCGCGAGCGGCCGGTGCCGTTCCCGCCCGAGCCGCTGCGCGCCGCCGGGATCAACCTGACCCGTCGGGCGATGGTGCAGGCCGATGCCCGGGGCGGCCGGCGCAACCTCTGGCTGCGCGCCCTCGACCGCGCCGGGCTCGGCTTCGACTCCTAGGGGCCGGGCCCAGGCCGTCGGGCCCGAGCCGTCAGAGCCGGGCCGTCAGAGCCGGGCCGTCAGAGCTGGGCCCGTCAGAGCTGGGCCGTCCGGCCCGGGCCGTCAGAGCTGGGCCCAGGCCTTCTCGAGCGTCGTGCGCAGCACCTGCTCGATCTCGTCGAAGTGCTCCTGGTCGCAGATCAGCGGCGGAGCGAGCTGGACCACCGGGTCGCCGCGGTCGTCCGCACGGCAGTAGAGGCCACCCTCGAACAGCGCCTTGGACAGGAAGCCGCGCAGCAGCTTCTCGCACTCGTCGTCGTCGAAGCTCTCCTTGGTGGCCTTGTCCTTGACCAGCTCGATGCCGTAGAAGAACCCGTCGCCGCGCACGTCGCCGACGATCGGCAGGTCGAGCAGCTTCTCGAGCGAGGAGCGGAAGGCGCCCTCGGTCGCGCGGACGTGCTCGTTGATCCCCTCGTTCTCGAACGCGTCGAGGTTCGCCATCGCCACCGCGCACGAGACCGGGTGGCCGCCGAAGGTGTAGCCGTGCAGGAAGGTGGCGTCGCCCTTGAGGAACGGCTCCATCAGCCTGTCGTCGGCGATCATCGCGCCCAGCGGCGCGTAGCCGGAGGTCAGGCCCTTGGCGCAGGTGATGATGTCGGGCTGGTAGCCGTAGCGCTCGGCGCCGAACATGTGCCCGAGCCGGCCGAAGGCGCAGATGACCTCGTCGGAGACCAGCAGCACGTCGTACTCGTCGCAGATCTCGCGGACCCGCTCGAAGTAGCCGGGAGGCGGCGGGAAGCAGCCACCGGAGTTCTGCACCGGCTCGAGGTAGACCGCCGCGACGGTGTCGGCGCCCTCGTTCTCGATCGCCACGGCCACCTGGTCGGCGGCCCAGCGTCCGAACGCCTCGGGATCGTTCTCGGAGAGCAGCCCGCCGGTGATGTCCGCGGCCCGGTAGAGGTTGGTGTTCGGTACCCGGAAGGTCGAGGGCACCAGCGGCTCGAACGGCGCCTTCATCACCGGCAGGCCGGTGATCGACAGCGCGCCCTGGGTGGTGCCGTGGTAGGCGATCGACCGGCTGATCACCTTGTGCTTGCCGGGCTTGCCGGTGAGCTTGAAGTAGTTCTTGGCGAGCTTCCAGGCCGTCTCGACGGCCTCGCCGCCGCCGCTGGTGAAGAACACCCGGTTGAGCGAGCCCGGTGCGTACGACGCCACCCGCTCGGCCAGCTCGATCGCGGCGGGGTGCGCGTAGGACCACAGCGGCATGAACGCCAGCTCGCGGGCCTGACGCGCGGCTGCGTCGGCGAGATCGGTGCGGCCGTGCCCCAGCTGGCTCACGAACAGGCCGGCCAGGCCGTCGAGGTAGCGCCGCCCGCGCGCGTCGTAGAGGTAGGCACCCTCCCCCCGGACGATCACCGGCACATCCCCGCCGCCCTGCGTGGGGTCGTAGCTGGAGTGGCGCGTGAAGTGCATCCAGAGGTGGTCGCGCGCGGCCTGCTGCAGGTGCTCGCGGTCGAGTTCGCCGGTCATGTGAGGTCCCGTCACGAGGAGGAGGTACCCCACCATGCTGCCTCGTGAACGCCGCCATGGCAAGTGAATCCGTCGTGTTAAGGCTCTGACGCAACGGAATCGGTTCGTGTGCCCGCTCATCGCAGCGGAAACGATGTCGTACCTTGGGGGCAGCACGACCTGGGGGCGTGAGCCGGCGAGCACCCGCTGATATCGGGGTCTGCACCAGTCATTCCCACCGATTCCATCGTGTCGTGCCGTCAAGCCCTACCGAATCCGTCGCCGCCTGACTAGGCTGCGGCGCAACCGCACTCGAGCAGCCGGAGGCAACCATGTCCGACACCGTCTTCCGCAACGTGATCGGCGGCGAGCTGGTCGACGCCGTCTCCGGGGAGACCTACGACGTGGTCGACCCGACCACGGGGGAGGTCTACGCGACCGCCCCGATGAGCGGGCCGGAGGATGTCGATCGCGCCTACAAGGCGGCGGAGCGTGCCTTCGAGACCTGGGGGCAGACGACGCCGTCCGAGCGCCAGCGCGCGATGCTGCGCATCGCCGACGCCCTGGAGTCGCGTGCCCGTGAGTTCGTCGAGGTGGAGTCCCGCGACACCGGCAAGCCGATCGGGTTCACCATCGACGAGGAGCTGCCGCCGGCCATCGACCAGATCCGCTTCTTCGCCGGCGCGGCCCGGGTGCTGGAGGGGCGCTCCGGCGGGGAGTACCTCGCCGACCACACGTCCTTCGTGCGGCGCGAGCCGATCGGCGTCGTGGGCCAGGTGACGCCGTGGAACTACCCGCTGATGATGATGGTCTGGAAGATCGGCCCCGCCCTCGCCGCCGGCAACACCATCGTGCTCAAGCCCAGCGACACCACGCCTGCCTCCTCGACGCTGCTCGCCGAGCTGTGCCAGGAGTTCCTGCCGCCCGGCGTGCTCAACGTCGTCACCGGTGACCGCGACACCGGCCGCACGCTCGTCGAGCACCCGATCCCGCAGCTGGTGGCGATCACCGGCTCGGTGCGTGCGGGCATGGAGGTCGCCGCCTCCGCGGCGAAGCAGCTCAAGCGCGTCCACCTTGAGCTCGGCGGCAAGGCGCCCGTGATCGTCTTCGACGACGCCGACGTCGAGCAGGCCGCCGAGGGCATCGCCGGTGCCGGGTACTTCAACGCAGGCCAGGACTGTACGGCCGCCACGCGCGTGCTCGCCGGCCCCCGCGTGCACGACGACTTCCTCGCCGCCCTGACCGACCAGGCCCGGAGCACCCGCACCGGCAGGCCCGATGACGAGGACGTGCTCTACGGACCGCTCAACAACGCCAACCAGCTCTCCCGCGTCTCCGGGATGGTCGAGCGGCTGCCGGACCACGCCCGGGTGGACGTCGGCGGCCGGCGCCAGGGGGAGACCGGCTACTTCTACGAGCCCACCGTGCTCTCCGGCCTGCGCCAGGACGACGAGCAGATCCAGGAGGAGATCTTCGGCCCGGTGATCACCGTGCAACGCTTCGACGACGAGCAGGAGGCGCTGCGCTGGGCGAACGGCGTGAAGTACGGACTCGCCTCGTCGGTGTGGACCACGGACCACGGCCGGGCGATGCGGATGGCCAAGCACCTCGACTTCGGCGCGGTGTGGATCAACACCCACATCCCCATCGTCGCCGAGATGCCCCACGGCGGCTTCAAGCACTCCGGCTACGGCAAGGACCTGTCGATGTACGGGCTCGAGGACTACACCCGCATCAAGCACGTCATGTCCTACATCGGGACGGGCTCGTGACGATGAGCATGGCAGCGGCACACGAGAGCGCGGCCGCGGTGCCCGGTGCGAAGCAGGACGCCGCCGCCATCGAGCTCATCGGCGTCGCCAAGCAGTTCGCCTCGGCCGACGAGAACGTTCAGGCGGTCGAGCGCGTCGACCTCGAGATCGGCAGCGGGGAGTTCTTCTCGCTGCTGGGCCCCTCCGGGTGCGGCAAGACGACGACGCTGCGGATGATCGCCGGCTTCGAGGAGCCGACCGAGGGCCGCATCCTGCTGTACGGCGAGGACATGGTCGGTGTGCCTGCCAACCACCGCGACCTCAACATGGTCTTCCAGAGCTACGCGCTCTTCCCGCACATGAGCGTCTTCGAGAACGTGGCCTTCGGCCTGCGCCGCCGGAAGCTGCCGAAGGACGAGATCGACACCCGTGTGCACTCGATGCTCGAGCTGGTCGACCTCAAGGGGCGCGAGAAGCGCCGCCCGCGGGAGCTCTCCGGTGGCCAGCAGCAGCGCGTGGCGCTGGCGCGGGCGCTGGTCAACCACCCCCGCGCCCTGCTGCTCGACGAGCCGCTCGGAGCGCTGGACCTCAAGCTGCGCCAGGCGATGCAGCTGGAGCTCAAGCGCATCCAGCGCGAGGTAGGAATCACGTTCGTCTACGTCACCCACGACCAGGGCGAGGCGCTGACCATGTCGGACCGGATCGCGGTGATGAACCAGGGCCGGGTCGAGCAGCTCGGCACGCCGCGGGAGGTCTACGAGTCCCCGACGACCCGGTTCGTGGCCGACTTCATCGGCACCTCCAACGTGATCATGGTGACCGCGAGCTCGGTCGACGCCGACGAGGCCGTCGTCGAGGCCGGCGAGGGCCAACGCATCGTCGTACCCCTGCGCGGGCAGCGGCCGACGGGGGAGCTGTGCATCACCGTGCGCCCGGAGAAGATCAGCCTGGACCGGCACGCACCCGAGGCCGACTGCCGGGTGCGGGGACGCGTCGAGGAGGTCGTCTACCAGGGGACCTTCACCAGCTACGCCGTGACCACCGGGTCCGGGCAGCGCCTGGTGGTGCACCGACCGAACTCCACCGACTCGCGTGACGTCGCGGCCGTCGGGGAGACCGTCTGGCTGTCCTGGCCGCGACAGCACTCCTACCTGGTCCACGAGAGCCCGAGCGAAGACACGGAGGCCCCCCGATGAACGACGTCCCGTCCGGCCCGATCGACCCGGTGCTGCTGCGCGGCCTCACGAACGCGCGGCTGGGGCGCCGTGACGTGCTGCGCCTCTTCGGTGCCGCCGGGGGCGCCGCCGTGCTCGCCGGGTGCGGCGGGATCGCCGCACAGGGCAAGAAGGCCGACACGAGCAAGTCCGCGGTCAAGGGCTACTGGGACAAGCAGAAGGAGACCGGCCAGCTGGTGTGGGCGAACTGGCCTCTCTACATCGACACCAAGGGCAAGAGCGACCACCCCAGCCTCGACCAGTTCCAGAAGCAGACCGGCATCCAGGTCAAGTACGTCGAGGCCGTCCAGGACAACGGCCCGTTCTTCGCCAAGGTGCAGCCGACGCTGTCCGACGGCCAGTACTGCGGCTTCGACCTCACGGTGATCAGCAGCGGGATCTACTTCAACAAGTTCCGCGACCTCGGCTTCCTCGTGCCACTCGACCAGGACCGGCTGACCAACTTCCGCAAGTACGGCTCCAAGAAGTACCAGAACGAGCCGTTCGACCCGGGCAACGTCTACTCGATCCCCTGGCAGGCGGGCTTCACCGGCATCGGCTACAACCCGGCGAAGACGGGCAAGGAGATCAAGAGCTGGCAGGACCTCAACGACCCGAAGCTGCAGGGGCACATCGGCCTCTTCGCCAACAACGAGGACCTGCCGAACTGCGCGCTGCTGGCCATCGGCGTCGACCCGCAGAAGTCCACCGAGTCCGACTGGCGCAAGGCGGCGGACTGGCTGAACAAGATGAAGCCGCTGGTGCGCAACTTCTACTCGCAGAACTACATCAATGCGCTCGCCACTGGTGACCTCTGGGTCTCGATGGCATGGTCCGGTGACATCTTCCAGCAGAACCTGTCGGGCAAGGCGATCGGACAGGAGCTGAAGTTCGTCATCCCCGAGGAGGGCGGCCTGCTGTGGACCGACAACTTCCTCATCCTCAAGGGCGCGAAGAACCCGGTCAGCGCCATGAAGCTGATGGACTTCTACTACCAGCCGCAGGTCGCGGCCGAGGTGACCGAGTGGGTGAACTACATCTCGCCGGTGCCCGACGCGCAGAAGGTCGTCGAGCAGCACGCCGCGAAGTCCAGTGGCGCGGACAAGAAGTACCTCGACGCGGTGGCGCACAGCTACGCCACCTTCCCCACCCAGGCCACCTACGACAAGACCACGATCGGCTTCACGCCGAAGGCCGGGAAGGAACTGGACACGTGGAACAGCATCTTCGAGCCGGTCTACCAGTCGTGAGCGCGCATGCGTAGCAAGCTCTCGCCGTACCTGCTGATCCTGCCCGGCGGCCTGTGGCTCGCGGTCTTCTTCGTGGTGCCGATGATCGCGATGGTCAACGTCTCCACGCAGACCGGGTCGCTGGAGACGGGCTTCCAGCAGACCTTCGCGTGGCACAACTACACCGACATGATCGCCAGCTACCACACCCAGCTGGTGCGTTCGCTGGTCTACGGCATCGTCACCACCGTGATCACGATCCTGCTCGCCTACCCGATGGCGTACTGGATCGCGTTCAAGGGCGGCCGGCACAAGTCCAGCTACCTCTTCCTGATCCTGCTGCCGTTCTTCGTCACGTTCGTGATCCGCACGATCTCCTGGCAGTTCCTGCTCGCCGACAACGGCATCGTGCTGGGCCACCTCAAGGACTGGGGCCTGGTGCCGCAGACCTTCCACGTGCTGGCCACGCCGTACGCCGTCATCGGCGGGCTGGTCTACAACTTCCTGCCCTTCATGGTGCTGCCGATCTACGTCGCCCTCGAGCGGATCGACCGCAGCCTGCTGGAGGCGGCCTCGGACCTCTTCGCCAGCAGGCGCGAGGCGTTCACCAAGGTGGTGCTGCCGCTCTCGCTGCCCGGAGTCTTCGCCGGAGTCATCCTGACCTTCGTGCCGGCGGCTGCCGACTACGTCAACGCGCAGATCCTCGGAGGCACCGGCCAGGTGATGATCGGCAACATCATCGAGACGCTGTACCTGACCAACTCCCAGTACCCGCAGGCCTCGGCGCTGAGCTCGATCCTGCTGGCCGCGCTGCTGATCGGCATCTTCGCCTACGCCAAGGCGCTGGGCACCCGCGACGTGCTGGACGTGAGCGCCGGATGAGGAACGAACGAGGCTGGGCCCTCAAGGCCTACACCTGGCTGGTGATCGCGTGGTTGTCGCTGCCGATCCTGGTGATGATCCTGTTCGGCTTCAACGACACCACCGGCCGGTTCAACTTCGTCTGGCAGGGCTGGACGCTGCACTGGTACCGCGACCTCTTCGCGATCCCGGACCTGACGACGGCCCTCGAGAACAGCATCTCGATCGCCGTCATCGTGACGCTGGTCTCGGCGGTGCTCGGCACCATGATCGGGTACGCGATGGGCAAGTACCGCTTCCGCGGCCGTGCTGCCCTCGACCTGGTGCTGTTCGCCAACGTGGCCGCCCCCGAGATCGCCATGGGCACCGGACTGCTGTCCCTGTTCCTCACCCTGGGCATCCCGCGCGGCTACGGCACCGTGCTGATCTCCCACATCATGTTCGACATCGTCTACGTCGCGATCACCGTGCGTGCCCGGATGGCCGCCTACGACCGGTCGCTGGAGGAGGCCGCGCAGGACCTCGGGGCCAGCGGGTTCACCACCTTCCGGCTGGTGACGCTGCCGATCCTGATGCCCGGCGTGATCGCGGGCGCGCTGCTGGCCTTCGCGCTGTCGATCGACGACTTCATCATCACCGAGTTCAACGCCGGCACCATGCAGACCTTCCCACTGTGGGTCTACGGCAGCTCCCGGGTCGGCACGCCACCGCAGGTGAACGTGATGGGCACGCTGATCTTCGCGTTCGGTGTGCTGCTGGTGATCGCGAACGCGTTGTGGCTGCGTCGCAGCCGTCGGCGTGACGCCGCGGTGAGGACCGCCTGATGCGGATCCTGCTCATCGGTGCCGGCGCCGTCGGCGCCGCGATCACGGCCATCGCCCAGCGTCGGGACTTCTTCGAGGCCTGCGTGGTCGCCGACCACGACGCTGCCCGGGCGAAGGGGGCCGTGCGGGACGAGCGCTTCGTCGCCGCACGGGTGGACGCGTCCTCGGAGCAGGCGGTCGCCGCGCTGTGCCGCGAGCACCGGATCACCCACGTGGTCAACGCCGTCGACCCGCGCTTCGTGATGCCGATCTTCTCCGGTGCCCTGTCGGCGGGTGCCGACTACCTCGACATGGCGATGAGCCTGTCGCGCCCGCACCCCGACGCGCCGTACGAGAAGCCCGGGGTGATGCTCGGCGACGAGCAGTTCGCCCGGGCGCAGGAGTGGGAGTCGGCGGGACGGCTGGCACTGGTCGGTATGGGCGTCGAGCCGGGGCTCTCCGACGTCTTCGCCAGGTACGCCGCCGACCACCTGTTCTCCTCGATCGACTCCCTCGACGTGCGCGACGGGGCGAACCTCGTCGTCGCCGGGCACGACTTCGCGCCGTCGTTCTCGATCTGGACCACGATCGAGGAGTGCCTGAACCCCCCGATCGTCTGGCAGGACGGCTCCTGGCACACCACCGAACCCTTCAGCGAGCCGGAGGTCTTCGACTTCCCGGAGGGCATCGGACCGGTCGAGTGCGTCAACGTCGAGCACGAGGAAGTGCTGCTGATGCCGCGCTGGATCGACTGCAGCCGGGCGACGTTCAAGTACGGCCTCGGCGGGGAGTTCATCGAGGTGCTGCGCACCCTGCACAAGGTGGGCCTCGACCGCACCGACCCGGTGACGGTGCGGGGCGTCGAGGTGGCGCCTCGCGACGTCGTCGCCGCGTGCCTTCCGGATCCCGCCACCCTCGGGCCCCAGATGAGCGGGAAGACCTGCGCGGGCGTGCTGGTCACCGGCACCGGCAAGGACGGCGAGCCGCGCTCGACCTACCTCTACCACGTGGTCGACAACGCCTGGTCGATGGCGGAGTACGGCCACCAGTGCGTGGCCTGGCAGACGGCCGTCAACCCGGTCGTGGCCCTCGAGCTGCAGGCCCGGGGCGACTGGCGGGGCGCGGGCGTGCTGGGACCCGAGGCGTTCGACGCGGTGCCGTTCCTGGACCTGCTCACCGCCTACGGCAGCCCCTGGGGCCGACGGGACCAGTAGTCCCGCCGGCCCCGGCCAACCCCCTCGTGCCCCCTCGTGCCCCCTCGTGTCCGCTCGTGGGCCCTCTCGGGGCTGCGCGGAATGCTCAGGCGGTCGCGGCGAAGGCCTCGCCGAGCACGTCGAGGGCCTCCTCCAGCAGGGCGTCGGAGATCGAGAGCGGCGGCAGGAAGCGGAAGACGTTGCCCCAGCTGCCGCAGGTCAGCGTGACCACCCCGGCGGCGTGGCAGGCGGCGTTGACCGCGGCGGCGCGCGCACCGTTCGGGCTGCGCCCGTCGTCGCCGACCAGCTCGATGGCCATCATCGCCCCGCGCCCGCGGACGTCGCCGATCACGGGGTACTGCTGCTGCAGCGCCACCAGCCGCTTCTCGAGGAGCGCGCCGATCTCCCGCGCGCGGGCCGGCAGGTCGTGGTGCTGCATCGCATCGATCGCACCCAGCGCCGCCGCACACGCCACCGGGTTGCCGCCGTACGTGCCCCCGAGGCCGCCCGGGTGCACGGCGTCCATCATCTCGGCGCGGCCGGTCACCGCCGCCAGCGGCAGCCCGCCCGCGATGCCCTTCGCGGTGGTGATCAGGTCGGGCACGACGCCCTCGTGGTCACAGGCGAACCAGTCGCCGGTGCGGCAGAAACCGGACTGGATCTCGTCGGCGACCAGCAGGATGCCGTGCTCGGCGGCCCAGTCGGCGAGCGCCGGCAGGAAGCCGGGAGCGGGGACGACGAAGCCGCCCTCGCCCAGGATCGGCTCCACGACCACGCACGCGAGGTTCCGGGCGCCGGCGTGCCGCTCGAACAGCTCGATCGCGCGCGCGGCGGCCTCCTGGCCCGACAGCCCGTCGCGGAAGGGGTAGGAGATCGGCGCCCGGTGCACCTCGCCGGCGAAGGGGCCGAAGCCCTGCTTGTAGGGCATGTTCTTGCCGGTCATCGCCATGGTCAGGTTGGTCCGCCCGTGATAGGCGTGCTCGAAGACCGCGACACCGGTGCGACCGGTCGCGTGGCGGGCGATCTTCACCGCGTTCTCCACCGCCTCCGCGCCCGAGTTCAGCAGCACCGACTTCTTGGCGTGGTCGCCCGGCGTCAGCTCGGCCAGCCGGGCGCAGACGTCGACGTAGCCGTCGTAGGGCGTGACCATGAAGCAGGTGTGGGTGAAGGCCGCGACCTGCTCCTGCACCCGCCGGACGACCTCCGGCGCGGCGTTGCCGACGGTGGTCACGGCGATGCCGCTGGCCAGGTCGATGAGCGAGTTGCCGTCGGCGTCGACGACCACGCCTCCACCCGCGCGCTCCACGAAGACCGGCAGGGTGGTGCTCACCCCGGCCGCGACCAGGTCGTTGCGCCGCGCGAAGCGCTCCCGCGAGGCCGGTCCGGGGATCTCGGTGACCAGGCGACGCTCCTGCGGCAGCGTCGTCGGGGTGGCGGATACGTCGGTCATGCCGTCACTGTATGACGGATACCGCAAGGCCGACAGGCCCGGTACGACGGAATCAATCGATGTCCCCGGCACTCATTAGGCTGCGACCCATGGTGGACGGATCCGGGACGCCCGACCAGTCGTCGACCCCGCTGGGGACGCACACGACCGACCTCGTCCTCGAGGGCGGCGGCGTGAAGGGCATCGCGCTCGCCGGCGCGGTGCAGGCGCTCGGCGCCGCCGGCTACACCTTCGGTCGCGTCGCGGGCACCTCGGCAGGTGCCCTCGTCGGGGCGGTGGTGGCGGCGATGCAGCAACGCGGCGAGTCCGTCGACCGGCTCGAGGAGATCGCCCTCACCCTCGACTACCGCAGGTTCCGCGACCGCGACCTGCCGGGCAGCCTGGTGCCGTCCTGGGGCCCGCTGGGCTACCTCGGTGACGCGCTCGGCGTCATCACCCACGACGGCGCCTACGCCGGCGACCACCTGCGCGACTGGGTCGCCGGGGTGCTGGGGGAGTTCGGCGTCCGCACCTTCGGCGACCTCCGCCTCGACGACCCCGGCGGCGACGGCGCCGTCCACCACCGCTACCGGCTGGTCGTGATCGCCAGTGACGTCTCCCGTCGGCGGCTCGTCCAGCTGCCCTGGGACTACGCCGACTACGGCCTCGACCCCGACGAGCAGCCCGTGGCCGACGCCGTGCGCGCCTCGGCATCCGTGCCGTTCCTCTTCGAGCCGGTCCAGCTCGCCGGCCGGTCCGGCACCTCCACGCTCGTCGACGGCGGGCTGTTGTCGAACTACCCGATCTCGGTGTTCGACCGGCTCGACGAGCAGCCGCCCCGGTGGCCCACCATCGGGGTCCGGCTCAACGCCCTCGGCATCGGCGAGCCGGCACACGTGGCACCGGTCGACGGCCCGGTGGAGATGGGCATCGCGCTGGTGGAGACCTCGATCGAGGCCTGCCAGGCCGAGCACCTCCTCGACCCGTGCAACCTCGCCCGCAGCATCGCGGTCGAGACCGGCGACGTGCCGAGCTTCGACTTCGACCTCACCCGCGACCAGCAGGACCTGCTCCTCCGGCGAGGCCGTGCCGCCGCGGAGCGTTTCCTGCGGCACTGGGACTTCCATGCCTGGCTGCACCGCTGCCGGGGGCTGCCCGCCGGCCGGGTCGCGGCCGGTCGGACCCGGGGGACGAAGGTCCCGCCGGCCGGGGGCTGAGGGCACTCCTGCGCACGGCTGCGCCTGACGAGCATGGAGGCAGCCACGAGGAGGTGTGCCATGACCGGTGCGGTCATCACCGTAGGGGTGGACAGCTCGAAGTCGTCCGCCGACGCGCTCCGTTTCGCCATCGAGGAGGCCCGGCTCCGCGGAGCAACGATCCGGGCGGTCACTGCCTGGCAGGCCGACACGATCTACGCAGGCTACGGCGGCGTGCTGCTGCAGGAGGAGAACGCGGCCCACGAGAAGGCCGCCACCGAGCTGCAGGACAACGCCATCGCGGCGGTCGCGCGCGGGCTCGACGACGTGCCACTGATCGAGCGCCGGGTCGTCCGTGCGCACCCGGGCCAGGCGCTCGTCGAGCTGTCCCGCGACGCTGTGCTGCTCGTCGTGGGCACCGAGCACAAGGGCGTGCTGAAGAGGGCGATGGCGGGATCGACCGGGGCCTACTGCCAGAAGTACTCCCAGATCCCGGTCGCGATCGTGCCCTTCGTCGACGCGGAGCTGCACGGCCTCACCGACTGAGCGGACCGGTCCGGCGACAGCCCTCCGCGACGCGAGCAGCGGTGTCGGCCGCCGGCTGAGCCGCGCACGGCAGCGCTTGGCACAATGCCGTCGTGACGCGACGTGATGTGGTGATCCTCGGGTCGACGGGCTCGATCGGTACCCAGGCCCTGCAGGTCGTCCGGGCCAACCCCGGCCGCTTCCGGGTGGTCGGGCTGACCGCGGGCGGGGCTCGGCCCGAGCTGTTCGAGAAGCAGGTGGCGGAGTTCGCCCCGGCCTTCTCCGGGACCGGCGAGGACGCGTCGGTGCAGGCGGCCGGGCTCGAGTGCGACGTGGTGCTCAACGGGATCACCGGCGCGGTCGGCCTGCGACCGACGGTGGCCGCGCTGGAGGCCGGGAACACCCTCGCGCTGGCCAACAAGGAGTCGCTGATCATCGGGGGCCCGGTGGTCACCCGGCGGGCCGGCCCGGGACAGATCGTGCCCGTCGACAGCGAGCACAGTGCCCTGGCCCAGTGCCTGCGCGGCGGGCGTGCCGAGGAGGTGCGCAAGCTGGTGCTCACCGCCAGCGGCGGCCCGTTCCGTGGCCGCAGCCGCGCGGAGCTGCGCGAGGTGACGGTCGCCGACGCGCTGGCCCACCCGACGTGGGACATGGGGCCGGTCGTGACGATCAACTCGGCCACGCTGGTCAACAAGGGGCTGGAGGTGATCGAGGCGCACCTGCTCTTCGGGATCCCGTTCGACCGCATCGAGGTGGTGGTGCAGCCGACCAGCGTGGTGCACTCGATGGTCGAGTTCGTCGACGGCTCGACACTCGCCCAGGCCTCCCCGCCGACGATGCTGATCCCGATCGCGCTCGGCATGGCCTGGCCGGACCGCGTGCCGGAGGCGGCGCCCGCGGTGGACTGGTCGACCCCGCAGGTCTGGGAGTTCTTCCCGCTCGACGACGAAGCGTTCCCCGCCGTACGCCTCGCCCGGGCCGCGGGGGAGCGGGGCGGCACCGCGCCCGCGGTCTACAACGCCGCCAACGAGGTGTGTGTCGAGGCCTTCCGGCAGGAGCGGCTGGCCTTCGTCGACATCGTCGACACGGTTGCCCGCGTGGTGGAGCTGCACGACGTAGGCTCGGAGACGCACGAACCCACCGTCGACGACGTGCTGGCCGCCGATGCGTGGGCCCGCACGGAGACCGAACGCCTCCTGAGGAGCCCATGACCGCCCTGCTCTACCTCGCCGGGGTCGTCCTCTTCGTCCTCGGCCTGGCGATCTCCATCGGGCTGCACGAGGCCGGGCACATGGCCTTCGGCAAGCTCTTCGGGGTCCGCGTCCCGCAGTACTTCATCGGTTTCGGCAAGACCCTCTGGTCCACCCGCCGCGGCGAGACCGAGTACGGCGTCAAGGCCTTCCCGCTGGGCGGCTACGTCAAGCTGATCGGGATGCTGCCGCCGGCGCCGGGCGACGAGCCGCGCCGGATCCGCAAGAGCAACACCGGCATGTTCGCCCAGCTCGTCTCCGACGCGCGTGCCTCGGAGTACGAGCTGATCGAGGAAGGCGACGAGGACCGCGTCTTCTACAAGCTGCCCTGGTGGAAGAAGGTCGTGGTCATGGGCGCCGGCGCCACCACCAACGTGGTGATCGCCTTCCTGCTCTTCGGCGGCGTGTTCATGATCCACGGCGTCCCCGAGCCCAGCACCACCATCGGCACCGTCTCCGACTGCGTGGTCGCCATCCGCGTCGGCCAGCAGCCGCCTCGGTGCACCTCGAACGACCCGGTCGCGCCGGCGCGCAGGGCCGGACTCCGGCACGGCGACCGGGTGCTGGCCTTCAACGGCACCCGGGTCGGCTCCTACTCCCAGCTGCAGCGGCTGGTGCGTGCCAACGAGTCCGGAGCAGCGACGATCACGGTGCTGCGCGACGGACGTCGGCTCACCCTGCGGACCAGCACGACCGTCAACTCCCTGCCCTCGCTCGACGGTGACGGCTCCCGGACGGTCCAGGCCGGCTTCCTGGGCATCACCCCGGCCCTGCACAACGTCACCAAGGGGCCGGGCTACACCGTGCGCACGATGGGCACCTACACCTGGGACACGGTGACCGCGCTCGCCCACCTCCCGCAGAAGCTTTACGGGGTCGGCCGCGCCGCACTGGGCCTGCAGAAGCGCGACCCGAACAGCCCGATGAGCGTCGTCGGTGCCAGCCGGGTCGCCGGGCAGATCGCCTCGGACCGACAGGTCTCCGGAGGCGACCGGGTCGCCTCCGCGGTGCTGCTCCTCGGCGGGGTGAACCTCTTCGTCGGGATGTTCAACTTCGTGCCCCTGCTGCCGCTGGACGGCGGGCACATCGCGGGTGCGCTGTTCGAGGCCTGCCGCCGTGGCATCGCCCGGTTGCGCGGCCGGCCCGACCCCGGCTACTTCGACGTGGCCAAGCTGCTCCCCGTCGCCTACGTCATCGCCGGACTCCTCCTGGTGATGACGGTGCTGCTCGTCTACGCCGACATCGTGGTGCCGGTCTGACCTGATCGTGTGACGGTCCGCACGCGGGGCGCCGTGCGCGTGGGCGGGCGGAGGCGGCCGCGTAACCTAGGGGCATGACCTCGGTTTCCCTCGGCATGCCCGAAGCGCCTGCGCCCGTCCTGGCACCCCGTCGCAAGACCCGCCAGATCAAGGTCGGTCAGGTGGGCGTCGGCAGCGACCACCCGATCTCGGTGCAGTCGATGACCACCACGCTGACCGCCGACGTGAACTCGACGCTGCAGCAGATCGCCGAGCTGACCGCGGCCGGCTGCGACATCGTCCGGGTCGCCTGCCCCTCCCAGGACGACGCCGACGCGCTGGCGCAGATCGCGCAGCACTCGCAGATCCCGGTGATCGCCGACATCCACTTCCAGCCGCGCTATGTCTTCCAGGCGATCGAGGCCGGCTGTGCGGGGGTCCGCGTCAACCCCGGCAACATCAAGAAGTTCGACGACCAGGTCAAGGAGATCGCCCAGGCGGCCAAGGACCACGGCACCTCGCTGCGCATCGGCGTCAACGCCGGGTCCCTCGACAAGAGGATCCTCGACAAGCACGGCAAGGCGACCCCCGAGGCGCTCGTGGAGTCCGCGGTGTGGGAGGCCAGCCTGTTCGAGGAGCACGACTTCCACGACTTCAAGATCTCGGTCAAGCACCACGACCCGGTCGTGATGGTGCAGGCCTACGAGATGCTCGCGGAGCGGGGTGACTGGCCGCTGCACCTCGGCGTGACCGAGGCAGGACCGGCCTTCCAGGGCACGATCAAGTCCGCGACCGCGTTCGGCGCGCTGCTCTCCCGGGGGATCGGTGACACCATCCGGGTCTCGCTCTCGGCGCCGCCGGTCGAGGAGGTCAAGGTCGGCATCCAGATCCTGCAGTCGCTCAACCTGAGGCCGCGCCGCCTGGAGATCGTCTCCTGCCCCTCGTGCGGGCGCGCCCAGGTCGACGTCTACTCGCTGGCCGAGCGGGTCACCGCCGGACTCGACGGGCTCGAGGTGCCGCTGCGCGTGGCCGTGATGGGCTGCGTGGTCAACGGTCCCGGCGAGGCACGGGAGGCCGACCTCGGCGTCGCCTCGGGCAACGGGAAGGGTCAGATCTTCGTCAAGGGGGAGGTCGTCAAGACGGTGCCCGAGTCGGAGATCGTGGAGACCCTGATCGAGGAGGCGATGCGCATCGCCGAGGGGATGGAGCCGCAGGAGGGCGCCGCCGCCGAGGTCAGCATCTCCTGAGGTCGGCCACGGTCACCGGCCGGCGGTGACCGCGCCCCGCAGCGAAGGCGGGGAATGAGAAGTGGACCCACGCTCGTGCCTGTGACGCGGTCTGCCCGGGCGCAAGGATGCTGACGTAGGCTCCGCACGTGCTCCGGTTGCAGCAAGGTGTCCGCGTCCTCGGGCCCGGAGACCTCAACGCGGCCCTCGACGTGATCGCCGAGGACCCGGTCACCAACGTGTTCGCGGAGTACCGCAGCAGGATCACCCAGCTCGACCCGCGTTGGCTCGGTGGCGAGATGTGGGGCTACGTCGACGGCGGCCGGCTGGTCTCGCTGTGCCACGTCGGCGCCAACTTCGTGCCCGTGCTCGCGACCGAGGAGGCCTGCGACGCGTTCGTCCGCCGGGCGATGCGTCGCCGACGCAGCAGCGCCACGATCGTCGGTCCCCGCGAGCAGGTCGAGTGGCTGTGGACGGGGCTGGAGCACGTCTGGGACCAGCCGCGCGAGCTGCGCTGGGAGCAGCCCCACCTGGTCATCGACTCGGCTCCGCGGGTGCGCCCCGATCCGTCGGTGCGCCGGACCGGGCCCGAGGACCTCGAGACCCTCTACCCGGCGTGCGTCGCGATGTACACCGAGGAGGTCGGTGTCTCGCCGGAGGGAGGCGACGGCCGCGGGCTCTACCACGCTCGCGTGGCGCAGCTGGTCAGCCGGGGCTGGTCCTTCTCCCGGATCGAGGACGGCGAGGTGGTCTTCAAGGCCGAGGTGGCCTGCGCGACGCCCAGCGCCTGCCAGGTCCAGGGGGTCTACGTGCCGCCGCACCGCCGGGGGGAGGGCCTGGCCACCGCCGGGATGGCCGCGGTCGTCGAGGCCTGCCTGCGGGAGATCGCACCGACGGTCTCGCTCTACGTCAACGCGCACAACACCGCCGCGCGGCTCGCCTACGAGCGGGTCGGGTTCCGGCAGACCGGCACGTTCTCCACGATCATGTTCTGAGCGACCGGCTCCGGCGACGCGTCCTGCGAGGGAAACCGCTTCGCCCGCGGTGGCGCCCCGCCGCTAGCCTTCTCGGCATGACTGCGCAAGAGCCCGCCCGCTCCCGGCACGCCGCCCGTGTGCTCCGCATGTCGACGCTGTTCGTGCGGACGCTGCGCGAGGACCCGGCCGACGCGGAGGTGCCGAGCCACCGGCTGCTGGTGCGCGCCGGTTACATCCGCCGCGCCGCGCCCGGCATCTACTCCTGGCTCCCGCTGGGGCTGCGGGTGCTGCGCAACGTCGAGCGGATCATCCGGCAGGAGATGGACGCGATCGGCGCCCAGGAGCTGCAGTTCCCGGCGCTGCTGCCCCGGGAGCCCTACGAGGCGAGCGGCCGGTGGACCGAGTACGGCGAGAGCATCTTCCGGCTCAAGGACCGCAAGGACGGCGACTACCTGCTCGGTCCCACCCACGAGGAGATGTTCACCCTCGTGGTCAAGGACCTCTACTCCTCCTACAAGGACCTGCCCGTCTGGCTCTACCAGATCCAGACCAAGTACCGCGACGAGGCCCGTCCGCGCGCAGGACTGCTGCGGGGTCGGGAGTTCGTGATGAAGGACTCCTACTCCTTCGACACGACCGACGAGGGCCTGGAGGCGTCGTACGCCGCACACCGCGACGCCTACATCCGCACCTTCGACCGGCTCGGCTTCGACTACGTGATCGTCAAGGCGACCTCCGGGGCGATGGGCGGCTCCCGGTCGGAGGAGTTCCTCGCCAAGGCCGACGTCGGCGAGGACACCTACGTGCGCTGCACCGCGTGCGGCTACGCGGCGAACGTCGAGGCCGTGGAGGTGCCCGCGCCCGCGCCGGTGCCGTACGACGACGCGCCCGCCGCCCACGCCGAGGACACCCCGGACACCCCGACCATCCAGACGCTGGTCGACCACCTCAACGCCAAGTACCCCCGCGACGACCGTCCGTGGCAGGCCGGCGACACGCTCAAGAACGTGCTGGTCGTGCTCAAGCACCCCGACGGCACCCGCGAGCCGCTGGCGATCGGCCTCCCCGGCGACCGCGACGTCGACCAGAAGCGGCTGGAGGGACAGCTCGAGCCGATCGAGGTCGAGCCGATGGACGAGCAGGAGATGCGCCGTCACCCTGCCCTGGTCAAGGGCTACATCGGCCCGGCGGTGCTGGGGGAGAAGGCGGAGTCCAGGATCCGGTTCCTCGTCGACCCCCGCGTCGTCGAGGGCACGCGCTGGGTCACCGGGGCGAACGAGCCCGGCAGGCACGTGCTCGACCTCGTCGTCGGCCGCGACTTCACCCCCGACGGCACCATCGAGGCCGCCGACGTTCGCGACGGCGACCCCTGCCCCGGCTGCGCCGAGGGCACCCTGGAGTCGGCGCGGGGCATCGAGATGGGCCACATCTTCCAGCTCGGCCGCAAGTACGCCGAGGCGCTCGACCTGCAGGTGCTCGACGAGAACGGCAAGCTGGTCACCGTCACGATGGGCTCCTACGGCATCGGCGTCTCCCGGGCCGTGGCCGCGATCGCCGAGGGCAACCACGACGAGCTGGGCCTGTGCTGGCCGCGCGAGATCACTCCCGCCGACGTGCACCTCGTGGCCACCGGCAAGGACGCCGCGGTCTTCGACACCGCCGAGGGCCTGGCCGACGACCTCGCCGCGGCCGGCCTGACGGTGATCTACGACGACCGGCCCAAGGTCAGCCCGGGCGTGAAGTTCAAGGACGCCGAGCTGCTCGGCGTGCCCACGATCGTCACCGTCGGGCGGGGGCTGGCCGAGGGCAACGTCGAGGTGAGGGACCGCCGCTCCGGCGAGCGCGAGGACGTGCCCCTGGGGGAGGCCGTCGAACGCCTCGTCGGCGTCGTACGCGGCTGACGCGGGCCCCGACCCCGCGGGTCGGTCCAGCCTGCCGCGCGCCGATCAGCAGCGGGTCAGCAGCCGGTCAGCAGCTGCTGCTCCTCGACGAGGTCGAGCGCCAGGGTGCGGTAGCCGGCCTCCTCGAAGAGCACCACCACCCGGTCCTCCTCGTACGACGACACCGTCCCGGGGCCGAACTCCCGGTGACGCACCTGCGCGCCGATCCGAAAGGGCCGGTCGACGGCCGCTCCAGCGGTGCCGGCGTCGCAGCTGTCGCAGTGGCCGCACGGCTGCGGGTGCTCCTCGCCGAGGGTCTCGAGCACCAGCCGCCGCCGGCAGTCGGTGGTCTCGGCGTACCTGCGGACCAGGCCGACCCCGGTCTCCCGGCGCTCCCGCATCGCCTCGACGAAGGCCAGTGCCCGGGCGACGACCTCCCCGCCCGCGGTGTCGCTGACGAGCCGGACGCCGGAGCGGTCCTCGCGCACCGCTCCGATGCGCGCCAGCGCGTTGAGGGCCCGCCGTGACCGGCGGCTGCCGAGTCCCGCGGCGTCGGCCACGGCCGCCGGCCGCAGCGCGTCGCCGCCGCGCAGGGCGTGCACCACCGCGGTCAGGTCCTCAGCCGTGGCGCCGGTGCCGGCGGCGAAGTAGGAGCGCACGCCGTACCCGCCGGGTCGGGTCAGCAGCACCGCCCGCGCCGGCTCGCCGTCTCGGCCCGCGCGCCCGGCCTCCTGCCAGTAGTCGTCCAGGCTCTCGGTGGGGTCGGCATGGGCCACCAGCCGCACGTCGGGCCGGTCCACCCCGAGCCCGAAGGCGGAGGTGGCCACGACCAGCCGGGCCTGGCCCTCGTGGAAGGCGCGATGCACCTCGTCGCGTCGCCGCGAGGGCATCCCGCCGTGGTAGGGGATGGTGGCCAGCCCCTGCCCGGTGAGCGCGGCGGCGAGCTCCTCGGTGCGCCGCCGGGTGGCCACGTAGACGATCGCGGTGCCGTCCTGGACCCCGCGGACCAGCTCGGCCACCTCCGCGGTGGTGTGAGCCTCGTCGCGGCAGGCCCGCACCCCCAGCCAGATGTTCCTCCGGTCGGCGTCGCCCACGATCACGGCGGGGTCGCGCATCCGCAGGGTGGTGATGATCTCCGCGCGCACCGAGGGCGACGCGGTCGCGGTCAGCGCCAGCACCCGGGGCCGGCGGAGCCTCTCCACCACCGTGCCGAGCGCGGCGTAGTCGGGCCGGAAGTCCTCGCCCCACGCGCTGACGCAGTGCGCCTCGTCGACCACCAGCAGGCTGGGCTCCGCGGTGGCGATCCGGGCGCCGACCTCCTCGCTGGCGAGCAGCTCGGGGGTCACCAGCAGCACCTCGAGCCGGCCCGAGCCGAAGTCGTCCAGCAGCGCCTCACGGCGGCGACCGCGCACCCGCCCGTCGAGGCGCGCGGCGCTCATCCCCGAGTCGGTCAGCGCCGCCGCCTGGTCGGCCTGCAGGGCCAGGGTGGGGGAGACCACGACGGTCGGGCCGTCCAGTCGCGTGGCGGCGACCTGGTAGACGAGGGTCTTGCCCACCCCGGTGGCGAGCACGGCCAGCGTGTCCCGCTCCAGGACGGCCTCCATCGCCTCGCGCTGCCCCGGGCGCAGTGACGAGACGGCCTCGTCGAGGCGGCGGGCAAGGGTCACGACGTCGGTCCGGCTCGGCACGGCGGCGTGGTACCCGCGGACCGGCGACCCACACCGGGCGAGGTCTGCTCGCTCGCCGGCCGCCTCCGCTAGGTTTGCCCGTCGTGACGGGCATCGACGCGGTGATCTTCGACTGGGGCGGCACCCTGACCGCCTGGCACGACATCGACTTCCACGAGGAGTCGCTGGCCCTGGCCCAGGCCGTGGTCGGGGTCGACCACGAGGTGCACGTGAGCGCCAGCCGGTTGCACGAGGCGGCTGCGACGGTCTGGGGCTGGTCACGCGACGAGCAGCGCAGCGCCACCATCGCCGACCTCTTCGAGGTGGCCGGGCTCGACCACGACCCGGAGCTGCTCACCGCCTACCACGACTTCTGGGAGCCGCACACGCTGACCGACCCCGACGTGGCGCCGCTGTGGCAGGGGCTGCACGACCGCGGCGTCCGGGTGGGCGTGCTGTCGAACACCATCTGGCCGCGCAGCTGGCACGAGGAGTTCTTCCGCCGCGACGGGGTGCTGCACCTCCTCGACGGTGACGTCTACACCAGCGAGATCGGCTGCACGAAGCCGGCGGCCGAGGCGTTCCGGGCGGCGATGGGCGCGGTCGGCGTCGAGGACCCGGGGCGCTGCGTCTACGTCGGCGACCGGCTGTACGACGACGTGTGGGGTGCCCAGCAGGCCGGGATGAGGACGATCCACGTGCCGCACAGCCAGATCCCGGACGGCCAGCGCGGTCACACCGACGGCGAGCCCGACGCGGTCGTGCAGCGGCTGGCCGAGGTCGCCGAGGTCATCCGGAGCTGGGGCGCGCCGGCGTGACGGGCATGCCCGGCAGGTCCGACGGCGCACCGCCGAACGTGAGCTGCCGGACGGCGCACCCGTCGAGCGCCGCGATCGCCCACCGTCGTTGCGCGTGCGTCGTGCTCTCCACCTGCTGGCCGTAGAGGTCGGCCAGGCGCTGCTCGACCAGCAGCGCGGCGGCCCGCTGCTGGGCGGCCGTACGGGCCGGGTTGGGCGGCGCGTAGGAGACCCGGGACGCCACCGGCGAGGCACCCAGGTCGCTGATCGTCACGGTGAGCTCGTCGCGCTGCCGGACGTGCAGGTCGTAGGCCCGGCTCAGCGCGTCGAAGAGCTTCGGCTCCCGCGACTGGGACACCTGCGCGCCGAGCAGGCCGTAGAGCCAGACCGCGGCGTGCTCCCCGCCCAGGGTCGCCTGCAGCGCGGCCAGCGGCCTCACCGCGCGGCTCCGTCGCCGGCGAGCAGTGCCAGCTGCTGGCCGACCGCCGCGGACATCGCCGCCAGCAGCCGGGCGAACTCCCCGCTCTGCGCCCGCACGGCCAACCCCTCCAGGCTCTGCCGCAGGCCGTGCTCGACCCGCACGACCCCGTCCACCGCCGCGGCGGCGCGAGGCGGCACCGCCTGGCGGGCCGTCGTACTCGACCGGTCCTCGTGCTCGCCCGGCGGGACGGCCTGCCGCAGCAGCCGCAGGTGCGTGTCGTGCACCGCGGACAGGGCCGTCAGCCGGCCACGCAGCCGGGGGTGGCGGCGCACGGTGCGGTGCAGCAGGTCGGCAGCCTGCCGCACCTGGCTCGCGGCCGAGATCGCGACCGCGACGTCGGGGGAGACCGCGCGGGGCTGGCCCGCGGACGCGCTTCCCTTCGAGGTCGTGCGGCCGCCCTGGCCGGACGGGGAGGCCGCCGGGGCGCACCCGACCGCGGTCGCCACCACGCCCAGCACGCCACCCAGCACCGCGCGACGCGGCACGGCAGGCTGCGAGGGACCCGGGGCTGGCACGCCGGGAATCGTAGTCGGGGCAGGGGCCCGGGACCCGTTAGGGTGGACCCGCCACAACATCACAGCTGGGAGGTCACCTTCGTGGGTACGCCGGAGGTCCGGGACCGCCTCGTCGCACTGCTGACCGGCCCGCTCGCCTCGCTGGGTGTCGACCTGGAGGCGGTCGAGGTCAGCAGCGCGGGTCGGAGGCGGATGCTGCGCGTGGCGGTGGACAAGGACGGGGGACCGACGATGGACGACCTCGCCGAGGCGACCCGCGAGGTCTCGCGGCTCCTCGACGACTCCGACGTGATGGGTGAGGCGCCGTACACGCTCGAGGTGTCCTCTCGCGGCGTCGACCGCCCGCTCTCGCTGCCACGGCACTGGCGCCGCAACGCCGGCCGCCTGGTCCGGGTCGACCTGGCCGAGGGATCGGCCCTCACCGGGCGCATCGTGGCCGCCGACGACGAGGCGGCCACCGTCGAGGTGGACGGCGGCCTGCGGCGGCTGCCCTACGCGGAGGTCCGCCGCGCCCGGGTGCAGGTCGAGTTCAAGCCCCGCGACCGGGCCGACGACAACGTGAAGGAGGGCTGAGGTGGACATCGACATGAGCATCCTGCGGATGCTGGAGCGCGAGAAGGAGATCTCCTTCGACGTCCTCGTCGAGGCCATCGAGCAGGCGCTGCTGACCGCCTACCACAAGACGCCCGGCGCCAAGCAGGACGCGCGCGTCGAGCTCGACCGCAAGAGCGGGCACGTGCGGGTGCTGGCCGCGGAGCTCGACGAGGAGGGCAACACCGTCGGGGAGTACGACGACACCCCCGAGGGCTTCGGCCGCATCGCCGCCACGACCGCCAAGCAGATCATGCTGCAGCGGCTGCGCGACGCCGAGGACGAGCGGAAGTACGGCGAGTTCTCCGGCAAGGAGGGCGACATCGTCTCCGGGGTGGTCCAGCAGGGGCGCGACCCCAACGACGTGCTCGTCGACCTGGGCAAGCTCGAGGCCCTGCTGCCCGCCGGCGAGCGCGTGGCGGGGGAGGACTACAGCCACGGCACCCGGATCAAGGCGCTGGTGGTGAGCGTCCGCAAGGGACTGCGCGGGCCGCAGGTGATGCTCTCGCGCACCCACCCCAACCTGGTCAAGAAGCTGTTCGCCCTCGAGGTCCCCGAGATCGCCGACGGCACCGTCGAGATCGCCGCGATCGCCCGCGAGGCCGGTCACCGCACCAAGATCGCGGTGCGGTCGCACGTGCCCGGGGTGAACGCCAAGGGCTCCTGCATCGGGCCGATGGGCCAGCGGGTGCGCAACGTGATGAACGAGCTGCACGGCGAGAAGATCGACATCGTGGACTGGTCCGACGACCCCGCCACGCTGGTCGCCAACGCGCTCAGCCCGGCCCGGGTGTCGTCGGTCACGGTCGTCGACGCCGATGCCCGGTCGGCCCGCGTCGTGGTGCCGGACTTCCAGCTGTCGCTGGCGATCGGCAAGGAGGGCCAGAACGCCCGGCTCGCCGCCCGGCTCACCGGCTGGCGCATCGACATCCGCTCCGACGAGGCGCCGGAGGCCTGATGCTGCTCGACCTCGCCGACGGCCGCGTCCTCGACCTCTGGACCAGCGGCCCTGAGGACGGCCTGCCGCTGCTCTTCCATTTCGGCACCCCGGGCTCGGGGCGGCCGTTCCGGGCCTTCCAGCGTGCCGCGGACGCGGCCGGGCTCCGACTGGTCAGCTACAGCCGACCCGGCTACGGCCGCTCCTCGCGCCGGCCCGGTCGCACGGTGGCCGACGTCGCCGACGACATGGCGGCGGTGCTCGACCACCTCGGAGCCGCGCGCTGCGTCACCGCCGGCTGGTCGGGCGGTGGTCCGCACGCGCTGGCCACGGCCGCGCTGCTGCCGGATCGCGTCGCGGGCGTCGCGACGATCGCGGGCGTGGCGCCGTACGACGCCACGGGCCTCGACTTCCTGGCCGGCATGGGCGAGCTGAACGTCGACGAGTTCGGCCGCGCCCTCGAGGGCGAAGCCTGCCTGCGTCCCTTCCTGGAGGAGCTCGCGGTGCCGTTGCGCGCGG
Source organism: Marmoricola sp. (assembly GCA_036518175.1). Taxonomy (GTDB): domain Bacteria; phylum Actinomycetota; class Actinomycetes; order Propionibacteriales; family Nocardioidaceae; genus Marmoricola. Next base: position 34,120 of record DATDNR010000007.1, read on the forward strand.
CCGACGCCGCGGCGGTCGTGGCCGAGATGGACAGCCTGCTGCCGGAGATCGACCGCGCGGTGCTGACCGACGAGTTCGGGGAGGACCTGGCCGCCAACATGGGCGAGGCACTCGGGTCCGGCGTCGACGGGTGGCTCGACGACGACCTGGCCTTCACCCGTCCGTGGGGGTTCGAGCTCTCGACGTTGCAGGTGCCGGTGTTCGTGTGGCAGGGCGGTGCGGACCTGATGGTGCCGTTCTCCCACGGGGAGTGGCTCGCCGCGCACCTGCCGGGCGTGCACACGCGGCTGCACCCCGATGACGGCCACCTGTCGGTGACCGTGGGGCGGATGGCGGAGATCTTCACCGAGCTCGCCGGAGCCGTCGGTTCGTAAGTTTCCCCGGTCATTCGTTAGACTCTTCGTCGGTGGTTTCCCGATCCGACGCCAGGCAAGGCCCCATCCGGACCTGCGTGGGCTGTCGGGGAAGAACCACCAGGCACGAGTTGTTACGAGTGACACTCGGCGAGGACATGCACGGCCCGGCCGTCGTGCCCGACCCGCGTGGCACCGCACCCGGCCGCGGAGCGCACCTGCACCCCACGACCGAGTGCCTGGAGCTCGCCGAGCGCAAACGAGCCTTCCGCAGGGCCCTCCGCTACGAGGGCGGGAAGGCACTGGGTCTCGACGCGTTGCGGGAATACGTCTCGACTGCCGCGACCGAGCACGACACACACAGGAACTGGAGCACCAGCTCATGAGCACTCGATGAGTACTTACCGATGAGCTTGCACACCAACTAATCGGTCCGCAGTCCCGCAGGGCTCGGACCAGGAGGAACCACGTGGCCAAGGTCCGAGTCCATGAACTCGCCAAGAAGTACGGCGTCCCGAGCAAGGACGTCCTCAGCATGCTCAGCGACCTGGGGGAGTTCGTCAAAGCCCCCAGCTCGACCGTCGAGCCGCCCGTCGTCAAGCGGTTCGAGGACAAGTACGGCGCCGATCTGACCGCCAAGGCGGAGGCGGCCGCTGCCAAGAAGGCGGCGAAGAAGGCCGGCGCCAAGAAGGCCGCTCCGGCCGCAGAGGCTCCCGCCGCTGCGGAGGCGCCCGTCCAGGCACCCGCAGTGACACCCGCCGAGACACCCGCCGAGGCACCCGCGGAGGTGCCCGCCGAGGCACCCGCCCAGAAGGTCGACGAGAAGGCCGCCGCCGAGGGGCCCACCGAGGCCGAGATGCCGCCGGCGGCGAAGGCCGCTCCGGCCGCGCCGTCAGCCGAGCCGCGACCCGGTCCGGCGAGCGGTCCGCGTCCGGCGGCGCCCGGCCCGCAGGCTCCCGCGGAGGAGCAGCCCGCCGCCGCTGCCCCCGCACCCCGTCCGGCGGCGCCGCGTCCGTCCGGACCGCGTCCGGCAGCGCCGCCGGCGGCCCGTGGTGGTGCGGCTCGTCCCGGTGCGCCGCGCCAGGGCAGCCCCCGTCCGGGTGCGCCGCGTCCGGGCAACAACCCGTTCTCGTCCACGCAGGGCATGGGCCGCCGGCCCGCGTCCGGTGACCAGCGTGCCCCGCGTCCGCCGGCCGCCCGCGAGGGTGGCGGCGCGGGCCGCGGCGCCGGCATGCCGAGGCCGAACCCGGCGATGATGCCCAAGTCCCCGGCTGCCTTCGGCAGCGGTCCCGGGGGCCGTCCCGGTGGCCGTCCCGGTCCCGGCGGTCGTGGTCCGGGTGGACCGCGCGGCGGTGCACCCTCGCGTGGTGGCGCTCCGGGTCGTGGCGGCTTCGGTCCCGCCCCCGCCGGCGGTCCCGGTGGTGGTCCGCGCGGCCGCGGTGGTCGTGGCAGCACCCAGGGTGCGTTCGGCCGTCCCGGTGGACCCTCGCGTCGTGGTCGCAAGTCGAAGCGGGCGCGTCGCCAGGAGTTCGAGCAGATGGAGGCGCCGACGATCGGCGGCATCCGCGTCCGCAAGGGCAACGGCGAGACGATCCGTCTCGCACGCGGCGCCTCGCTGACCGACTTCGCCGAGAAGATCAACGTCGAGCCCGCCCAGCTGGTGCAGATGCTCTTCCACCTCGGTGAGATGGTCACCGCCACCCAGTCGGTGGGTGACGAGACCCTCGAGCTGCTCGGCGAGGAGCTGAACTACGACGTCCAGGTCGTCTCGCCCGAGGACGAGGACCGCGAGCTGCTGGAGTCCTTCGACCTCGAGTTCGGGGCCGACGAGGGCGCCGACGAGGACCTCGCGGTGCGGCCGCCGGTCGTCACCGTCATGGGCCACGTCGACCACGGAAAGACCAAGCTGCTCGACGCCCTCCGCCACGCCGACGTGGCCAACAAGGAGGCCGGCGGCATCACCCAGCACATCGGTGCCTACCAGGTGACCACCGAGGTCGACGGTGACCCGCGTGCGATCACCTTCATCGACACCCCCGGTCACGAGGCGTTCACCGCCATGCGTGCCCGTGGTGCCCAGGCGACCGACATCGCGGTGCTGGTGGTCGCGGCCGACGACGGCGTGATGCCGCAGACGGTCGAGGCGCTCAACCACGCCAAGGCGGCCGACGTGCCGATCGTGGTGGCGGTGAACAAGATCGACGTGCCGGCGGCGGACCCGCAGAAGGTGCGCGGTCAGCTCAGCGAGTACGGCCTGGTGCCCGAGGAGTACGGCGGCGACACCATGTTCGTCGACGTCTCCGCCAAGGCCGAGCTCAACCTCGACAAGCTGCTCGAGGCGATCGTGCTGACCGCGGACGCCTCGCTGGACCTGCGCGCCAACCCGGACCAGGACGCCCAGGGCCTCGTCGTCGAGGCGCACCTGGACCGCGGCCGTGGCCCGGTGGCCACCGTGCTGGTCCAGCGCGGCACGCTGCGGGTCGGCGACTCCGTGGTCGCGGGGCCGGCGCACGGTCGTGTCCGGGCGATGCTCGACGAGTACGGCGAGAACATCGAGGACGCCACGCCGTCGCGACCCGCGATGGTGCTCGGCCTCTCCGCGGTCCCCGGTGCCGGCCAGAACTTCCTGGTCGTCGAGGACGACCGGGTGGCCCGGCAGATCGCCGAGAAGCGCGAGGCCCGTGAGCGCGCCGCGCTGCAGGCGCAGCGGCGGGTGCGTCGTACCCTCGAGGACTTCATGGCCTCCATGGAGAAGGGCGAGAGCCAGGAGCTCAACCTCATCCTCAAGGGCGACGTCTCCGGCTCGGTCGAGGCCCTCGAGGACTCGCTGTCGAAGATCGACGTCGGCGACGAGGTCAGCCTGCGGGTCATCGACCGCGGTGTCGGTGCGATCACCGAGACCAACGTCATGCTGGCGGCGGCCTCCGACGCGATCATCATCGGCTTCAACGTCCGCGCGCAGGGCAAGGCCACCGAGCTCGCCGAGCGCGAGGGCGTGGAGATCCGCTACTACTCGGTGATCTACCAGGCCATCGAGGAGATCGAGGCCGCGCTCAAGGGCATGCTCAAGCCCGAGTACGAGGAGCACACCCTGGGCCAGGCGGAGATCCGCGCAATCTTCCGCAGCTCCCGCATCGGCAACATCGCGGGCTGCATGGTCACCAGCGGCGCGATCCGCCGCAACGCCAAGGTGCGGCTGATCCGCGACGGCGCGGTGGTGGTGGACAACACCGAGCTCGCGTCGCTGCGGCGGGAGAAGGACGACGTCACCGAGGTGCGGGAGGGCTTCGAGTGCGGTCTCGTGCTCCGGGGCTTCAACGACATCAAGGAGGGCGACGTCGTCGAGGCGTTCGAGATGCGGGAGATCCCCCGCGCCTGATCGGTCGTGGCGGCGGTTCCACAGCACCTGTTGTGGGACCGCCGCTGACCGTGCGCCACGACATTCCGGTCAGTGACGGTCCACAGCATCGGTGGTGGACTGTCGGCGAGCTCAGAAGGACCAACCATGGCCAACCCACGCGTCCGCAGGATCGCGGACCGCATCAAGGTCACCGTCGCGGAGATGCTCGAGCGGCGGATCAAGGACCCCCGCCTCGGCTTCGTGACCGTCACCGACGTGCGCGTCTCGGGGGACACCCAGCAGGCCTCGGTGTTCTACACCGTGCTCGGGGAGGACGCCGACCTCGCCGGCACCGCCGCGGCGCTGGAGTCGGCGAAGGGCCTGCTGCGCTCGGAGGTCGGCAAGCAGCTGGGCATGCGGCACGTGCCCTCGCTGACCTTCATCCACGACGCGCTGCCGGAGTCCGCGCGCCACATCGACGAGCTGCTGGAGCGGGTCCGCGAGTCCGACGAGGCGGTCGCCGCCTCCTCCGCGGGAGCCACCTACGCCGGTGAGGCCGACCCCTACCGCAAGCCGCGCGAGGACGACCTGGACGACGCCGACGCCGACGCCGAGTGAGGTCGCGGTGAGCGGATCGGCGACACCAGCAGGGCTGGTGGTGGTCGACAAGCCGGCCGGGATGACCTCCCACGACGTGGTGGCCCGGGTGCGCCGGCTGGCCGGCACCCGCAAGGTCGGCCACGCGGGCACCCTCGACCCGATGGCGACCGGGGTGCTGGTGGTCGGCGTCGGCCGGGCGACCCGGCTGCTGGGCCACCTGCTCCTCACGGACAAGGCGTACGACGCCACCGTGCGGCTCGGCGCCACCACGACCACCGACGACGCCGAGGGCGAGGTGCTCCAGAACCGTCCGCTCGACGAGGTGGGCGAGGATGCCGTGCGCGCGGCCCTGGCCGGCATGGTCGGCGAGGTCGACCAGGTGCCGTCGGCGTACTCCGCGGTCAAGGTCGGAGGTCGCCGCGCCTACGCCCTCGCCCGGGCCGGCGAGGAGGTCGAGCTGGCGCCGCGTCGGGTCCGCATCGACGCCCTGGACGTGCGCCGGGTGGCGCTGCCCGAGGTCGACCTGGCCGTGCGCTGCTCGAGCGGCACCTACGTCCGCGCGATCGCGCGCGACCTGGGCGCGGTGCTGGGCGTCGGCGGCCACCTGGCCGCGCTGCGGCGCACGGCCGTAGGCCCGTTCACGCTCGCCGACGCGCACACGCTGGAGCAGCTCGCCGAGGGTTTCGCCGTGACCCCGCTCGACGACGTCGCCCGCGCGTGCTTCCCCTCCTGGGATCTCGACGAGCCGGAGGCCCGCGACGTGCGGCACGGCCGCCGGCTGGCGACCCGGCTCCCCGCGGCCGAGCCCGGGGCGGGACCGGTGGCCGTCTTCGCACCGGACGGGCGCTTCCTCGCCCTCTACGAACAGCGCGGCGACGAGGCGCGGCCGGTCGCCGTCTTCGCTGCTGAGTAGTCTTCTCGCCGTGCGCATCTGGCGAACACTCGACGACGTGCCCGAGGACCTCGGCCGCACCGTCGTGGTCATCGGCAACTTCGACGGCGTCCACCGGGGCCACCGGCACGTGGTTTCGCGGGCGCGCGAGATCGCCGACCGTGACGGGCTCGGCGTGGTCGCGGTGACCTTCGACCCGCACCCGATGGCGGTGCTGCGCCCGGAGCACGCCCCGTCGATGCTCAGCCACGTCGACGACCGGGCGGGGTTGCTCGTCGAGGCCGGTGCCGACGACGTGTTGGCGCTGCCGTTCTCGCGCGACATGGCGGCCTGGTCGCCGGAGGAGTTCGTCAAGCGCGTGCTCGTCGACGCACTGCACGCCCGCGCGGTGGTGGTCGGCGCCAACTTCCGCTTCGGCAACCGTGCCGCCGGCGACGTCGCCACGCTGGTCGAGGCCGGGGGCAGGTACGACTTCACCGTCGAGGGGATCGCGCTGGAGGGCGGGCCACAGGTGTGGTCCTCGACCTACGTGCGCACCTGCCTGGCCGCCGGCGACGTCGAAGGAGCGGCCGAGGCCCTCGGCCGGCCCTACGCCGTGCGCGGCACCGTGGTGGAAGGCGACCACCGCGGCCGCGAGCTCGGCTATCCGACGGCCAACGTGCCGCCCGCGGACTTCGCCGTCCCGGCCGACGGGGTGTACGCCGGCCGCCTCCGGGTGCTCGACGGACCGGACACCGGTGCTCTGCCCGCCGCGATCAGCATCGGCACCAACCCGACCTTCGCCGGTGAGCGGGCCCGTCGGGTGGAGGCCTACGTGCTCGACCGCGACGACCTCGAGCTCTACGGGCGCACCGTGGAGATCTCCTTCGAGGGGCGCATCCGGGGGATGGTGCGCTTCGACTCGGCGGAGGAGCTGGTCGCCACCATGGCCGCCGACGTGGAGCAGGCACGCACGCTGCTGGCCGGCTGATCCCGCAGCCGCTCACCGGGGTGGGGTCTGCACGAGCACGGCGGCCACGCCCAGCACGGCGGCCGCGACCACCACCTCGAGCATGACCAGCACGTGCAGCCGCGCCGGCGCGGTGACCGCGTCGGCGTCCCCCGCCAGCATCCGCCGAGTCAGCATCCGCCGGGCCAGCATCCGCCGGGCCAGCTGTCCGCACGCGGCCAGCAGGATCAGGCCGGTGACCTTGCCGAGCACGAGCCGGCCGTAGCCGGTGCCCACCAGGGCGCTCCACGAGGGCAGCTCGCGCTGGGCCTGGTAGGCACCGGTGATCGCGATGACGAGCACGCACGGCAGCGCCATCCGTGAGAAGGTCGACGCCGCGCGCAGCGGTGCGCCTCGGGCCGCCGCCAGCAGGAGCAGGCCACCGAGCCACAGCGCGACCGCGGTGAGGTGCAGGGCGTCGGCCGCGACCGCCACCGGCCAGCCGCCGCCGACCGAGGGGTGCCCGGTCACCGACCAGGTGCCGGCCGTCAGCACCGCGGTGACCACCGTGCCGGCCAGCAGCCGGCGGCGGTCAGCGCCGCGCAGCAGCATGCTCCACCGGAGCGCGGCGACGGCGAGCACGGCGAGCACCAGGAGCAGCACCAGGCGGGTCATCGTCGCGGCCCCGGTGCGACTCTCCAGGGTGGCGACGATCGTGTCCGGGGCGGCCAGGTGCGCCCAGGTGCCGTCGTCGTACGCCCCTTGCACGAACAGCGTCGCCCAGGTGGCCGACCAGGCGACCAGGGCGCCGCCGCCGACGAGCACCTCGATCCGGCGCAGCGCCCCGGCGGCGGGCCAGCACAGCAGCAGGAACACCGCGCCGCCGGCCCGCGCGCAGAAGCCGGCGTACCCGAGCCAGCGGACCACCGCGTACGCCGCCGGCAGCGACGCACCTGCTGCCGGCCGGGCGGTGACCGGGACGGTGGCGTGCCGCACCGAGAACGAGAACGTGCCGGCGACCGGGTGGCCGTCGTCGGAGACGACCCGCCAGGTCACCTCGTAGGTCCCGGCCGTCCGGGCCAGCACCCGGGCTCGCACCCTCGGCCCCACCGTGCGCACCGTCCCCACTGGTGCAAGCGCGCCACCGGGGCCGGTGACCCGGATGCTGTCCGGCCGGGCCGTCACCGGCTCGTCGAAGCGCAGCGCGACCGCCCGCACGTGGGCGACCACGGCCCCGTCCGCCGGCGTGGTGCCGAGGAGCTCGGCGTGCGCCGAGGCGGCGCGGGGGAGCCCGAGCGGCAGCAGCACCAGCGTCGCCGCGGCGAGGAGGAGCAGCACCCGTCGCACGGCCGGAGTCTAGAGGCCACGATTGGGAGGATCGCCGCCGGCGCTGATAACCTTGCGCGGTTGCCGTGCAACGGCCGCGGATCCAGAGTGCCCCGGTGAACAGGCCCGGGCGCGCCGCGCAACAGGACAGCAGAAGGGAGCTCACGTGTCGATCGGTACCGACGCTGAGACCAAGAAGAAGATCATCGCCGAGTACGCCACCGCCGAGGGCGACACCGGCTCCCCCGAGGTGCAGATCGCGCTGCTCTCGCACCGCATCAGCCACCTCACCGAGCACCTCAAGCAGCACAAGCACGACCACCACAGCCGTCGTGGCCTGCTGCTGCTCGTCGGCCAGCGTCGCCGGCTGCTGAACTACCTCGAGAAGACCGAGATCGAGCGCTACCGCTCGATCGTGCAGCGTCTCGGCCTGCGCCGATGACGCTGCGCCCGGTGCTCGCCCCGATGACCCCGGGCAGCTGACGGACGCGAGCGGCTCGTCCCACCGGGGCGAGCCGCTCGGTCGTTCCGCGCTAGTCTGGCGCGCAGACCACAACTGAAGATGTACAGCAATCCACCAGGAGCGACCGCGGACGTCTGGCCCGGTCCTCGGTAGTGGCCCTCGGGCTTCCGGCCGCCTCCGGTCGCACTCCCGCGGGCCTCGATCGAAGACCGGCCACCTCTGCAGGTCCCGGCCCGCCGCAGCGGCGCGGCCGTGCGCCTGTCCAGGCGCCCACGCGGTTCGCTCCGCGAAGAGAAAGGGAACCCTTTTGAACGAGGGACCCGTCATTTCCGCCGTCGAGACCGTCGTCGACAACGGGCGGTTCGGCAAGCGCACGGTCAAGTTCGAGACCGGGCTGCTCGCCCGCCAGGCCGCCGGCTCGGTGACCGCCTACCTCGATGACGAGACCATGCTGCTGTCGGCCACCACCGCGGGCAAGCAGCCGAAGGAGCAGTTCGACTTCTTCCCGCTGACCATCGACGTCGAGGAGCGGATGTACGCCGCGGGCCGGATCCCCGGCTCGTTCTTCCGTCGCGAGGGCCGGCCGTCCGAGGACGCCATCCTCACCTGCCGGCTCATCGACCGGCCGCTGCGCCCGACCTTCAAGAAGGGCCTGCGCAACGAGGTGCAGGTCGTCATCACGGTGCTCGCGCTCGACCCCGACACCCCCTACGACGTGCTGGCGATCAACGCCGCCTCGATGTCGACCCAGCTGTCCGGGCTGCCGTTCTCCGGCCCCGTCGGCGGCACCCGCGTCGCGCTCATCGAGGGCCAGTGGGTGGCCTTCCCGACCCACAGCCAGCTCGAGGACGCCGTCTTCGACATGGTCGTGGCCGGCCGGGTCACCGAGTCCGGTGACGTGGCCATCATGATGGTCGAGGCCGAGTCCACCGAGCAGACCTGGGAGCTCGTCCGGTCCGGCACCCAGGCGCCCACCGAGGAGGTCGTCGCCGGCGGCCTCGAGGCGGCCAAGCCGTTCATCAAGCAGCTCTGCGAGGCCCAGGTCGAGCTGGCCCGCCAGGCCGCCAAGCCGGTCGCGGACTTCCCGGTCTTCCTCGACTACCAGGACGACGTGTACGCCGCCGTCGAGGCCGCTGCCTCCGACGACCTGGCCCAGGCCCTGACCATCGGCGGCAAGCAGGAGCGCGAGCACCGCCTCGACGAGGTCAAGGCCGCGCTGCTGGAGAAGGTCGGACCCGACTTCGAGGGGCGCGAGAAGGAGGTCGGCGCGGCCTTCCGGGCGTTGAGCAAGAAGCTGGTGCGCGAGCGGGTGCTGCGCGACAAGGTCCGCATCGACGGCCGTGGCGTCACCGACATCCGCACGCTGTCGGCCGAGGTCGGCGTGGTCCCGCGGGTGCACGGCTCGGCGCTGTTCGAGCGGGGCGAGACCCAGATCCTGGGCATCACCACGCTCAACATGCTGACCATGGAGCAGAAGCTCGACACGCTCTCCCCGGAGACGAGCCGGCGCTACATGCACAACTACAACTTCCCGCCGTACTCCACCGGCGAGACCGGCCGGGTGGGCTCGCCGAAGCGCCGCGAGATCGGCCACGGTGCGTTGGCCGGCCGGGCGCTCGTCCCGGTGCTGCCGAGCCGGGAGGAGTTCCCCTACGCCATCCGGCAGGTCTCCGAGGCCGTCGGCTCCAACGGGTCGACGTCGATGGGCTCGGTCTGCGCCTCCACGCTCTCGCTGCTCCAGGCGGGTGTGCCGCTGCGCGCCCCCGTGGCCGGCATCGCCATGGGCCTGATCTCCGGCGAGATCGACGGTGAGACCAAGTACGTCGCGCTGACCGACATCCTCGGCGCCGAGGACGCCTACGGCGACATGGACTTCAAGGTCGCCGGCACCCGCGACTTCGTCACCGCCCTGCAGCTCGACACCAAGCTCGACGGCATCCCGGCCGAGGTGCTCGCCGCGGCCCTGACGCAGGCCAGGGACGCCCGGCTGACCATCCTCGACGTGATGGCCGAGGCGATCAGCGCGCCGGACCAGATGTCGCCGAACGCGCCGCGGATCATCACCATGAAGGTGCCGGTCGACAAGATCGGTGAGGTGATCGGCCCCAAGGGCAAGGTGATCAACCAGATCCAGGACGACACCGGGGCACAGATCACCATCGAGGACGACGGCACCATCTACGTCGGGGCGACCAACGGCGAGTCCGCCGAGGCCGCACGCAGCGCCATCAACGCGATCGCGAACCCGACGATGCCCGAGGTCGGCGAGCGCTACCTCGGCACGGTGGTGAAGACGACCAACTTCGGCGCGTTCGTCTCGCTGCTGCCGGGCAAGGACGGGCTGCTGCACATCAGCAAGCTGCGGGCCCTCGCCGGCGGCAAGCGGGTGGAGAACGTCGAGGACGTCGTCTCCGTCGGCCAGAAGCTCCAGGTCGAGATCGCCGAGATCGACGACCGCGGCAAGCTGTCGCTGGTCCCGGTCGAGGAGGGGTCGAAGGACGCGGCCGAGGCCTCCGCCCCGGCAGGAGCGGCCGAGTGACCCTCCTTTGAGCAAGGCCACCACGAGTCCCCGGAGCCGGTCGAACCCGCCCATCGCGGCCGACCAGGCTCCGGGGACCACCCGCACCCTGCTGTCCACCCGCGACGAGAACGGCCAGGTCGTCTCCCGGGTCCGGCGCACCGTCCTCCCGGGCGGCCTGCGCGTCGTCACCGAGGAGATGCCCGGTGTCCGCTCGGCCTCGATCGGTGTCTTCGTCGGGGTCGGCTCGCGCGACGAGGCGCCGACGCTCAACGGGGCCTCGCACTTCCTCGAGCACCTGCTGTTCAAGGGCACGCACAGCCGCTCCGCGCTGGACATCTCCGCCGCGCTCGACGAGGTCGGCGGTGAGTTCAACGCCTACACCGCCAAGGAGTACACCTGCTTCCACGCCCGGGTGCTCGACGACGACCTGCCGATCGCGATCGACGTGCTCGGCGACATGATCACCTCCTCGCGGATCGCCGCGGAGGACGTCGAGGCCGAGCGTGAGGTGATCCTCGACGAGATCGCGATGCACGACGACGACCCCGACGACGTGGTGCACAACCTCTTCACGGCCACCGCCTGGTCGGGCACCGCGCTCGCCCGGCCCATCGCGGGGACCGCCGAGTCGATCACGGCGCTCACCCGGGTCCAGATCAACCGCTACTACCGCACCCGCTACCGGCCCGAGGCGATGACCGTCGCGGTGGCCGGCAACGTCGACCACACCGAGGTGGTCCGCACGGTGCGCAAGGCCTTCGGTCGGGGCGGTTTCCTCGACGGGGCCTCTGGACGCCCGCTCACCCCGCGGCTGTCCAGCCGGGTCCGTCCCGCCCGCTCGGGCCAGGCGCACACGACCCGGCCGTTCGAGCAGGTCAACCAGGTCCTCGGTGTGCGCGGCCTGGTCCGCTCCGACGTACGACGACACGCCCTGGGCGTGCTCAACGCGGCGCTCGGCGGCGGATCGTCCTCCCGGCTCTTCCAGGAGGTGCGCGAGCACCGCGGCCTCGCCTACTCGGTGTTCTCCTTCTCCACCAGCTACTCCGACGCCGGCCTCGTCGGCGTCTCGGTGGGCTCGCTGCCCAGCAAGGCCGGCGAGGTGCTCGAGGTGGTCCGCTCGGAGCTGCGCAAGGTCGCGGACTCGGGGATCTCCGAGGAGGAGCTGCGGCGCGGCAAGGGCCAGCTGCGCGGCGGACTGGTGCTCAGCCTGGAGGACTCGGTCTCGCGGATGACCCGGCTGGGGGAGGCCGAGCTGTTCCTGGACCGGTTGCTCTCGGTCGACGAGATCCTCGACCGGATCGACGCCGTCGGTTGCGCGGAGGTGCAGCGCCTGGCCGCGGAGCTCTTCAGCCAGCCCGAGACCCTGGCCACCGTCGGCCCCGGGTGAGCCGCGGTCAACCCCGGAACGCGACCATCAGCCCGGCCGCGGCCAGCGCCCACAGCACGCTCACGAACGAGCCGATGATGAAGCGCTCTGCCGCGCCGGGCCGGCGCAGCTCGGGGTAGCGGCCCAGGCCCTTGAGCGCGAGCACCACCGCGAGCCCCTCGGGCCAGCCGGCGACCACCGTGGCGAAGATGGCGGCGCGCTCCATCGCGCCGATCCAGGCGCCGCCCCGCAGCACGCACCCGGCCTGCTCGACCTCGCCGTCGACCTCGACGCGGTGCAGGGCCGCAGCCGCCACCGGCCCACCACCGAAGACGGCCAGCAGCCCGGTCAGCACCAGGTGGGTCCCCTCGGAGGCCGGACTGCCGGTGACCCAGGCCGGGTCGTAGACCATCCACACCGCGAGCCCGGCGACGGCGAGCACCCCGAGGAGGGCGCCGGCGGCATGCGCCGGCGAGGTGTCGCGCAGCAGCCAGCCGGGCGCGGTCGCCACCAGCGCGAGCAGCAGCAGCGCGACGGTCATCGCCTGCGCTCCGTCGTGTCGCCCTCCAGCTCGTGGTCCCCGAGGACCGCGCCCAGCAGCTGGGTCACGAGCCGGGCGGCGCGCCGCCCCTCCACGACGGCGGCCGCCTGGGCCCGCTGGGAGACCGCGGACTGGGTGATGCCCAGGCGGCGCCCCGCCTCGGCATGGGACAGGCCGGCGTCGAGCAACTCGACCACCTCCCATCCGCGCGGACTGCGGCGCGCCAGCAACCCGGCCCACAGCCAGAGCACCGTCTCCAGCTGCTCGGCACGATAGGCGTCGGCACCGACAACGCAGACGTGCGCAGGCGCCTGCTTGGCCGCGGTCACCGCCTCACGGGCCAACACGAAGGCCTCGCCGCGCCCGGCCCGGGTGCTCCGCGGCAGCGGCTGCTCGACCGACCCCAGGCCCAGGCCGATGTTCCAGCCCCGCCGGCGCAGCAGCAGCTCCAGCAGAGCGGCGGTGGCAGCGGCATCCGCGGTGATGCCCTGCACCTCGTCGCCGGCTGTGCGTTCGAAGCGGCGCAGCAGCGGGCCGTGCTCCGGCGCGTTGAGCAGGGCGAGCAGGCCCGGCACCTCGTCGGCACCGCGGCGGCTTCCGCGCTGGTCCACGGTGAGCACGGCCACCGTCTGCTGGGTCATGAGGGTTCCTCCTGATGACCCAAAGCATAAGGCAAAAACCTGATTTCCGCAGAGAACAGGCTGAGGGCTGATGGGGCCCGCCGCCACCGAGCCACTACGTTGGGAGCCGTGAGTGCACTCAGGGTGGGCGTCCTCGGCGCCCGGGGCAGGGTCGGCAGCGAGGTCTGCCGGGCGGTCGAGGCGGCGCCGGACCTGGAGCTGGTCGCCCGGATCGATGCGCACGACGATCCTGACGACCTGGTCCGCGCCGGGACCCAGGCGGTGGTCGACTTCACCCGCCCTGACGTGGTCATGGGCAACCTGGAGCGCTGCATCGACCACGGCATCCACGCGGTCGTGGGCACCACCGGCTTCGATGAGGACCGGCTGCAGCAGCTGCGCGGCTGGCTGGAGGCCTCCCCGGGCACCGGCGTGCTCGTGGCGCCGAACTTCTCCGTCGGAGCGGTGCTGATGATGCGCTTCGCGGTGCAGGCCGCCCGCTTCTACGAGTCCGTGGAGATCGTCGAGCTGCACCACCCGGACAAGGCCGACGCCCCCTCCGGCACGGCCCGGCGTACGGCGGAGCTGGTCGCTGCGGCGCGGCGCGAGGCGGGGCTCGGGCCGATGCCCGACGCCACCAGCACCCAGCTCGACGGGGCACGCGGCGCCGACGTCGAGGGCGTGCACGTGCACGGGCTCCGGGTGCGCGGCCTGGTGGCGCACCAGGAGGTCATCCTGGGCGCTCCGGGCGAGACGCTGACCATCCGGCACGACTCCCTCGACCGGGTGTCGTTCACTCCCGGCGTGCTGCTCGGGCTCCGTCAGATCGCGGACCACCCGGGGCTCACCGTGGGCCTGGAGCACTTCCTCGACCTGGACTGACGGTAGGACGCCGTGAACGTGTCCTGATCCCCTCGGGGCGTCTCACGCCACCGACGCTTGGCCGCCCCGCTCGTCGCCGCCTCGCCGGTCGTCTCAGCGTCCGCTGAGGCCCGTCTCATGGGCGAAGACAACGGCCTGCACCCGGTCGCGCAGCCCGAGCTTGCCCAGCAGCCGGGCCACGTGGGACTTCACGGTCGTGACACCGAGGAAGAGCTCAGCGGCGATCTCGGCGTTGGACAGGCCCCGGGCGACCAGGCCGAGCACCTCCACCTCTCGCGGAGTGAGTAGTTTCAATCGTGGGTCGCGGGCCCGGGCGCCTCGGTCCACGAAGGAGTCCACCAGCCGGGCGAGCACGGCGGGGGCCAACACCAGCTCGCCCTGTGCGACCCGGCGGATGGCCTCCAGCAGGTGGGCACGCGGTGAGTCCTTGAGCAGGAATCCGCTGGCGCCCAGCCGTAGCGCCTCCGCGACGTACTCGTCGAGGTCGAAGGTGGTCAGCATGAGCACCTTCGACCCGGTGCTCTCTCCGAGCAGTCGGCGGGTGGCGGCGAGGCCGTCGATGCCCGGCATCCGCACGTCCATCAGCACGACGTCGGGTGCGGTACGACGCACCACGTCGATCGCCTCGGCCCCGTCGGCGGCGACCCCCAGGACCGCCATGTCGGGCTGGCTATCGACGATCATCGTGAAGCCGTCGCGCACCAGGTCCTGGTCGTCGACCAGCACCACGCCCAACATGCCCGCGGTCACTGGCCGGCTCCGGTCGGCACGCTCACGGCGACCCGGAAGCCGCCACCCGTGATGGGCCCGGTCTCGACGTGGCCGCCGAGCATGCCGATCCGCTCCCGGATGCCCAACAGACCGCGGCCTCCGGTCGTCTGCTCGGTCGAGCCGGCGCAGCCGTCGTCGGTGACCCGCAGCCGGACGGCACCGACAACGTGCTCGATCTCCACGGTCGCGGTCCGGGCCTCGGCATGGCGCAAGGTGTTGGTGAGCGCCTCCTGCACGACTCTGTAGAGCGCCAGGTCGACGCCGGGAGAGAGCCGCGTGGCTGTCCCCGTGGAGCGGACATGGATCCGCAGGCCGGTGCCGCCGAGAGCATGGACCAACTCGTCGAGGTGGCTCAAGCCGGGCTGCGGGGCGCCGTCCGCGGGGCTGTCGCCACGAAGCATGCCGAGGGCACGGCGGAGCTCGACCAGCGACGCGCGACCCGTGTCGGCCACTCGCTCCATGGCCGCACGGGCGCGGTCCGGATCACGCTGGATGACCTCGGCGGCGCCTTCGGCCTGCACCACCATCACGCCGATACCGTGGGCCACGATGTCGTGCAGCTCCCGTGCGATCCGGGTGCGCTCCGCCGCCGCTATCTGCGCGGCTGCCGTGACGCGCTGCTCACGGCGTACCCGGATGAAGGCGCCCATCAGCCAGGCCGCCACACCGACGGCGTCATAGGGCAACGCCTTGAGCAGCTGCAGGAGATCGGTGTTGCTCGGGTCCCGCCACTCGTGGATCACGAGCAGGGGAACGGCCAGCAGCATCACGAGGTTCGCCCGCCGTCGCAGATCCTCCCAGCGGCCGACCGAGTAGAGGACGACCACCATCGAGAGCAGCATCCCGCCGTTCTCGGGGGCACCGAGGACCAGCCAGGACAGGAGGTTGGGCACGGCTGCGACGGTGAAGACCGCGGACGGGTGGGCCCGCCGCCACGGCAGGGCCACGATCCCCGGGAGCATGGCCAGACCGGCGAGCCAGGCCGGCCCGGGCGTCGACCCGGAGTCCTGCAACCCCTGCCAGCCGGCCAGCAGGGCGATGGCCACCAGCACCGCATCGCGGACATGCACCCAGCCGGACCACCGACGCAGTCGTGCGCGCGCCTTCACGATGTCCACGGCTGACACGGTAGGGCCATCCATGCTCCTGCGCTTCCTCCTCGGGGAGGAAGCGACTTCCTCCCCGAGTCCTCGGGAACCATGCCGCCGGCGGACGTGCGGGAGCCCTGTGCCTCCCTAACGTCGCCTTCGCCGGCGACCGTCGCCGGCGGAGGAGGAGTCAAGAGATGAGCGTCGTCGTCGAGCGTCCGGTGCAGGACGCGCAGGTCATGGCCGGACGCGCCGGCATGGTGGCCGGCCCGTTGTTCGTCGGGATCGTGGTCGCGCTGACCGCCGTCGAGTGGGGGTTCCTCCACCGTGCGGGCTGGACCGTCTTCGGGCACAACGAGATCCCCTACCCGAGCTACACAGCGCTCGGCCCTTACGGCTACGTGCAGGTGGGCAACTTCTTCGTGACCGGACTGCTCCTCCTCACCGCCGTTCGGGGGCTCGCACGAAACCTGCCTGGCCGGACGGGAGTCGTGGCGAAGATCATGCTCCTGCTGGCGGGAATCGCGGTCTGCGCCAGCGCCTTCCGCACGGACCCGGTGCCCGGCCCGGTGAGCTGGCACGGCACCGTCCACGCGATCTCCTTCTTCCTGGTCGCCGTGGGCTCGACCTTCGGGATGCTCTTCGCTGGGCTGTCCCTGCGGCGTGAGCCGCACTGGCGACGCTTCGGTACGGCGACGGCGGTGCTGGCCGCATGGCAGGTGTTGGTGTTCACCGTCGGCGGTGGGCTTCTTCCAGGGGACTCGAACTTCTATCTGTTCCTGCTCGGGCTGTTCGGCTGGTTCTTCGCCGTCGGGCACCGACTGGTCAGACGAGCCTGACCAGGGCGGCGACCGCCGCGGCGACCAGCACGACGACGATGAACGGTGCGCGCAGCAGCAGGGCCACCACCGCGGCGGCCAGCCCCGCCAGCCGGGCGTCGACGGCGAGCTGCTGCCCGCCTCCGGGGCTGCCGGTCGCGAAGACCTGCACGGCCACCAGCGCGGCCAGCAGCGCGACCGGGATCAGGTCGGCGACGCGGCGCACCACCGGTCGCTCGAGCACGCGAGGTGGCACGGAGAGCCCGGCCAGCTTGAGCAGGTAGCAGCCGATCGCACAACCGAGCACGGCCGTCCAGATCACCGCAGCCCTCCCTCGGGCAGGTCGTCGGGGTCGGGCACCTCGGTCGGGTCGGAGGTGTCCCTGCCGAGCAGACCGAGGCCCAGGGCGACGACGCCGGCCGCCAGCACGGGCACTCCGGCCGGCACGATCGGCACCAGCACCAGCGCGAGCGCGGCGGCCAGCACGGCGCAGACCTGGTTGCGCCGGTCCCGCAGCCGAGGCCAGAGCAGCGCCAGGAACGCGCCGCCGACGGCGGAGTCGAAGCCCCAGGCCTTCGGGTCGCCGAGCGCGTTGCCGGCCAGTGCGCCGACGAAGGTGGCCGCGTTCCAGAGCACGAAGACGGCAAGCCCGGTGGCGAGGAAGCCGACCCGCGCGGCCTCACCGGACTCGCGGTTGACGCTCATCGCGGTGGACTCGTCGATGACCAGCTGGGCAGCAGCGGCCCGGCGCGCGCCGCGGAAGCCCAGCAGCGTGGAGAGCCGCAGGCCGTAGAGGGTGTTGCGGGTGCCCAGCAGCAGACCGGTGGCCATCCCCGACAGCGGAGCCCCTCCGGCGCCCACCACGCCGACGAGCGCGAACTGCGAGGCACCGGTGAACGCGAGCAGCGAGAGCGCGCATGCCTGCCAGACGTCGAGCCCCGAGGTGACGGCGATCGCCCCGAACGACAGCCCGTAGGCGCCGGTGGCCACACCCACGGCCAGGCCGTCGCGCACGATCGCCCGGCGCCGGGCGGGCTCGAGGCCCGGCATCACTCGGCCAGGCTGGTGTGCAGGCGCACCTGCTTGACCGTCACCGACCCGTCACCGGTCAGGTCGAGGGTGCGGTGCGCGCCGTCGGGTGCCCAACCGGCGCCCGCGAGGAAGGCGCGCAGGTCGTCCGCGGTCGCCGGGAGCCAGGTGACGGCGCGGGTGAACCGGTCGGCGCGCAGCGTGTCGACGCAGGCCTGCATCAGCCGCGAGCCGTGTCCCTGGCCGCGCTTCGCGGGGTCGACGGTTAGGTCGGTGACCTCCCCGTCGGCGACCGGGTCGCAGTCGGGGTCGGCGGCCGGGCCGGTCAGCGCGAAGCCGGTGACGGTGTTGCGCTCGAGGGCGACCAGCACGCGGTTGCGCGCGTCGGGCGGCCGGACGAGCGACTGCTGCCACCCCGCGGCGATGGTGTGCTCGTCCAGCCCGTCGAGGACGTCGGCGGGCAGCAGGCCGTCGTACGAGCGGCGCCACGCCCGCACCTGCACCGCGGCCATCGCCGCGGCGTCGTCGGCCCAGGCGACCCGCACGGAGAGGTCCGCACCGGGGGACGGGCTGGCATTCATGCGGCTTATGAAACCAGCCGTCCCGACGCGCGACGGACGCGGCCCGGCCGCCGGCGGGCGCAGGTAGGTTGGCGCCATGCGGAGCTACCTCGACCTCGTGCAGCGGATCCTCGACGAGGGCGTGCGCAAGTCCGACCGCACCGGCACCGGCACGCTCAGCGTGTTCGGCCACCAGATGCGGTTCGACCTCTCCGAGGGCTTCCCGCTGGTGACCACCAAGAAGGTGCACACCCGGTCGGTCTTCGGTGAGCTGCTGTGGTTCCTCCGTGGGGACACCAACGTCAAGTGGCTGCAGGACCGCGGCATCACCATCTGGGACGAGTGGGCCGACGAGCACGGCGACCTCGGCCCGGTGTACGGCGCCCAGTGGCGGTCGTGGCCCACGCCCGACGGCGGCCACGTCGACCAGCTCGCCCAGGTCGTCGAGCAGATCCGCGACAACCCCGACTCCCGGCGCCACCTCGTCTCCGCCTGGAACGTCGCCGACATCCCGCGGATGGCGCTGGCACCGTGCCACGCGATGTTCCAGTTCTACGTGAGCCCCGCCCACGACGGGCCCGCCCGGCTCTCCTGCCAGCTCTACCAGCGCTCGGCCGACGTGTTCCTCGGCGTGCCGTTCAACATCGCCTCCTACGCCCTGCTCACCCACATGGTGGCGCAGGTGACCGGCCTGGCGGTCGGCGACTTCGTGCACACCTTCGGCGACGCCCACCTCTACCTCAACCACCTCGAGCAGGCGCGGCTGCAGCTGACCCGGGAGCCACGGCCACTGCCGACCCTGCGGCTGGACCCGTCCGTCAGCACCCTCGACGGCTTCGACCTCGAGCACATCACGCTGGAGGGTTACGACCCCCACCCGGCGATCAAGGCGCCCATCTCCGTATGAGCGCCCGGCGCGTGGTGCTGGTCGCGGCGTACGCCGACAACCGGGTCATCGGCGACCACGGCCGCATCCCCTGGCGCGCTTCGGAGGACTTCGCCCACTTCAAGCGCGAGACCCTCGGGCACACGCTGGTGATGGGCCGGGCGACCTACGACAGCATCGGTCGGCCCCTGCCCGGCCGCACCACCGTGGTGGTCACCCGCGACCCCGACTGGCGCGCCGACGGTGTGCTCGTCGCGCACTCGCTCGAGGAGGCGCTCGAGATCGCGGCCGGTCGCGACGGTGACATCGTCATCGCCGGCGGCGGGCAGCTCTACGAGCAGGCGCTGCCGCTGGCGACCCATCAGGTGCTCACCGAGGTGCACTGCTCGCCGGCCGGTGACGTGCTCTACCCCGAGTTCGACCCCGCCGAGTGGCAGCTGACCAGGCACGAGTCCGGCCGCTCCGGTGACCTCGAGCTCGACTGGCTCTGGCTCGAGCGGAGGCCCGCCGGCGCCGCGTGACAGGGTGGGTGGCATGGAACTCCGTGTCTTCACCGAGCCCCAGCAGGGTGCCACCTACGACGATCTGCTCGATGTCGCCCGGAAGGCGGAGGAGCTCGGCTTCGGCGCGTTCTTCCGCTCCGACCACTACCTCGGCATGGGCACCGAGGGGCTGCCGGGTCCGACCGACGCGTGGGTGACCCTGGCCGGGCTGGCCCGCGACACCAGCACGATCCGGCTCGGCACGCTGATGTCCTCGGCCACCTTCCGGCTGCCCGGCCCGCTGGCGATCGGCGTGGCCCAGGTCGACGCGATGAGCGGGGGCAGGGTGGAGCTCGGCATCGGAGCCGGCTGGTACGACGCCGAGCACACCGCCTATGGCATCCCGTTCCCCGACGTCGCCGAGCGATTCGACCGCCTGGAGGAGCAGCTCGCCGTGATCACGGGGCTGTGGCAGACGCCGCTGGGGGAGCGGTTCTCCCACGGCGGCGAGCACTACCCGGTGGTCGACTCACCGGCGCTGCCCAAACCGGCGCAGCAGCCACGCCCGCCGGTGAT
Source organism: Marmoricola sp. (assembly GCA_036518175.1). Taxonomy (GTDB): domain Bacteria; phylum Actinomycetota; class Actinomycetes; order Propionibacteriales; family Nocardioidaceae; genus Marmoricola. The sequence continues at coordinate 54,162 of DATDNR010000007.1, forward strand.
CGTCGGCGGTCTGGGCAGGCGTCGTACACCCGCGCTGGCGGCCAGGTACGCCGACGAGTTCAACCTGCCGTTCGTCTCCACGGACGCGACGCGGGCGCAGTTCGACCGGGTGCGCGCGGCCTGCGAGGAGGCCGGACGCGACCCGGCGACGATGACCTGGTCCAACGCGCTGGTGCTCTGCTGCGGCGCCGACGAGGCAGAGGTGCAGCGCCGCGCCAAGGCGATCGGTCGCGACGCGGAGGAGCTGCGCGAGAACGGCCTGGCCGGAACACCGTCGGAGATCGTGGACAAGATCGGCCGGTACGCCGAGCTGGGCACGGGGAGGATCTACCTGCAGACGCTGGACCTGTCCGACCTCGAGCACCTGGAGCTGGTCGCCGCCGAGGTGATGCCACACGTGTGATCAATCCCCTGGATGACGGACCGCGGGGTGGGCCTCGGCGGTGGCCGGACGCGTACGGTGGTGGCTGTCGCTCGTCGAGTCGTTCCGGATCCGCGACATGATCCTGGCCAGCGGCATGGACACCGGCGTGGTGGAGGGCTACGAGAGCTCGACGGCATGCTCGCCGGAAGCTGAGCGAGGAGGTTGGATGGGCAGTCGCATCGTGGTCGGCGGGGTCTCGGGATCCGGCAAGTCGACGGTGGGCCGGGAGCTGGCGCAACGCCTCGGCCTTCCGTTCGCGGACGGTGACGACTTCCACAGCAAGGCCAATGTGGACAAGATGACCGCGGGGATCGCCCTCACCGACGAGGACCGGCGGCCGTGGCTGGTCTCGATAGGGGAGTGGCTCTCCGGCCACGAGGACGGTGGCGTGGTCGCCTGCTCGGCGCTGAGGCGCTCCTACCGCGACCTGATCCGGCACGGCTGCCCCGACATGTTCAGCGTGCAGCTCACCGGCGACCGAGGGCTGATCGAGAGACGACAGGCCGCCCGGCACGGCCACTTCATGCCGACCTCGTTGATGGACTCCCAGTGGGCCACCTTCGAGCCCCTGCAGGACGACGAGGCCGGCGTGGTGGTCGACGTCGGTCCGCCGCCCCGGGCCCTCGTCGACCAGGTGCTCGAGGTGCTGCAGGGTTCCCCCGACCGGCGATGAGCTGGCCCGGGGGCACCGGGCGATAAATCGCGCGACGGATGTCGGTGCCACGACATAGCGTCGGGCCGATGTCCTCCACCAGCCAGCTCACCCGCACTCGTGCGGTGCCCAGCCCGGCGCCACCGCCGGGTCCGGACAGCACCGTCGACTGGCGACGCCTGCGCGGCCCGGTTGCCACGTGGGCGCTGCTGGCCTGCGCGGTCGCCGCGGTCGGCACCTCCCTGGGCTCGCTGGTGGCCGGCCACCTGGCCGAGCACGCCACGGGCACCCTGGTGGGGCTGCTGGCCGCCTGCGTCGTCGGCGCCGCCGCCCTCGACACGGTCGCGCGCACGCTCTGGGCCGGGGTGGTCGACCGCGCGGAGGGGCGCTTGAGGGCCGACCTGCTCGACGCGTCCCTGCACCAGCCGCTGCCGACGCTCACCGAGCAGGCCGTCGGCGAGGTGCTCGACCGGATCGACGACGACACCCACGAGGTCGGCACGCTGTTGCGGCAGAGCGCCTGGCAGGCGATCAGGACCGTCCTGGCGTCCGGGCCGCTGTGGATCGTGGCCGGCACCACCTGGTGGCCGGCGTTCTTCCTCTTCCCGCTCGCCGGGCTCGCCGCGCTCGCGGCGGTGCGCCCGCTGCTGCCGGTGCTCTCGGCCCGCAAGGTCGAGGAGGAGATGGCCTGGACCGACCATGCCGCCGCCATGGAGGAGGGCGTCGCCGGGCGTGACGACCTGCGGTCGAGCCTGGGCCAGGCCCACATCGTCCGGCGCTGTGCGGAGCTCGCCGCCGAGATCCACACCCGGTTCGCCGTCGTGCTCGACCTCGAGAGCAGGATCGGTCGCCGCACGGGCACGCTGCTGCACGCGGTGCTGGCGGGCACGGCGGTGCTCGGGGTGGCCCTGGTCGTCGGCGGCCGGCTCGGCACCGCCGACCTGGTCACCCTGTTCCTGGTCACGACGATGTTCGTCGGCCAGGTCGACCAGCTGGCGCGGCACCTGCCCGACCTGCAGGCGGGCTTCGGGGCGGTGCTGCGCCTGCGCGGCCTCCTCGGCGCCGAGCGCGAGCCCGTCGGCGGCGAGGAGCTGCCGCCGGGGCTGCTCGACGTCGAGTTCCGCGACCTGCACTTCGCCTACACCGAGGGCCGCTTCGCGCTGCAGCACGTGGACCTGCACGTCCCCGCGGGCACCACCTGCGCACTGGTCGGCCGCACCGGGTCGGGGAAGTCGACGCTGGCGTCGCTGCTCTCGCGGGCGGTCGAGCCCGAGCCCGGTTCGGTGCTCCTCGGTGGCGTCGACGTCCTCGACCTCGACCTGCGCTGCCTCCGCTCGGCCGTGGGCGTGGTCACCCAGCGCACCGAGATCCTCGCCGGCACCCTCGCGGACAACATCACCCTCTTCGCGCCGGTGCCGCGCGCGCAGGTGGAGCGCGCGGTCACCGAGCTCGGGCTCGACACCTGGGTCGCCGGGCTGCCCGACGGGCTCGACACGGTGCTCGGGCCGGGTGGCACCCGGCTCTCCTCGGGTGAGGAGCAGCTCGTCGCCTTCGCCCGGCTGCTGGTGCGCGACGTCCGGGTGGTGGTGCTCGACGAGGCCACCGCCCGGATGGACCCGGTCACCGAGGCCCACGTGGTGCGGGCCGCCGGTCGCCTGCTCAGCGGGCGCACCGGCCTGCTGGTCGCCCACCGGCTCTCCACCACCGAGCGGGCCGAGCAGGTCGCAGTCCTGGAGGACGGTCGCGTCGTGCAGCAGGGCCCGAGGAGCCGACTGGCCGGCCGGCCCGGGCCGTTCCGGGCACTGCTGGAGGCCGCGGCCGAGGACGAGCTCGACCTGCCGGCGGTCAGCGACCCGGCCGGTGGCGCCGGTGACGGCGTCGTGGTCACCGAGGTCGGCGCCGGAGGCACCGCCGCCGGCCCGAACGAGCAGGTGGGGACGGCGCGTCGTACGGGCGCTGCCCCCGCGCCCCCGCGCCTGGCCAGGGTGCCCGGCCTGGCGCGTGCCACCCTCTCGGCCCTGCTCATCGAGCCCCAGTGGGGCCTGGTCAGCGTCGCGCTGTTCCTGGTCGCCGCGCTCTCCGGGGCGTTCGGAGCCGTCACCAGCTGGATCTGGGGCCACCTCGTGGTCGTCCTCCAGCACGGTGACTCCCCGGTGCCGCTGACCGCGGCGCTCGTCGCCTCCCTGCTGGTCTCGCCGCTGCTGCTGGCCGAGTCGTTTCGCCGCTACCCGCGGTGGTGGGTGGCGGTGATGCTGCGGGTGCGGTCGGCGGTGCTGCTCGGCCAGACCAGCCAGCACCGCCTCGAGCGGACGCCGCCGGGTGAGGTGGTCGCCCGGGCGATGGACGCCGACCGGCTGGCCCGGTACGCCGACCGCTGGGTGGACTTCGTCAACGGCCTCGCCATCGCTGCGGTCACCGCGGCCGTGGCGCAGAGCCTGCTCGCCGGGGGCATGCTGCTGGCGGTGATGCTCGCCTCCTCGGTCGCCTCGTCCGTGGGACGCCACGTGGCCGGCCGCTCCGCCGCGGCCTCCGCAGCAGCCCGGGCCCGCTTCGGCCGGTCGCTGGTCTCCGCCCTCGACTCGGTGCGCACGATCAAGCTCGCCGCCTCGACGCCCAGCGTGCACGCCCACCTCCGCGAGGTCGACGGCGGCCGCGTGGAGGCGGCCGTCCGGGAGCACCGGGTCCAGGCGCTGCTCGACGGGGTCCCGATCGTGATGGTCCAGTGCGGCGTCGTGGCGGCCTGGGGTGTCCATGTCCTCGGTGGATGGGGGGTGGCGACGGCGCTGCTCGTGGCCGGCGCCGTCAACGGTTTCGACTGGTTCGGCCGCGTCGCCGGCTCGGTGATCACCGAGGCGCCGGGCACCCGGGCCTGGATGCAGGCGACCAGCCGGCTCGCCGGCGGAGGCGACCTGATGCACGTGCCTCCGGGCGTGGACCTGGTCGACGGCTCGGCTCCGCCGCCCGCGCCCGGGCCCCGCGACCCGCTGCGCACTCTCGAGCTCGTCGGCGTGACCGCCGTCCACGACGACGGCACCGTCGGGGCGATGGACGTCGACCTGGCCGTCGGCGCCCGGGAGCTGGTGCTGCTGCTCGGCCAGGTGGGGTCCGGCAAGTCCAGCCTGCTCTCCGCCCTGGCCGGGCTGGTCTCCAGCTCCGGGGAGATCCGGTGGAACGGCGAGCCCGTGACCGACCCGCAGGCCTTCCTGCGCCCAGGTCGCGTCGCCCATGTCGCGCAGGTGCCGCGCGTGCTCTCCGGCACCTTCGCTGACAACGTCCGGCTGGACCACGGCGACCGGACGCTGTTCCCGGCGCTGGAGACCGCGCGCCTGACGCCGGACGTCGAGGCCGCCGGAGGCGCCGAGGCGCTGGTGGGGCACCGCGGTGTCCGGCTCTCCGGAGGTCAGGTGCAGCGCCTGGCCCTGGCGCGTGCGCTGGCCTGTGACGCCGAGCTGCTGCTGGCCGACGACGTGTCGTCGGCGCTCGACTCCGCCACCGAGATCGAGCTGTGGCGCGCCCTGCGGCACCGCGGCGCGACGGTCATCGGCGCGACCTCCAAGCGGGCGGCGCTGGCCCAGGCCGATCGTGTCGTGGTGCTCGAGCAGGGCCGGGTCGCCGCGGTCGGGCCGTGGCAGGAGCTCTCCGACAGCTGGGGACACCTCGCCGGCTGAGGATCGATCTGCGCCGGCGGGCGGTGGGCGAGTCCAGTCGCTCTCTGCTTCCGGCGTAGGGCCCCCGCTTCCCTCCGGTGAAACTCGGTGAGACCCACTCTTGCCTGCGACTCGGCCGGGCCGGCGCTCCCGGGACCAGCCTCCGCCCGGGCACGGCGACCGGTGAATGCCCCGGCCGGGTCATTCGGGCGCCCAGCGGGGCCACGCGACGCTCAGAGCTCGTGCAGCGTCACGTCCGTCAGGCGCCCGTCAGCGGCGACCGCGGTCAGGTAGGTGCAGTGCGGCTGCCGTCGCCGGTCCGTGGGGGATCCCGGGTTCAGCAGCCGCAGGCCGGTCGGTGCGGTGCTGTCCCAGGGGATGTGGCTGTGCCCGAAGACCAGCACGTCGGTGTCCGCGAAACGGTCGGCGCAGCGCTGCTCGCGGCCCTTCGCCGGCCCGGTCTCGTGGACGACGGCGAGGCGGAGGCCCTCGACCGTCGTGCGCGCGACCTCGGGGAGACGGCGACGCAGCTCGGCGCCGTCGTTGTTGCCGTGCACCCCGACCAGCGCGGAGCAGCGCCGCTCCAGCTCGTCGAGCAGCCCCACGTCCACCCAGTCGCCGGCGTGCACCACCAGGTCGGCCCGCTCCACGGCCTGCCACACCTGCGGGGGCAGGTCGCGGGCGCGCCTGGGCAGGTGGGTGTCGGAGATGATCGTCAGCCGCTGCACACGATCGACGGTAGTGCCTCAGCCGCGGTCGAGTCCTCGCCGCTTCAGCAGCGGTGCGATGTCCGGAGCGTGGCCGACCACCGACTCGAACGCCCCGACCGGGTCGGTGGACCCGCCGACGGCAAGCAGCTTGCGACGGAAGGCCTCACCGTTCTCCCGCGTCGGCCCTCCGTTGCGCCGGAACCACTCGACGGTGTCGGCGTCGAGCACCTCCGACCACAGGTAGGAGTAGTAGCCGGCGGAGTACCCGTCGTTGCCGCTGAACACGTGGGCGAAGTAGCTGGTCCGGTAACGCGGCGGCACCAGCGCGGACGCGACACCGGCCTTCTCCAGCGCAGCCGCCTCGAAGGCGACCGGGTCGGGCACGTCGTCGGCGGTGGTCAGGCGGTGCCACGCCTGGTCGAGCAGGACGGCGCCCAGCGACTCCGCGGTCGCGAAGCCCTGGCCCCACAGCTCGGCGTCCTTGATCGCCTGCACCTGGTCGTCGGGGAGCGGCTCGCCGGTCACGTGGTGGACGGCGTAGCGCTCGAGGATCTCCGGCCACATCGCCCACATCTCGTTGACCTGGCTGGGGAACTCCACGAAGTCGCGGGGCACGTTGGTGCTCGCGATCCGTGGATAGGTGACGTCGGAGAACAGCCCGTGCAGGGTGTGCCCGAACTCGTGGAAGAGGGTGTCGACCTCGTCGAGGGTGAGCAGGGCCGGCGACCCGGCGGGCGGCTGCGGGATGTTCAGGCAGTTGACCACCACCGGACGGTCGCCGAAGAGGTGGTCCTGCTCGACGAAGCAGGTCATCCACGCCCCACCCCGCTTGGTGTCGCGGGCGAAGTAGTCGCCGAGGTAGAGCCCGATCGGCGTCCCGTCCGCCTCCAGCACCTCCCAGACCCGCACGTCCGGGTGATAGGCGTGGAGGTCCTCACGGGGGCGGAAGGTGATGCCGTAGAGCAGGTTGGCGGCATGGAAGACGCCGTCGTGCAGCACCCGGTCCAGCTCGAACCACGGCCGCAGCGCGGTGCCGTCCACGCGGTAGCGCTCGCGCGCGACCCGGGCGGCGTAGTAGGCCCAGTCCCAGGGTGCAAGCTCGACACCGTCCGCGGCAGCGAGGGCCTCGAGCTGCGCCTGCTCGGCAGCGAGGTTGCCCATCGCCGGGCCGACCAGCTGCTCGAGCATCGCGTCCACGGCGGACACGGTGCCCGCGGTCTGGTCGGCGGCGACCTGGTCGGCGTGGGTGGCGAAGCCGAGGAGCTCCGCGGCCTCCGCGCGCAGCATCGCCAGCTCGCGGGCGACCGGCCGGTTGTCGCGCTCACCGCTGGTCGCGCGGCCCACCGACGCCTCGAACAGCCGACGCCGCACCTCGCGGTCGGTCAGCGACGCGAGCAGCGGCTGGTTGGTCGGCAGCACGAGCGTCACGACGTACCTGCCCGGCAGGCCGCGCCCCTCGGCGGCCGCGGCGGCAGCGGCCACGGCGTCCTCACCGGCCCCGGCGAGCTGCTCCACCGCGTCGAGCACCAGCGCGCGCTCCTCGGTGTCCTTGACCAGGTTGCCGGTGAACCGCACGCCGAGGGCCGCGATCCGCTGGTTCAGCTCGCGCAGCCGGGCGCGCCCGGGCTCGTCGAGCGCGGCGCCGGCGAGCGTGAAGTCCTTGTGGTAGCGCTCGACGAGCATCAGCTGCTCGCCGGTCAGGCCGCGGTCGTGGCGCCGGGCGTGCACCGCGTCGACGCGGGCGAACAGGCCGGGGTCGAGGAGGATCGCGTCGCGGTGGGCGGCGTACGCCGGCGCCAGCTCCTCCTCCAGCGCCAGCATCTCGGTGGTGCCGTCGGAGGACACCAGGTTGAAGAAGGTCCGCGCCACCCGGCCCAGCAGTCGTCCGCTGCGCTCCAGGGCGACCACGGTGTTCTCGAAGTCCGGCTCGGCGGGGTCGGCGACGATCGCGGCGACCTCGGCCCGCTGCTCCGCGGTGCCGGCCTCGAACGCAGGCCGGTAGTGCTCGAGCCGGATGTCGGCGAAGGGCGGGAGGGCGTACGGCAGCCCGGACGGGCGGGCGAACGGGTTGTCGGGGGAGAGGGCGGCGGAGGGGTCGGCAGGCGTCGGATCCGGCATGGCGGCATTCCACCACGGCACTTCGGCGCTGCCACCACTAATCTGGTGGCATGAACCTTCCCCCGGCACCCTTCGGGCGCGTCCTGACCGCGATGGTCACCCCGTTCAGCAGTGACGGTGCGGTCGACCTCGACGCGGCCCAGGCCGTGGCCACCCACCTCGCCGACCACGGACACGACGGCGTGGTGCTGTCCGGCACGACCGGGGAGTCGCCGACCACCACGGTCGCGGAGGACGGCGACCTGCTGCGTGCGGTGATCGAGGCCGTGGGTGACCGGATCAAGGTGGTGGCCGGTGTCGGCACCAACAGCACGGCGCACTCGCTGGAGCTCACCGAGCAGGCCACCAAGCTCGGCGCCGACGCCGTGATGGTGGTGACGCCGTACTACTCCAAGCCCTCCCAGCGCGGCGTGCTCGAGCACTTCCGCACGGTCGCGGCGGCGACGGACCTGCCCGTGCTGCTGTACGACGTGCCGGGCCGCACCGGACTGCGGATCGGGTGGGAGACCTACCAGCGGGCCGCCGCGCTCGAGAACGTCGTGGCCGTCAAGGAGGCGGTCGGTGACCTGCCGCAGGGTGTCCGGCTGATGCGGGAGCTCGGCCTCTCCGTCTACTCCGGTGACGACGCCGGCAACCTCGCCTGGCTCGCCCACGGCGCCTGCGGGATCATCTCGGTCGTCGGGCACGTGGCCGGCGACCAGCACGCAGCGCTCGTGGCCGCCGTCGACGAGGGCGACCTGCGGCGCGCGCAGGAGATCTACCACTGCCTGCTGCCGGCCGTCCGCGCGATCATGGGCGCGGCCAACTACGGCGGCACCTCCGCGAAGGCCGCCCTCCAGCTCGCCGGTGTGCTGGACAACCGCCGCGTGCGCCTGCCCCTGGTCGAGCTCGACGAGACCGAGCTGGCCGCGCTGCGCGAAGGCCTCGTCTCCGCCCAGCTGATCTGACCACCCGCCCCCTGCCGACAGGACCACCCAGCCCCCGTGAGCCACCCACACCCTGAACTCACCGCGCCACCACCGCTGCCGAAGGGAGGTCTCCGCGTCGTCGCGCTCGGCGGCCTCGGCGAGGTCGGGCGCAACATGACCGTCCTCGAGTACGACGGCCGCCTGCTGATCGTCGACTGCGGGGTGCTCTTCCCCGAGGAGACCCATCCGGGCGTCGACCTGATCCTCCCCGACTTCGACTCGATCCGTGACCGCCTCGGCAAGGTCGACGCGCTGGTGCTGACCCACGGCCACGAGGACCACATCGGCGCCGTGCCGTTCCTGCTACGCGAACGCCCGGACATCCCCCTGGTCGGCTCCCAGCTGACGCTCGCCCTGGTCGGCTCCAAGCTCCGGGAGCACCGCATCAAGGACCCGGTGCAGCACATCGTCAAGGAGGGCGACCGGCTCGGCTTCGGCCCCTTCGGCCTGGAGTTCCTCGCGGTCAACCACTCCATCCCCGACGCGCTGGCGGTGGCGATCCGCACCGGTGCCGGGATGGTGCTGCACACCGGTGACTTCAAGATGGACCAGCTGCCGCTCGACGGCCGGATCACCGACCTGCGCGCGTTCTCGCGGCTGGGAGAGGAGGGCGTCGACCTCTTCCTGGTCGACTCGACGAACGCCGAGGTCCCCGGCTTCACCACCTCCGAGCAGGACATCGCCCCGGTGCTCGACCGGGTCTTCCACAACAGCCGCAAGCGGATCATCGTCGCCTGCTTCGCCTCCCACGTGCATCGCGTCCAGCAGGTGATGGACGCCGCCGCCCGGCACGGCCGCAAGGTCGCCTACGTCGGCCGGTCGATGGTGCGCAACATGGGCATCGCCCGCGACCTCGGCTACCTCGACGTCCCGCCGGGCCTGCTCGTCGACGCCAAGGCGCTGCTCGACATGCCACCGGAGCAGGTGGTGCTGATCTCCACCGGCTCACAGGGCGAGCCGCTCTCGGCGCTGAGCCGGATCGCCCAGCACAACCACAGCTTCGTGCAGCTCGAGCACGGCGACACGGTGATCCTGGCCTCGTCGCTGATCCCCGGCAACGAGAACGCCGTCTACCGGGTGATCAACGGGCTGGTGCGCCACGGCGCCGACGTCGTCCACCGCGGCAACGCGCTGGTGCACGTCTCCGGGCACGCGAGCGCCGGGGAGCTCCTCTACGCCTACAACATCGTCAGGCCGCGCAACGTGATGCCGGTGCACGGCGAGGTCCGGCACATGCACGCCAACGCCGAGCTGGCCCGCAGGACCGGGGTGCCGGCGGACCGGGTCGTGGTCGCCGAGGACGGCGTGGTGGTCGACCTCGTCGACGGGGTCGCGAGCATCACCGGCAAGGTCGACTGCGGCTACGTCTTCGTCGACGGCAGCTCGATCGGCGACGTCACCGAGGGCTCGCTGAAGGACCGGCGGATCCTCGGCGAGGAGGGCTTCATCTCGGTGATCGTGGTGGTCGACTCCCAGACGGGCAAGGTGCTCAGCGGCCCGGAGATCCACGCGCGCGGCTTCGCCGAGGACGACTCGACGTTCGAGGAGATCAAGCAGCCGATCATGGACGCCATCGACGCAGCGGTGGCCGACGGGGTCGACGACCGCTACCAGCTGCAGCAGAGCATCCGCCGCACGATCGGGCGCTGGGTCTCCAGCACGCACCGCCGGCGGCCGATGATCATCCCGGTGGTGCTCGAGGCCTGAGGTATCACCCGCGTCGTTGCCCGCTCCTGTCGGCATGAGCAACGACGCCGAACGCCTCGTCCAGCGGGCAGTTCGCCGCGACCTCGGCCGTGCGCGGCTGCTCCTGTCCACCTCGGCCTTCGTGCCCCGCGACCGTCGGCGCGCGCTGGTGCGGCACCTCGACTGGCTGGCCGGCCTGCTCCGCGCGGAGGAGCCGGAGCTACGCCCGCCGCTCGCCGAGCTGGCCGAGGCCGCCCTCCGCTTCCGCGACCGAGGTGACCCGGCCGAGCGCCGTCGCCTGCTCTCGGCGGTCGTCCGGCTCGGCGGCGTGCTCGCGCGCACCGGGGACTGGGTCGGTCCCGCGGCGGTCGCGCGGGCCGGGCGCGACGTGCACTGGCTCGTCGACGGGCTCGATGCCGGTTCTCGCGAGCACCTGACCCGCCTCCTCGCGGCGTACGGCGTTCGCCGACAGCGGGTCGGCGCCTGACAGCGAGGCCACGGCGTCCATCCGGTCCAGGCCGACCCGCCCGTGGGTGATCCACAGCAGGCTGCGACCGTCCGAGGCGGCGAGGAGGTCGTCGGTCACCTGCTGCGCCGTGCCGGTGTCGAGGTGCGCGGTGGGCTCGTCGAGCACCAGCACGTCCGGGTCGGCGAGCAGCGCCCGGGCGATGCCGAGCCGGGCGCGCTCGCCCCCGGAGACCGAGGCGTGCCCGTCGCCGAGCATGGTGTCCAGCCCTCGGGGGAGTGCGTCCAGCCAGGGCCGGAGGCCGGCCGTCGCGAGGGCGCCGGTGATCTGCTCGTCGTCGGCGTCGGGCCGGGCCAGGCGGAGGTTCTCCCGCACCGTCGAGCCGAACAGATAGGGGTCGTCGGGCACCAGCGCGACCCGCTGCCGCAGCGCGTGCCCTCCCAGCTCCGCGGCGTCGACGCCGCCGAGCAGCACGCGCCCCCGCTGGGGTGCCAGGAACCGCAGCATCAGGGCTGCCAGCGTCGACTTGCCGCAGCCCGACGGTCCCACCACCCCGATCCGGGCCCCGGCAGGCAGCACCATGCTCAGGTCGTGCAGCACCGGGCGCCGGTCCCAGCCTGTGGTGACGCGTTCGAGCGCCAGCCGCCGGTCGGGGGTGTCGAGCGGGCTCGGAACGGCGGGCTCGACGACCGCCGGCGGGGTCCTCGCCAACGCGTCGAGCCGGTGCAGGGCGGCGCTGCAGCGCACCGAGAGGGTGCCTGCGTCGGCGAGCGGCACGGTGACGTCGGCGAGCGCGAGGGGGAGCAGCACCAGCAGCGCGGCCATCGGCGCGGACAGCGCCGCCGTGGTGCCGGCGGCAGCAGCGACGGCGACCAGGCCCGCGCCCGCGGCCACCAGGGCCAGGGCCCGGCCGGTCGCGTTGCCCCGCGCCGACGCCGTCGCGGCCGCGGCCGTCCGGTCGCTGACCCGCGCCACCTCCGCGGCCGCCGCGCCCTCACGCTGCCACAGCACCAGCTGGCGGGCGCCGGTGATGCACGGCAGCACGGTGCTGGCCAGGTCCGCCCGGGCCCCGACGTACGACGACTCGTGCCGTCGTGCGGCCCACCACCCGCAGCCCCAGGCGGCCGAGCCGCCCGCCAGTCCGGTGAGCGCGATCACCGCCGCGGCGGGAGGGGCGAGGAGCAGCGCGGTGGTCGTCGCGAGCGCCAGCACGCCGGCCCAGGTCACCAGCGGCAGCCGCACCCGGAGCCGGCGGTCGACCAGCGCGTCGACGTCGTCGACCACGGAGCCGAGCAGCTCACCGTGCCGGCCCAGGCGGCCCGGCGCGAGCGGCACCAGCGCGTCGTACACGGCCGCGCGGCGCTCGGCGAGCTCGGCGAGCGCGTCGTCGTGGGAGACCAGCCGCTCGGCGTAGCGGAGCGCGGGCCGGGCCAGCCCGAAGGTGCGCACCCCGATGATGGCCACCATGAGCACCAGCACCGGGGGGTGCTCGGAGGCCCGCACGATCAGCCACCCGGCGGTGGCCGTCAGCGCGACCCCGGAGGCGGAGGCGAGCACCGCCAGCGCCGGCCCGAGCAGCTGCCTCCAGCGCGCGGGCACCGGCTGCTCGCCGGGCTCGGGAGGAGCCGGGGGCGGTGGCGCGGTGTCGGTCGCGATGGGGGACGGCTGCTGGGCGCGGGGGCGCGCCCCCGGGGCGGGCGCGTCCATCCGGATGACGTGGTCCGCGGCGGCGACGACCGCCCGGCGGTGGGCCACCACCACGACGGTGCGGCTGCGGGCCAACGCCCGCAGCGTCTCGAGCAGCACCGCCTCGGTCTCGGCGTCGAGGTGCGCGGTCGGCTCGTCCAGCACCACCACCGGGCGGTCGGAGACCAGCACGCGGGCGAGCGCGAGCCGGGCCAGCTGCCCCGCGGAGAGGCCGGCACCGTCCTCGCCCAGCACGGTCTCGATGCCATCCGGCAGAGCAGCGACGACCTCGCGCAGCGCCACCGCGTCGAGCGCCTGCCAGACGGCGCCATCAGCGTCGGAGCCACCGCCATGGGCGCCGGCGGAGGTGTCGTGGGCGTCCGGGAGGCCGATGCGCACGTTGGCGGCCACCGTGTCGCGGGTGAGCCAGGGGCGCTGGGGCACGAAGGCGACGTGTCGTCGCCAGGCCGCCGGGTCGACCGGCCGGCCGTCGGCGAGCAGCGCACCGCCCCGGGGGGTCAGCTCGCCGACCAGGGCCGCCAGGAGGGTTGACTTGCCGCACCCGGAGGGCCCGACGATCGCGGTCAGCCCCGGGCCGGGGATGGTGGCGTCGAGGTGGCGGACGACCGCGGGCGCGTCGCCGTACCCCAGGGTGAGGCCGGTCAGCACGATCTGCGGCGGTCCCGGCGCAACGGTGCCCGAGGCGGATCCCGGAGGAGCGCCGGCGGTGCTGGGGAGCGGTGCGGGGCCCGCCGCGGTGGTCAGCTCGTGGATCCGCTCGAACGTCGCGGTGCCCTCGGCCGCGGCGTGGAACTCCGCCCCGACGCGGCGCAGCGGCC
>DATDNR010000008.1:0-8111 GCA_036518175.1 Marmoricola sp.
CAGCTGATGCGCCGGGCCCGCGAGCTGAGCCGGGAGCACCTGGGCGGCCGGGCGGTGCCCAGCTCCGTGCGCTGGGTGGGCAACATGACCACCCGCTGGGGCTCGTGCACCACCGCCGACGGGTCGATCCGGCTGTGCGACCGGCTGCAGCAGATGCCCGGCTGGGTGGTCGACTACGTGCTGCTCCACGAGCTCGCGCACCTGCTCGAGCCGGGGCACAACGACCGGTTCTGGGCGCTGGTCGACCAGTACCCCCGCGCGGAGCGGGCGAAGGGCTACCTCGAGGGGGTCGCCCAGGCGGCCAGCCTGGAGCTGGAGGAGATCTGAGGCGTCCGGTTTCCCAGGTTCACCTGGGAAACTGCCTCTTCCACACAGCGCGCGACCTCGGTGCAGAGGCAGTTTGGGTTCCTCACCTGGGAAACCGACCCCGCGCCTGGTGCATCGAACCCAACCTCACTTGGGAAACTGCCTCATCGCACAGCGCGCAACCTGGGCGAAGAGGCAGTTTGGGTTCCTCACCTGGGAAACCGACCCCGCGCCAGCGCCACCAGCCCCACCATGTCCGGCTCCTCGGTGGGCAGGGCGTCGACCGGCCACCAGCGCACGTCGAGTGACTCGTCGCTGACCACCGCCGGCGTGCCCGCCGGCACCCGGGCCAGGAAGCGGACGTCGCAGTGGTCCACCGGGCCGCGGGGGTCGCAGAAGGCGACGCCGTGCCGGGACAGGTGCAGCGGCGCCGGGTCCAGCTCGAGGTCGGGTACGCCGGACTCCTCGGTCGCCTCGCGCAGCGCGGCACCGGCCAATGTGGCGTCACCGGCCTCCAGGTGGCCGCCGAAGTGGAACCAGCGACGGGCCTTGCGGTGCAGGTTCAGCAGCACCTGGGTCCCGTCGTCGCTGATCACCAGGGCGCCTGCGGTCAGGTGAGCGGGGAGGCACGAGCGGGCGCAGGCGTCCGGACGGGCGGTGAGGAGCTCGACGTACGCCCGGCGCAGCTGCTCCTGCTCACCGCCCGGCGCGGGCCAGCCCTCGAGCACCGCGAGGGCGTCGGCGTGCAGCTCCGCGTCGGTCGCGGCCCTCACTCCGCGGGGCCGGTCGGGCCGCCGGCGTCCCCGCGGCCCTCGTCGCCCTCGTCGCCCTCGTTGCCCTGGCCCTGGGAGCGCAGCAGCTCCTCCAGCGCCTGGTCGAACGCCTCGCCCATCAGGGCGTCGGGCTCGGGCATGTCCTCGCGGAAGCCCAGCGGGTCGTCGAGGTCAGCCGCGGTCGGCAGCAGGTCGGGGTGCGCCCAGACCGCGTCGCGTCCCTCCTGGCCCTGCCGGGAGCGCAGCGAGCCCCACAGCGTCGAGGCGTCCCGCAGCCGCCGCGGCCGCAGCTCGAGGCCGACCAGTGCCGCGAATGTCTGTTCGGCGGGCCCCCCGGCCGCACGACGGCGCCGGATCGCCTCCTGCAGCTTGCCGGCCGCCGGCATCCGCTCGGCGGTCGCCTGTCCGACCACCTCGTCGACCCAGCCCTCGACGAGCGCGAGCGTGGTCTCCAGCCGCTGCAGCGCCGCCTTCTGGGTCTCGGTGTGCTGCGGCTCGAAGAGTCCGCCCTCGAGCGCCTCCTGCAGCGCCTGCGGGTTGGTCGGGTCGATCTGGCCCATCGCCTGCTCGATGCCGGAGACGTCGATGGTCACGCCCCGGCCGAAGTCCTCGACCGCGGAGATCAGGTGCTGGCGCAGCCAGGGCACGTGCGCGAAGAGCCGCTGGTGCGCGGCCTCGCGCAGGGCGAGGTAGAGCACCACGTCGTCATCGGAGACGTCGAGACCCTCGGCGAACTCCTCGACGTTGCGCAGCACCAGCGCGGCCTTGCCCTCCGGCCCGAGCGGCAGCCCGATGTCGGAGGCGCTGAGCACCTCACCGGCCAGGTTGCCCAGCGCCTGGCCGACCTGGCTGCCGAACATCGCTCCACCGGCCTTGCCCAGGATGCCGAGCAGCGGACCGGCCATGGCGCGGGCCTCCTCGGGCATCGCGTTGCCCATCGCGGAGACCACGTGCTCGGCCACCGGCTCGACGAGCACCCGCCACACCTCGGTGGTCTGCTCGATCCAGTCCGCCCGGCTCCACGCGGCCGTGGTGCTGACCCCCGAGGGCAGCACGGTGGCGCTGTCAAGCCAGTGGTCGGCGAGCCGGAGCGCGTCGGCGACGCGGTCGCGGTCGCGGCGGTCGGGGCTCGGGTCGGGCTTCTCGGCGGAGGTGCGCCGGGCGATGTCGGTGGCGAGGGTCCAGTTCACGGGGCCGTCGTACGGCGCCATCATCGCCTGCATCTGGCCCATCAGCCCGGAGAGGTCGAAGGGCATCCCCGCGGCACCCGAGCCCCCGGCCGCGCCGCCGAAGGCGTTGAAGATCTGCTCGAACGGAGTGCCCTTGAAGGGGTTGTCGTCCGGTCGGTCGGCCGGGTCGTCGCTCATGGGTCCAAATTAGCGGTCGCGGCCCAACGTGCCTGCCCCCGCGCGGGCCTCGTCGTAGGCTCTGCCCCGTGACCTCCAGCGCCCCACCGACGCGCGGCAGCGCCGGTGCCATCCGGTTGCTCGACCTGCGCGAGACCCCGCTGGAGGTCGCCGAGGTGCTCGAGGCGGTCGCCGATCCCGCCGCCGGTGGCGTGAACCTCTTCCTCGGGGCGGTGCGCGAGGAGGACCACCAGCGCGAGGTGCGGTTCCTGGACTACACCGCCCACCCGACCGCGCTCGACCGGCTGCGCGAGGTCGCCGAGGAGGTCGCCGCCGAGTTCGACGTGGTCGCCCTCGCCGCCGTGCATCGCACCGGGCACCTCGAGATCGGCGACCTCGCGGTGCTCGTGGCGGCGTCGGCCAAGCACCGCGGCCAGGCGTACGACGCCTCCCGCGCGCTCATCGACCGCCTCAAGCAGCGGGTGCCGGTGTGGAAGCACCAGGTGTTCGCCGAGGGCGACGACGAGTGGGTCAACGCCCCCTGAACCTTCACTGAGAGGGGCGTGTCCGGCGTCGCTGCCGCCGGTCCGTGCCGCATCATGGGGCCGTGGAGATCCTGTGGTGGTTGGCGCCTCCCGCGGTGGTGACCGTGCTCGCGATGCTGTTCGTGAGCTGGGTCGGTCGCGAGCGCCCGGAGCGCCACGAGCTCTCCGAGGAGGCGCGGCGCCGGCAGCAGCAGCGGTTCGCCGAGGCGATCATGCGGGAGCACCCGGGCGCCGGTCATGTCCGGCCCCGTCGGGTGGACCGCAGCACCGGCATCGCCGTACGTCCCTCGCGCCGGTCCGCCTGATCGCAGGCTGCCACCCGTTTGAGAGGGTGGCTCCATGAGTCGACGGTCGATCGCCAGCATCCTGGCCGTGGTGCTGCTGGTCGGGCTGTGGTTCGCCGGGACGCAGGTCCGCAGCGGCTACGTCGTCTTCTCGCCGGGTCCGACGATCAACGTGCTGGGTCACTTCGACGGCAAGCCGATCCTGCAGGTCAGTGGTCACCGGGTCTACCGCGACAAGGGGGGCCTGAGGATGGTCACGGTCTCCCCGACCGGGCCGGGCGACAACGTCAACATGCTCGCGGTGGTGCGGGCCTGGGCGGACCCCACCCGCGCGGTCTACCCCTACACCGCCGTCTACGCGCCCAGCGACACCCAGCGGTCGGTGCAGCAGCAGTCGACCGAGGAGATGGTCAGCTCGCAGGACGCCGCCGTGGCGAACGCCCTGCGAGCGCTGCACATCCCCTTCGACAACGCGGTCAAGATCGCCGGCGTGGAGGCCAAGGGGCCCTCGGCGGGCAAGCTGCGCAAGGGCGACCTGGTGCTCGCCGTGGACGGCCACCGGGTGCACTCGACCCGGCAGCTGATCGCTCGGATCGGCCCACGGCAGCCCGGAAGCGTCGTCCGTCTCGAGATCCGCCGCGGCCACCGGACACGGACCGTCGCGATCACCACGGTGCGTTCCACCCAGAAGGGGACGAAGTCGGCGATCCGGGTGCTGGTGGCGCCGTCGTACGACTTCCCCTTCCACGTCGGGGTGCACATCTCGCCCAACATCGGCGGACCGAGCGCGGGGCTGATGTTCTCGCTGTCGATCTACGACATCCTCACGCCCGGCTCGCTGACCCACGGCAAGGTGGTCGCCGGCACCGGGGAGATCTCGCCCGACGGTGCCGTCGGGGAGATCGGTGGCATCCAGCAGAAGATCGTCGGCGCCCAGCACGACGGCGCCCATCTCTTCCTCGTTCCGGCAAAGAACTGCGCCGAAGCGTTGGGTGCGGCCTACGACCCTGAGAAGATCCGTCTTGTGAAGGTGTCGAGGTTCAGCGATGCGCTCGCCGACGTGAAGGCCTGGGCGGCCGATCCGCAGGCCAGGTTGCCGAGGTGCACGCGATGACCGCGCTCGCCGAGGCGGTGCGCGAGCTGGAGCTGCACGCCGCGCGCAGCGGCTGGGACCAGCCCGCCCAGATCTTCGCGCTGGTGGAGACCGCCGAGCTGGTCCGCCGTGAGCCCGGGCTCGCCGAGGCGCTCGGCCTCGACCCCGCCGCCGAGGGCCTCACCCCGGTGGAGCAGGACGCCCTGCCGCCGGGGCAGGAGCTCGAGGACGTGCTGCAGCAGATCGAGTGGCCGGCCGAGGTCGCCGGCTGCGCAGCGGTCGTGGAGCGGCTGGTGCTGCCGCCCGGCGCCGACCAGGAGATCCCCGACGACCGCACCGAGGCGGCCGAGTTCGCCGCTCACCATCCCGATCGGCAGGAGGTGCGCATCGTCGCTGCCGCCACCCGGGGCGGGGAGACCTTCTGCGCGCTGCGGCTGCGTTCGCACGACCAGGACGACTCGGTGCTCGGTGCTCCTGACCTCGTGCCGCCGCTGCTCGACCTGCTGATCGCCACGCTGGAGCCGGACGCGACATGAGTGACTTCTTCGACGAGCCCGAGGAGCAGCCGCGGCGGCGCGGTCCGGTGACGGTACGACGCCATCGCCGCCGGCCGATCATCCTGACCGTGGTGGTGCTGGTCGCGCTGCTGATCGGCTTCTCGATCTTCACCGGCTTCTGGACCGACCGGCTCTGGTTCGACTCCCTCGGCTTCGGCAGCGTGTTCACCAAGCTGATCTGGACGCGGATCACGCTGTTCCTGGTCTTCGGCCTGCTGATGGCGCTCGTCGTCGGCGCGAACCTGTTGCTGGCCTACCGGCTCCGGCCGATCTTCCGGCCGAACTCGCCCGAGCAGGTGGGCCTGGACCGCTACCGCGAGGTGATCACCCCGATCCGGCGGATCCTGCTGATCGCGACCAGCCTGGTGATCGGCATCTTCGCCGGCGCGTCCGGTGCCGGGCAGTGGCGTGACTTCCTGATGTGGACCAACCGGCAGTCCTTCGGCCGGGCGGATCCCTACTTCCACAAGGACATCGGCTTCTACGTCTTCTCGCTGCCGTGGCTGCACTACCTGGTCGACTTCGGGATGACCGCGGTGGTGCTGGGGCTGATCGCCGCCGCGATCGTCCACTACCTCTACGGCGGCATCCGGCTGCAGACACCCGGCGACAAGCTCACCGGGGCGGCGCAGGTGCAGGTCTCGGTGCTGCTCGGCCTCTTCGTGCTCCTCAAGGGGGCCGACTACTACCTCGACCGGTTCGACCTGACCTCGCAGACCGGGTCGCTGATCACCGGGATGACCTACACCCGCGACCACGCCGTGCTGCCGTCGAAGAACATCCTGATGGCGATCGCGGTCATCTGCGCCCTGCTGTTCTTCGCCAACGTGTTCCGCCGTACCTGGCTGCTGCCCGGGGTCGGCCTGGCGCTGTTCGTGCTCTCGGCGGTGCTGCTCGGGATGATCTGGCCGGCCATCGTGCAGAAGTTCCAGGTGCACCCCGACGAGCCGGACAAGGAGGCGCCGTTCATCGCCAACAACATCGTGGCGACGCGGCAGGCCTTCGACCTCTCCGGCACCAAGGTGACCGAGTACGACGCCCGCACGAACGTCTCCCCGACACAGCTCAAGGCCGACGCGGCGTCGCTGCCCGGCATCCGCCTGGTCGACCCGATGCTGGAGTCGGAGACCTTCCAGCAGCTGCAGCAGGTGCGCGGCTACTACAGCGTCCCGAGCGTGCTCGACGTGGACCGGTACCGCGTCAAGGGTCGCGAGCGCGACATGGTGGTCGCCGCCCGCGAGATCGCGCTGGAGGGCCTGCCGGACTCCTCGAAGAACTGGGCGAACGAGCACACCGTCTACACGCACGGCTACGGGATGATCGCGGCGTACGGCAACCAGCGCAACGCCAACGACCAGCCGGTCGTCAACGACGGCAAGCCGGTGTGGGCGGAGAAGAACGTGCCGCCGGTGGGGCAGCTGGGCAACTACCGGCCGCAGATCTACTTCGGCGAGCACAGCCCGCAGTACTCCATCGTCGGCAAGGCGCCGGGCGGACCGAACGTCGAGCTCGACATCCCGCAGGGCAACGGACAGCCGGGCCAGTCCCGGATGACCACCTTCCGCGGCACGTCCGGCGTCCCGATCGGCAGCCTGTGGCACAAGCTGCTCTACGCGACCAAGTTCGGCGACTCCAACATCCTGCTCTCCTCGCGGGTG
Organism: Marmoricola sp.; assembly: GCA_036518175.1. Lineage (GTDB taxonomy): Bacteria > Actinomycetota > Actinomycetes > Propionibacteriales > Nocardioidaceae > Marmoricola. The sequence continues at coordinate 6,563 of DATDNR010000008.1, forward strand.
CACCCGGACTCGCAGATCCTCTACGACCGCTCGCCGCGGCAGCGGGTGCAGGAGGTGGCGCCCTGGCTCACCGTCGACAGTGACGCGCTGCCCTCGGTCGTCGACGGCCGGGTGGTGTGGATCCTCGACGGCTACACCACGACCGATCGCTACCCGCTGTCGGAGAAGCGGTCGCTCAGCGAGATGACCTCCGACGCGCTGAACCCGCGCACGGCGTACGCGACGCTGCCCAGCGACCAGATCAACTACATGCGCAACGCCGTGAAGGCCGTCGTCGACGCCTACTCCGGCAGGGTCACGCTCTACGCCTGGGACAGGTCCGACCCGATCCTCAGGACCTGGGAGAGCGCCTTCCCCAACGTGGTCAAGCCGCGCAAGGACATCCCGCCGGAGCTGCTCGCGCACATGCGCTACCCCGAGGACATGTTCAAGGTGCAGCGCGAGATGCTGGCCCGCTACCACGTGATCGACCCGAAGACGTTCTACGCCGCGACCGACCAGTGGGACGTGCCGCAGGACCCGACCGTGCCGAGCCGCAAGCAACCGCCCTACCGGCTGACGGTCTCGCAGGCGCCCGGGAGCAAGCCGGTCTTCTCCCTCACCAGCGTCTACGTGCCCCACGACAAGCAGAACCTGGCGTCGTTCATCTCCATCGGCGCCGACGCCGCGAACCCCGCCACCTACGGCAAGATCCAGGTGCTGCGGCTGCCCGACAACACCACCGTGCCGGGGCCCTCGCAGATCGCCAACAACTTCGCCAACGACCCGAAGGTCGCCGACCAGCTCCTGGCCTTCAAGCGGTCCGGCGCCTCGGTCCGCTACGGCAACCTGCTCACGCTGCCCGTCGGCGGCGGACTCCTGTACGTCGAGCCGCTCTACACCATCCGCGAGGGTGGTGCCGGGAACTATCCCGTGCTCCGGTTCGTGCTGGTCTCCTTCGGCAACCAGGTCGGGATCGGCAAGACGCTCGAGGCCGCCCTCGGCAGCCTTCCGGGGATGGGCGGCGCTGGCACCACTTCGGGACAAGGCCCCACCAGCGGCAGCACGGGCCAGCAGGGCAGCACCGGCACCCCGCTGCCGACCGAGGCGCTGAAGCTCCTGCAGCAGGCCGACCAGAAGTTCCGGGCGGCGGACCGGGCGCTGAAGTCCGGCGACCTGCAGGGCTACGCCAGCCTGGTCAACCAGGGGCAGGCACTGGTGCGGCAGGCGGTCTCCCAGGGTCAGCAGGCGGAGAAGTCGGCGCAGCAGAAGCAGGGCCAGCAGCCGAAGAGCTCGCAGCAGGGCGGTGGCAGCGGCTCCCGGTGAGCCACCCCACAAGCGGCGGATTTGGACTGCCGGAAGCGGTCGCGTAGGCTACTTCTCAGCGACGCGGGGTGGAGCAGTTCGGTAGCTCGCTGGGCTCATAACCCAGAGGTCGCAGGTTCAAATCCTGCCCCCGCTACAAGATGGAGTGGCCCTCACAGTGACTGTGAGGGCCGCTTCTGTTTGTGCAACCATTCCTCTTCTCGGCGTCGCGACTCACAACGAGATCCCGGTGTCCTCGGCCAGT
>DATDNR010000009.1:0-5025 GCA_036518175.1 Marmoricola sp.
CGACTCCGAGCAGGCAGTGCTGCAGCGGATGGGCCTCGACGTCGAGCCCCTCAAGGGCGGGTGCTGCGGTGTGGCCGGCTCCTGGGGGTTCGAGAAGGGCAAGTACCAGATCTCGGTCGACTGCGGCGAGCAGGCCCTGCTGCCCGCCGTACGCGACGCCTCGGAGGAGGCGGTGATCGTCGCCAACGGGTTCTCCTGCAAGACCCAGATCCAGGACGAGACCGACCGCCGGGCCCTGCACCTCGGCCAGGTCATCCGCATGGCGCAGCGCGCGGCGGTCCCGGACGAGAAGCCCGAGGGTGAGGCGTACCTGTCCCGGCCCTCCGCAGGCGCGGGCAGGCGCGCGGTGCGGGCCGGGGTCGTGGTGGCCGGTGCCGGCATCGCAGCCCTGATGGCTCGCGCAGCGACGGCACCGTCGCGCCGGGGGGCTGACCCTCTCTAGGCTGGTACCCGCGGAGCGCGATCGCCGACCAGTGGAGCGTGGGCATGCAGATCGACCTCAATGCCGACCTCGCCGAGGGCTTCGGGCGCTGGAGCCTCGGCGACGACGAGGCCCTGCTCGAGGTGGTGAGCAGCGCCAACGTCGCGTGCGGCTTCCATGCCGGAGACCCGAGCGTGCTGCGACGGGTCTGCGAGATGGCTGCCGAGCGGGGCGTCGCGATCGGGGCCCAGGTCGGCTACCGCGACCTGGCCGGCTTCGGCCGCCGCTTCATCGACATGCCTGCCGAGGACCTCACCAACGACGTGCTCTACCAGATCGGCGCGCTGGAGGCGTTCGCCCGCGTTGCCGGCACGTCGGTCGCCTACGTCAAGCCGCACGGCGCGCTCTACAACGCGATCGTGCACCACGAGGAGCAGGCGGTGGCGGTGGTCGAGGCTGTCGTCCGCTACGACTCGACGCTGCCCGTGCTGGGGCTGCCGGGCTCGATCTGGCTGCGGTACGCCGAGGAGGCCGGGCTGAGCACGGTGCCGGAGGCGTTCGCCGACCGTGCCTACACCCCCGAGGGCAGGTTGGTCCCGCGCCGGGAGCAGGGTGCGGTGCTGCACGACGTGGAGGAGATCGTGGCCCGCTGCGTGCGGATGGCGACCTCGCGCGAGGTGGTGGCCGCCGACGGCAGCGTGGTGCGCACGGAGGCGGCGTCGCTGTGTGTGCACGGTGACACCGACGGCGCCGTGCAAGTGGCCCGTGCGGTGCGCGCGGCCCTCGAGGAGGCCGGCGTCGCCGTCTCCCCGTTCACCAAGAGCGCTGGATGAGGCTGCTTCCCTGCGGGGACGCCGGGTTGCTGGTCGAGCTCGGGGATCTCGACGAGGTGCTGGCGACGTACGCCGCCCTGGCGGAGGCACCACCGGACGGCGTGCTCGACATCGTCCCGGCCGCCCGCACGGTGCTGGTCCGCTTCGACTGTGGCGTCACCGACGTGGACACCGTCGCCGCGGCGGTGCGGTCGCTGCGGCCCACCTCGGGCAGCCGGCCGGACACCGGGCACGCCGAGATCGTCGTCTGCTACGACGGTGAGGACCTGGCCGAGGTCGGCGAGCTCACCGGCCTGGGGGAGCGGGGAGTGGTCGAGGCGCACACCGGCCAGGAGTGGACGGTGGCCTTCTGCGGCTTCGCCCCGGGCTTCGGCTACCTGGTCGGGGACGACGACCGGCTGCACGTGCCCCGCCGGGAAAGTCCCCGCACGCGGGTTCCGGCCGGAGCGGTGGGCCTGGCCGGGGAGTTCAGCGGGGTCTACCCGCGGGAGTCTCCCGGAGGCTGGCAGCTGATCGGTCGGGCGCTGGAACCGGTCTGGGACCTCGCGCGCACTCCGCCCGCCAAGCTGTCGGCGGGCGTCCGGGTCCGGTTCCGGGAGGCCCGGTGAGGACGCTCACGGTGCTCGAGACCGGCATCCTGGCCACGGTGCAGGACCTCGGTCGCGCCGGCCTGGCCGGGCTGGGGGTGAGCGCCTCGGGCGCGGCCGACGTGTCCGCGTTGCGGCTCGGCAACCGCCTCCTCGGCAACGACGACGGCGCCGCCGGCATCGAGGTGACCCATGGTGGGCTGGTGGTCCGCGCCGACGAGGAGGTCACCGTCGCCCTGACGGGCGCTCCCTGTCCAGCGACCGCTGGCGGGATCGCGGTCGGCGGCAACGGGCCGGTGCGGCTCGGGGCCGGGATCGAGCTGCGGCTCGGCGTCCCGTCGGCCGGGTTGCGCACCTACCTGACCGTCCGGGGTGGCATCGACGTGCCTCCGGTGCTGGGGTCCCGCGCGACCGACGTGCTCTCCGGCCTCGGACCCGACGTGCTCTCCCCGGGCACCGAGCTGCCGGTCGGTGCACCGCCGAGGCGGCAGCCGAACCTGGACGTCGCGCCGGTCGCGATGCCGCCGACGGGTGAGGTGGTGCTGCGGATGCTGCCGGGTCCCCGGCACGACTGGTTCGTCGCGGGGGCGCTCGACGAGCTGCTGGGGTCGCCGTACCAGGTCAGTGCGGACAGCAACCGGGTCGGCCTGCGCCTGCTCGGCAGCCCGCTGCGACGCGCCCGCGAGGACGAGCTGCCCAGCGAGGGAATGGTCCCCGGCGCGCTGCAGGTGCCGCCGTCGGGGCAGCCCACGCTCTTCCTGGTCGACCACCCGGTGACCGGCGGTTATCCGGTCGTGGGCGTGGTGGTGACCGCAGACCTGGGTCTCGCAGCACAGCTGCGACCGGGGCAGCCGGTCCGGTTCAAGGCGGTCTGAGGTACTTCGGGGCGTGCCAGATCTCCCGGGTGCGTTCGCGCCCGGCACGGCGCTGAGCAACCCCGGGTACGCTCGAATCGCCATGGAGGAGATGAAGGCCCGACGCGTCGTCGACGCGCTCCGCGATCGCGGGACGAACGCCGATCTGGCACGCGTGGGCGTGCACCAGTTCGGTGTCGTCGTCCACCTTCCCGACGGCCGTGAGGCGACGTGGGACTCCGACGGCACGGCGTCGCTGGAGGCCCAGGTGATGCGCAACGGCATGCTCGTCGGCTACGTCCCGGTGATCGAGGGATCCGAGGACTACTCCGAGGAGCAGATCATCGACGCGATCGTGCGCACCGACTACGACAAGCCGATCGCCACCCAGCGGACGACGTCGCCTCCGCCGGCACCCGCGCTGCCGCGACGCGGCGGTCTCTTCCGCCGGTTCATGGACGGGTTCCGCTACCGCTGAGCGCTACCCGACGGCCGGCAGTTGCTCCGGGACGGGCGGCAGGTTGTCGTCGATCTCGTAGGGCACGAGGTGCTCCCCGGGCGGGGTGCCGGGTGGTGGTGGCGCCGTCGATCGGTAGTGGTGGCCGGTCGGTGTGACGGTCTCGACGGTGTGCCGTGGACCGGCGACGGTCCTGGCCCGCCAGCCCGGAGCCTGCTTGGCGTGGTTGCAGGCCTCGCACAGGCCCTGGGCGTTCTGCGCCGTGGTCGGGCCCCCGCCGGCCCAGGACCAGGGATGGTCGCGGTGGGCGATGGGGGCGTCGCACCACGGAGTGCGGCAGGTCTGGTCGCGCAGGTCGACGAAGGTGGCAAGGCCGGCGGGGAAACGGCGGGCCCGGGACTCCATGCTGATCAGCTTGCCGGTGCCGGGAGCGGTGAAGAGGCGGCGACACCAGGCCTGCACGCCCGCGGCGGACCTTCCGGTGGTGGCGACGGCGGCTTCGACGAGGTCGCGGGCCCACTGCGCCGGCACCGTGCCATAGCCCGGCAGATGGGCAGGTTCGTTGTCGCCGCGCAGCAGCGCGCGGTCGGTCATCACCAGATCGACCGTGACCGGCACCGGCTCGTCCGCGCTGCGACCGGTGACGCGCTGCACCAGCGTGTCGGCCATCACCTGTCCCTTGCCGCGCACGTCTCCCGCAGCACGCGCCGTGTCCGCGGCCGCCTTGAGGGAGGCGTAGACCGCGACCCCTTCGGCGACCGGAAGCAGCGCGCCGACCCAGGCCATCGTGTCCGGCGCCGGGCGGATGGAGACGTGCCGCTCCGCCGCGGCCCTGCGGGCCCGGGCGACCATCGAGGCCGGGTCGAGACGCGCGGCGATCCGCTTCGCCTGGGCGACGATCCGCCCGTCTCCCCACCCCTCGAGCCGACCCGAGTCAGCGGCGAGCTCGGCGTCCAGGCGCATCCTGTCCTCCAGGCTGAGGCAGGCTGACTCGCGCACGACGAGGGTGGCACGCCACTCGGAGAGCAGGCCGCGCTCGAGGGCGCGCAGGGTGCAGGGCATCTCCATGAGCGCCTTCGCGAGGCCCAGGTGCTGGCCACCGCGCCGCGGCGACTCTCGCCGGGCGAGCGCGACCTGGTGACCGATGCCGCGCCCCCGCCTCGAAGCCGGCACGCCTGCTGCCTCCTGCTCGGCGAGCTGGGACTCCTCGAACGCGGCCGTGAGGTGGGCCTGCGTCGCGGCGGCGGCGGACTTCAGCTCCTCGAGCGCGGCGAGCAGATCGACCTTCTCCGCGTCCGTCAGGGAGTGATCGCTCCGACGCGCGCCTGCCACCAGGTCGTGCGCCAGGGCGCGCACGTCGGCAGCACTCAGGCCGGTGCCGGAGGCCCCGGGGAGTGGTGCGGCGTCTACGTCGAACATGTGTTCGAGTCTAGCCTGCCGCGCCGACAATGTCGCCCGGGCGCGCGCAGCTGTGGACAGGGACTGTTTCTGCGAGGCCGGGGTGCTGACCGGAGCAGACGTCGGCTCATCGCCACCTCGACCACCGGTGCGGAACCTGCCTCGCCCCGCGACACCTGAGCGCAAACGCGGCGAGGCCGTCGTGGACCTGCCCACAGGCTCTGCACGCCGGCAGCCGCCTGTCCGGGCCAAGCCGCCTGTCCGGGCCAAGCCGCCTGTCCAGGCCAAGCCGCTGAACCATGCCACTGCTGCTTCCATCTACGTCGCATCTACGACGCCGAGCATCTGGTGGCGCACCGAAGCGCCGGTTAGCGTCTCGACCACGCCCGCCCGAGGAGACCCATGCGCCCCAGAAGAATCTGCCTCGTCCTGTGCCTGCCGCTGGCCGTCCTGACGTCACCGGGCATCGCCAGCG
>DATDNR010000010.1:0-35034 GCA_036518175.1 Marmoricola sp.
CCGACCGCAGCGGCGACCTCCGGCCGGGGCGGGTCGACCATCGCCACGACACCCAGCAACGTCAGGTCACGCTCGGCGTCCTCGCGCGCGGGGCCCGCCGCCGTCGGCGCCGCAAGCCTCCGGTCGGCGACGGCCAGCACACGCAGCCCCTCGCGCGCCCAGGTGGCGACGAGCTCGAGGACCCGCGTGCGCGCGGAGTCGTCGAGGGGCACCTCGCCGCCGGACGGATCGGCGATGCGGGTGCACAGCGCCAGCACCTCCTCCGGAGCGCCCTTCGCGTGCACCCGGACGCCCCCGTCGCACCGGTCCACCGTCGACATCCGGCGCAGCACCGGGTCGAAGTGGAACTGCGCCAGCCGCTCGGGTCGTCGTACCCCCAGGCCGGTGTCGTCGGCGAGGTGCAGCAGGGCGAGCTCGGTCGGGTCGCCTGCCTCGTCGCCGGGGGAGGCCGGATCCCAGGTGGCGGTGTTGCAGGCGACGCCGGCCCCGATCATGCGTACGACGACCGCCGGCAGCGCCACCCCGTCGCGGCTCCCGGGGTCGGCCGGCTTCCGGTAGGACTGCACGTCCAGCACCCCGGCGGTGGTCCAGCAGCGGACCGCCTGCATCCGGTTCATCGTCAGCGTCCCGGTCTTGTCGGTGCAGATGACGCTGGTCGACCCCAGCGTCTCGACCGCGGAGATGCGTTTGACCAGGGCGCCGTGGCGGGCAAGCACCTTCACCCCGACGGCGAGCGCGAGCGTGATGGTGGGCAGCAGCCCCTCCGGGACGTTGGCGACCAGCAACCCGATCGCGAAGCTGAGCGTGTCGCTGAGGGGCAGGCCCGCCACGAGCGTGCCCAGGGGCAGGAACGCGATGCCCATGACCACGGCGACGACGGCGATCAGCTGGGCGACCCGCTTCACCTGCCGCTCGAGCGGGCTCTCCTCCATCCGGACCCGCTGGGAGAGCGCCGCTATCCGGCCGATCTCGGTGCGCATGCCGGTGGCGTGCACGACCGCGACCGCCTCGCCGCCGGTGCACACGGTGCCGCTGAAGAGCAGGTCCGGCGCCTGCAGGAGGGGCTGGCGCGCGCGGGCGGAGGAGGGTGCCCGCACCACCGGGAGCGACTCCCCGGTGAGCATCGAGATGTCCATCTCCACCGAGCCGGAGAGGATGCGGGCATCTGCCGAGACCCGGTTGCCCTCGGCGACGACGATGACGTCACCGGGCACCAGCTCACGCGCATCCACGTCCCGCGCGGCACCCTCGCGCAGCACGCGTGCCGTCGGTGGGAGGTAGGCGGCCAGCGCCTCCACCGCCTTCTCGGCGTGGCGCTCCTGGGCGAAGGCGAAGCCGGCGTTGAGGAAGATCACGGCCACGATCGCCACGGCCAGGGCGACGGTGCCCTCGGCGGCCGCCAGCACAGCGGCGAGCCACAGCAGCAGCGCGAGCGGATGGGTGAGCTGCCGGGCGATCTCGCGCGGCCAGCTCCGGCCCTGTCGGCGCACCAGCTCGTTGCGCCCCACCGCCTGGAGCCGACGAGCCGCCTCGCGGTCGCTGAGGCCGGTGCGGCGGGTGCGCAGGTCGCGGAGCAGCCGCTCGATGCCCTCCTCGGGGTCGATGCGGTCCTCCGCGGCCGTCCGCGCAGCCGGGCGGACCTGCGCTTGCACGTCTGCCACGCTAGGAGCGGGCTTTCGTACCGCGAGAGGGACGAAGGTCCCGGCGAGCGGGGCCTGAAGGAACCTGTTGGCTCCCGCCGGCACATTCCTAGCGTCGCGTGCATGACTCAGCCCACAGGTACGCAGGACAGGAAGATCCGGGTGTTCCTGCTCGACGACCACGAAGTGGTGCGCCGGGGTCTTCGCGAGCTCGTCGAGAGCCAGGGGGACATCGTCGTGGTCGGAGAGGCAGCCAGAGCGGCCGACGGCACCCGTCGGGTGCTGGCGCTGCGTCCCGACGTGGCGATCATCGACATCCAGCTGCCCGACGGCTCCGGCATCGACGTCTGTCGCCGGGTGCGGTCCCGGGACCCCAGCATCGCCGTGCTGGTGCTGACCTCGTACGACGACGACGAGGCCCTCTTCGCGGCGATCCTGGCCGGCGCGGCCGGGTACCTGCTGAAGCAGGTCGGCGGGAACGCGCTCGTGGACACGGTGCGCCGGATCGCCTCCGGGCAGTCGACCCTGGACCCGGCCGTGACCCGCAAGGTGCTCGAGCGGGTGCGCAACGGGCCGCCCCGCTCCGGCGGGCTGCCCGAGCTCACCCCGCAGGAGAAGCGGATCCTCGAGCTGATCGGCCGGGGCCTGACCAACCGCCAGATCGCCCAGGAGACCTACCTGGCCGAGAAGACCGTGAAGAACTACGTCTCGGCGCTGCTGGCCAAGCTCGGCGTCGAGCGGCGCACCCAGGCGGCCGTGCTCGCGGCGCGCGAGCTGGGCAAGGAGCACCCCTCCGGGCACGGTCTGGTCTCCCTCGCCCAGTTGCCGCCCAACAGGTGACCAACGGCCCTGCGACCCTCCCCTCCCGCGGACAAGGCTGGCGGCAACGGCGACCAGCGGGGCCGCCCGTGAGGAGGAGGCGAACATGGCGTCCACGTCGATGCAGCGCAGGCGTGACCCGATCACCGAGGTACTTGACTGGTTCGACTTCGCGCCGCCGTTCTCACGGCGCGGCGTCGGTCTGATCCCGTACGTCCGGATCGAGGACTACATCGAGGACGGCACCTACGTCATCCGGGCGGAGCTGCCGGGCATCGACCCCGACAAGGACGTGGAGCTGAGCCTGCAGGGCGACACGCTCACGATCCGGGGTGAGCGCCGCGAGGAGGAGAGGGCGCGCAACCGGCACGAGTTCCACTACGGCGCCTTCGAGCGCAACGTGATGGTGCCCGCCGGGACCAAGGCCGAGGACATCCGGGCCAGCTACGCCGACGGCGTGCTGGAGCTCAGGGTCCCCCTGCGTGAGACCGCGGTGGAGCCCCGCCGGATCCCGGTGCAGCGCGCCGGGTCCTGAGACGCAGGGGCATGGCCCGAACGGGTTGGCCCGTTCGGGCCCCCCCGAACCGGGACCTTTGGCCCTGTGGTAAACGCCGGGAAAGCCGGTTTCCTCATCACAGACACACCGTCCGGGGAGGGAGAACCCGTGACAAATCCAACCGCTGTCGCCGTCAACCAGGAGCTGCTGGACGTCGCCCAGCGCCTCACCGGCGAGTACGACGATCTCACCGCCGGATCGGTCCTCCGCTGCTTCGCGCGGGCCGTCCGCCGCAGTGTGCGGGCCGGCTGTCCGACGGAGTCCCTGGGCCGTGAGGCCGAGCGGCTCACCCGGCACATGCTCGCCGTCCGGCGCCGGCGGGGGCGGGTGGTCATCCCGGCTCAGCCGGGGCCCATCTTCGAGCGGGGTCGCGGCGTCGCGTAGGTGACCCGGACCGGCTGCACCCGCTGGGCGATCCCTTCGGCCAGCGTCTCGGGTGCCGCGTCGGTGTCCACGGCCAGGGCCTCGGGCCACGACGCGAAGTGTCGTCCCATGGCCGCGGCGACGGTGGTGTCGGCGTCGGAGAAGTCACCGGCGAGCCGGCGCTCCGCGCGGCGCAGCCCGAGTCGCTCCTCCACCAACCCTTCCGCAGCACGGCAACAGACCTCGGTGAGGTCGCTGCAGGTCTCGACGGCCAACGTGCGCGCCTCCTCGCGCCGGCCGGCCGCCGACCAGGAGGCGTCGAGCACCACGCTCTCGCCCTGCTCGAGGAGCACCCGAGCCTGGTGGAGCAGCTCGCCGTAGGCCTGCCGGGTGTGCTCGGGGTCGTAGATGCCCTTGCCGTAGGGCGCGGCGGCGCAGCGCCGGGGGTCCAGCCGAGCCAGCTCCTTGCGCAACCGGTCCGACGACAGCACCACCGCGCCCAGCCGGTCCGCCAGCGCGCGGGCCAGGGTCGTCTTGCCGGTGCCCGGCAGTCCGCCGACCAGGGTCAGGGTGACGCGGCCGGCCTGGAGGTGTCGGTGGGCCAGCCCGAGCAGGCTGCGGGCCTCCGCGACCGCTGCAGCGCCCCTGTCCTGCTGCAGGCAGGCGATCTTCGCCCGCAGGAAGGCGCGATAGGCCACGTAGTGGTGGCGCAGCGAGGGCGGTGCCGGATCGCCGCAGAACTCGGCGTACCAGCCGACGAAGGCTGCCGCCTGCTCCGGCGCCCCCAGGCGCTCCAGGTCCATGCACAGGAAGGCCGCGTCGTCGAGGCGGTCGACGTAGCGCAGGCTGTCGTCGAACTCCAGGCAGTCCAGCGCGCGGGGGCCCTCGTCGAGGCAGAAGATGTCCTCGGCCATCAGGTCGCCGTGCCCGTCCACCGCACAGCCCTGGGCGACTCGCCGCTCGAAGAGGGGTCCGCGTGCCCGGAGGAAGCGTTCCACGAGGCGGTCGACCTCCTCGACGGTGGCCTCGTCCAGCACCTGCGGCACGGCCCGGCGGGCCTCCGCCAGGTTGTCCGCCCAGCGCCTGCGCAGTGCCGCAATGCCTGCGCTCTCATCGATCTCCTGGCTGTGCGGGCTGCGGGCGTGCACCACCGCGAGCTGGCGCGCGAGCGCCCGCAGCGGACCGGTCACGTCGGCTCCGCTCCGGACGAGCGTCGCGAGCCGTCGGTCCTCGGGCATGCGCCGCATCAACACGAGCGGCTCCCGGCCGCCGTCCGGGAGTGTGAGCGTCGCGAGGCCGAGGTAGACGTCGGGGGAGAAGCGCCTGTTGAGCCGCAGCTCGCGCTCGCAGGCCCGTTGCCGCGCTTCGGCGGTGCTGAAGTCGAGGAACGGCAGCACCACGGGCTTCTTGAACTTCCACGCCCGGTCACCGACCAGGACGATCCCGGCACAATGCGTCTCGCGCACCTGCAGCGACCGGTCGGCGTGGGCGTCCATGCGCAGCCTCCGATCGCGCAGCACTCCTGCGGTCCTCTCGGTCACCGAAAGCGTTTCGTCCCTCACATCCCGTTGATAGGGACGAAGGTCCCAGCGCTGCCTGACGTCCTGCCCTGACCTCCCGGGTCGGCGCCGCGACAGCCTTGCGGTGGACCGGAGCAAGCAGATCCGGCTGGAGATCGGAAACGCCATGGGCACCAGCAACCAGCAGACGGGGACGGTCGTCGTCGGCATCGACGGCACGGCTGACGGGATGCGGGCGCTGCGCTTCGCCGTCGCGGAGGCCCATCGCCGCGACGCGTGCCTGCGCATCGTGCACGTGCAGCTCGAGGGCTACCCCGGTTCCCCGAGCCCGAGCATGCCAGCGCTGCCCGAGTCCTCGTGGCACGAGATCGCGGCCGGGCTCGTCAAGGAGGCCGAGGAGGAGGCTCGGCGGTTCGGCTACACCGATCCGCACCTGGAGACCGTGCTGGCCACCGGCACCCGCAGGCACGGGCTGCTCGAGCAGCTGCACGACGCGGCCTGTCTCGTGCTGGGCACCCGCACCGCACCGCTCGAGCACCTCGTCGCCGGTTCCACGACGACCGCGCTCGCGGCGCACGCCGAGGTGCCGGTCATCGCGGTGCCGCACACGTGGGACCCCGCCGAACCGTACGGCCGGGTGGTGGTCGGCGCCGATGACCCCGAGCTCTCCCACGTCGTGGCGGTCGCCTGTGATGCTGCCCGCGAGCGGCGCGCCCGTCTCGAGGTGCTGCACGCCTGGCGGCCGATGTCGCCGTACGACGCGGCCATCGGCAACCGTGTCCTCGCGGACGCCTGGGGCGCCGCGGTCCGGACGGCACTGGCGCAGGGGATCCGCGACTCCGACGCCGGCTACGGGATCGCCTGGGAGATCACCGCCCACTACGAACGTCCGCTCATCGCCCTGCACGACGCCAGCAAGGCCGCGGACCTCCTGGTCGTGGGTCGACACGGCCACTCGGCCCCGCACGGCTTCACGCTCGGTTCGGTCACTCGCGCGCTGATCCGCACCGCGCACTGTCCGGTGATGGTCGTGCCCACCACGCGACGCGGGGAGTGAGGCGGCATCGATGAGGGTGTGGTCGTGGCTGTGGGCTGAGCTCGCCGCGGTCTACTGCGTGGTCGGGGCCCTCGGCAGCGCGGCGGCGATGGGCTGGGGCAGCACCGCCGTGCTGTTCGGCTGCGCAGCCGCGATGGGATTCCTGTCGGCGATGACCTACGCGATGGTCGAGCCCTACCCCTATGGCGAGTGGGTCTGGACGGGCCTGGTGGCCGGGAGCCTCACGCTTGGAGCGCTGGGCACCTGCTGCCTGGTCGGGCCGATCGGCCTCCTCGGCATCCTCGCCATCGGCGGCACCTCGCCGTGGACGCTGCGCCGCGTTCGCCAGCTGCTGATCAGCCCGCCGACGTGGTCCGACGTGGTCCGGCTCCTCGACCCGGACGCCGAAGCCGGCGAGCACCGGCCCAAGCGGAGGGTGACCTCGTCGACGCCGGCGTCGATGACCGACCAGGAGCTCTGCGCCGCCTGGCGGCGCAGCTTCGTGCAGCTCGAGCGGGCCCGGTCCTCGGCAGAGGCGATGCCGGTGGTGCAGCTGCGGGCCCGGTGCCTGGAGGAGCTCGAGCGCCGGCACCCGCGGGCCGTGCGGGCCTGGCTCGCCTCCGGGACCCGCGCATCGGGGGATCCGACGCCCTTCCTCGAGACGGGGCCCTCGGTCGGTGACCCTCCCGTCGACCTGGGCTGACCGTGCCGGTCGCCGCCCGCCTCCTCCAACGGTTCCGTCCGGCCGGTGCTCCGGGGGCGGCCACGGTCGCAGGCGTGCCCGACGACGTCGGCGACCGGAGGGCAGCAGAGCTGGATCCGGTGTTCTCCGCGCTTGCAGACGTGCACGCCGAGGCCGCCCGGGCCGTGGCGAACGCCGAGGCAGAGGCAGCGCGCCGGGTCCAGGAGGCGGCCGGTCGAGCGGACAGCACCCGCGCCGGCGCCGCCCGGGCCGCCGACGCGCTCCACGCCGCACTGCTGGCCAGGGCGCGCGCCCGGCTCGCGGAGGAGCAGCGGCGCGGTGACGAGGCAGCCAGCAGCAGGGCCGGGGAGGTCGCTGCACGGGCCGAGGCCACCCTCGACGACGACGTGGCGACCGTGCTGCAGCGGGTGCGCGCACGCCTCGCCGCGCTCACCGACGGAGCAGCGTGATGAGACCGGGGTGGTCGGCCGGCGGCGTGCGGGCGCAGGCGATGGCCCGCCGCCGGTACGGCGCGGCCGCCGCGAGGGCGCTCGCCGCCAGCCCGTCGCTGGACGTCGCGATCCAGGTGCTGGCCGGCGGCCCCTACGGCCACGACGTCCGGGCCGGGCAGACCCTCGCCGAGGCCCAGCACGCTGTCGCAGCGACCCTCCTGTGGCACCTGCGCGTGCTGGCCGCCTGGGTCCCGCGGGACGGCGTCGTCCTGCTGCGGAGCGTCGCGGCGGGCTTCGAGCTGGCGAACCTGGAGGCATGGTTGCGCGCTCGCCGTCAACCCGAGCCCGCCGACCCGGTTCCCGCCTTCAGGCTGGGCGCGCTGGGCACCACCCTCGGCCGCCGGATCCACGACCAGCGCCCGCCCGACGCCGTCCGCGCGACCCTCGTCTCCTCCGGCTGGGGCGACCCCGGAGCGGAGACCGACTACGCGATCGGCCTCCACCTGCGACTGGAGTGGGCACGCCGCTGCGCGCCCGAGCTGCCGGAGCACTGGGTGCCCGGAGCGGTGGCGGTCCTCGTCGCCCGGGAGCACTACGGCGCCGGACGAGCACCGGCCGGCGCGGCCCGGAGGACCGCCACGCTGCTGCTGGGCCGGTCGGCCCTCGAGGCGCCGACGCTGGAGGCGTTCCGGGCTGCGCTGCCCCGGCTCGCCGCCTGGGCGCTGGCCGACGCCGGGGACGTCGGCAGCCTCTGGCGCGCGGAGAGCACCTGGCGGCGCCGCGTCGAGGCCGACAGCGTGCGTGAGCTGCGCCGGGGTCCGCTGGACCGCACCGCCCTGGTGGCCGCCTGTGCGGTGCTGGCGGTCGACGCCTGGCGGGTCCGCGCCGCCCTCGCGGCGGCCGCCCGCGGCGGCGCGGTGGAGGCCTTCGATGACGTGGCGTGAGGCACTGGTCCCGGCCCGGATGGAGCGCGTGGCCGTGGTGGCACCGCGATCCTGCCTGCGCAGCGCCCTGGTCGAGCTGGCGATGCGTGGTCAGGTGGAGCTCGACCCGACGCCGGAGGCGGAGACGGCGACGCCCGCAGGAGCCGTGACGGTCGACGTCACCCCCATGCTGGCGCGCGAGCCCGTGGACGTCGCGACCGCCTCCGCCCAGGGCCAGGGCGACCTGGTGGCCGGTGAGGTCCTGCTGCAACGCCTGTTCGCCGGAGCACTCGAGAGGCGGGGCGTTGCGGCGCTGACCGGGTGGGCGCCGGCGGAGAGCCTCGCCCCGCTGCAGCAAGCACTCGCGCCGCTCGGCGCGGCCGTCGTACGCCTTGCGCCGCCGCGCGGCGTGGACCCTCCGACGCGGCTGGCCGGGACCGGCCGGAGGCGGTCCTCGCTGCAGCCCCTGGTGGACACCTACGGCACCATCCCCTACCAGGACCTCGACCCCACGGTCATCGCCGGCGTGGCCTACGTCGTCATGTTCGGGATGATGTTCGGCGACGTCGGCCAGGGGCTGCTGCTGGTCGCCGCCGGTCTCCTGCTGCGCATCGGCCGACCACGTCGCCTCGCCCGGTTCTCCCGGGCCTGGCTGTTCGTCACCGGCGCCGGCATCGCGGCGACGGCCTTCGGGTTCGCGTACGGCGAGCTCTTCGGCCCGACCGGTGTGCTCACGCCGCTGTGGCTCTCCCCGACGCAGGATCCCGTGCAGCTGCTGCTCGCGGCCCTCGCGGTCGGTGCCGTGCTGCTCGCCGTCGCGTACGCGCTGGGCACGATCAACCGGTGGCGGGAGGGCGGCTGGGCGCTGGCTCTCTACGCCCCCTCCGGCGTGGCCGGCATCGGTCTCTTCGTGGGACTCGGAGCGGTGGCGGGTGGGCTGTACGCCGGGGCCGGGTGGCTGCTGGCCATCGGGGTCGGGGTGTGGCTGGTCGGCCTGGCACTCGCCTTCATCGGGCTCCTGGTCGCCGCCGGCGGCGGGGGAGCCGGAGCGGCGCAGGCCCTGGTGGAGCTCTTCGACGTCGTCCTCCGGGTGGGCACCAACCTGCTGTCGTTCGCGCGGTTGGCCGCCTTCGGCCTGGCCCACGCCGCGGTCCTCGCGCTCGTCTGGGCGGCCACCGCGAACCTGTGGGGGGCCGGAGCCGTGGGTGTTGTCGCCGGCGCCGTCGTCTTCGTCGTCGGCAACGTGGCCGCCTTCGCGCTCGAGGCACTGGTGGCCGCGGTCCAGGCGCTCCGGCTCGAGTACTACGAGCTGTTCTCGCGGATCTTCCTGGCAGAGGGGCGACCGTTCCGCCCGTGGCAGGTCGCCGTGGCACCCGCGGGCGCTCCTGTCGAGGCCGTCGTCAGAAGGGAGATCCGACCATGAGCACGTGGATCCTGAGCCTGCCGGTCGCCGCGGTCGCCACCGCCGGGGCCGTGGTGCTGCTGCGCCATCGTGGCCGGCGGCTGCTGCACGTGCTGCTGGCGGGCAACGCGCTGATCGGCGTGGCCGCGGTGGGGCTGCTGCTGCTCGCCCTGGCCGGCCCCGATGCCACCGCTGCCGCGCACGCCCCCGCCGTCGCGGCCGCTGCGGCCACGGCGTCGGCCAGCAACGGCTCGGCGCTGCTCGGTGCGGCGATCGCGGTCGCCGCGTCGTCCATCGGCGCCGCGTTCGCGGTCGCCTACACCGGTGCGGCCGCGCTGGCCGCGATCAGCGAACGGCCGGAGGTCTTCGGCCGCGCCATGGTGGTGGTCGGCCTGGCCGAGGGCATCGCGGTCTACGGCCTGATCGTCGCGATCATCCTCATCGGCCGAGCGTGAGCAGTGGGCAGCATCGCGGTGATCGGCGCGGAGTCGGCGGTGCGCGGCTTCGGCCTCGCCGGCGCGCTGGTGCTTCCGGCCGCCTCGCCCGCTGAGGTCCGCGCCGCCTGGGCATCGCTTCCGGACGAGGTGGAGGTCGCGGTCCTCACGCCCGATGCCGCCGATGCGCTCGCGGAGGGCCCGTTCCCGCTCCGACGCTTGCTGGTGGTGATGCCGCGATGAGCCTGCTGGCACCGCGCACGTCGATGCGCGAGCCCCGGCGCGAGCAGCTGCGTCACGACGCCGACCTCGACCCGGTGCGGGAGGCGGTGCGGCGCCAGGCCCGGGCCACCGCGGCGTCCCTGCTCGCCGACGCGGACCGGAGGGCCGGCGCGCTCGTGGCCGAGGCGGAGGCGCAGGCGGCCCGGATGCGCGAGCTGGCCCGCGGCCGCGCGCAGGCAGAGGCGGACGTCGAGCTGGCCCAGGTCCGGCGGCGTACGCGACGGCGGGGGCGGGCCCTCGAGCTCGACGCGCGCCGCGTCGCCTACGAGCGGCTGGTGGCCCGCTGCCACGCGGCCGTCCGCGAGGCGCTGGGCGGTGACGAGCGGCTGCTGGCGGCGATCGCCGAGCTCCTCCGCCAGCGGTGTGGCCCGGGCGCCGAGGTCACTCGTCTGCCGGGCGGCGCCGGGGTCGCGGCGAGGCTGGAGGGCCGGGAGGTGACCTGCGCCTTCGACGCGGTGGCCGACCAGGAGGTCGCGCGTCTGCTGGGCGAGAGGGCGGAGCGGTGAGTCCCGGCCGCGTCATCCGGGTGAACGGACCACTGGTGGAGGTCGACGACCTGCCCGGCGTCGCCATGGACGAGCTCCTCGCCCTCGGCCCGCACGCGCTGCCCGGAGAGGTCGTCGGCATCCGCAGCGGCGTGGCGACGGTCCAGGCCTATGAGTACACCGGCGGCCTGCGGGTCGGTGACGTGGCCGTCGCCACGGGCGCGCCCCTGGCGGTACCGCTCGGCCCCGGCCTCTTCGGGGGCGTCTTCGACGGGCTGCTGCGGCCGCTGTCGGCCGCAGGCACCTGGCTGGAGCCCCGCCCGGTCGGGGACGTCGTCGAGGGCAGCTGGAGCTTCGCGCCCTCGGTGAGTCCGGGCGCCACGGTGTTGCCGGGCGAGCCACTGGGCCGGCTCACCGGTCAGGCGATGCCCCTCCTAGCGCTGGTGCCCCCCGACGTCCGCGGCACGCTCGAGTGGGTGGCGGATGCGGGGGACTACAAGGCGAGCGACGTGCTGGCTCGGGTGGACGGCCGCGAGGTGCACCTGGTGCACCGGTGGCCGGTACGACGACCCCGCCCGTACCGGGAGCGCCGGCACACGCCCGAGCCCCTGCACACCGGCCAGCGGGTGGTCGACCTGCTCTACCCCGTCGCCCGCGGCAGCGCGGTGGCCGTGCCGGGTGGGTTCGGCACCGGGAAGACGGTGCTGCTGCAGCAGATCGCCAAGTGGTGCGAGGCCGACGTGATCGTCTACGTCGGCTGTGGCGAGCGCGGCAACGAGATGGCCGACGTGGTCAGCGAGCTGGCCGAGCTCACCGACCCGCGCACCGGCGGCCGGCTCTCCGAGCGCACCGTGGTGGTCGCCAACACCTCGAACATGCCGATGATGGCCCGCGAGTCGAGCGTCTACACCGGAGTCACCGTCGCGGAGTACTTCCGCGACATGGGCCTGCACGTGGTGGTGATCGCCGACTCCACCTCACGGTGGGCCGAGGCGTTGCGGGAGCTGGCCTCGCGCACGGGCACCCTGCCGGCAGAAGAGGGCTACCCGGCCGACCTGGCGTCGGCACTGGCCGCGTTCTACGAGCGGGCCGGGCACGTGGTCACCCTGGGCGGGACCACCGGCTCGGTCACCGTCGTCGGCGCGGTGTCACCACCGGGCGGTGATCTCACCGAGCCGGTGACCGCCCAGACCGAGCGGTTCGTCCGCTGCCTGTGGACCCTCGACCACGACCTGGCCTACGCCCGCCACTATCCCGCCGTCTCCTGGGGCGGCTCGTTCTCCCGGGACGCCGACGACATCGGGGCCTGGTACTCCGGCCACGGCGACCCGCACTGGGCCACTCGACGTGCCCGGGTCATCGGCCTGCTCGCCGAGGCCGACCGGCTCGCCGCGCTGGCCGAGCTCGTCGGCGCCGGCTCGCTCCCCGGCCACGAGCGCGTCGTCCTGCTCGCAGGCCGGCTGCTGCGGCTCGGCGTGCTGCAGCAGAGCGCGCTGAGTGACAACGACGCCTTCTGCGGCCGGGAGAAGGCGGCGGCGCTCGGCGACGCGGTGCTCACCGTGGTCGACACCTGCCAGGCCCTGGTCGACAAGGGCGTTCCCGTCGCCGCCATCGAGGAGGCCGACCTCGGGCCACTGGTGCGGGCCCGCGACAGCACCGGCGCCGACGACCGCGCTGCCGTGCTGCGGTTGCGCGACCGGACGGTGACGCTACTCGAAGGGCTGGCGCGATGAGCGCGGACTGGCTGGAGACCGGCTTCCGCGGCATCGAGGAGGTGCACGGGCCCCTGGTCGTCGTACGCGGTGTCAGCGGTGTCGGCTGGGACGAGGTCGCCTCGGTGCGGTCGGCCGACGGGCAGACGCGTGCCGGCCTGGTGCTGGAGGTGGACCGCGACCTGGCCGTGGTGCAGGTGCTCGCCGGCACCTCGGGGGTGGAGCCCGGCCGCACCAGCGTCTCCTTCACCGGGGACGTGCTCCGGGTGCCGGTGGGCCCGCAGTGGCTGGGCCGGGTCTGCAACGGCCGTGGCGAGCCGCGCGACGGCGGCCCGCCGGTGCTGGGGGCACGCACCGCGCCGGTGGCCGGCGCACCGCTGAACCCCGTGCACCGGGAGCCGCCCCGCGACCCCGTGCTCACCGGCGTCTCCGCGCTCGACGCGCTCACCACGCTGGTGCGCGGCCAGAAGCTGCCGATCTTCTCGGTCGCCGGCCTGCCGCACCTCGAGCTGGCCACCCAGGTGGCGGCACACGCGACGGTGGGGGCCGAACCGTTCGCCGTGGTCTTCGCCGGGATGGGGCTGACCCATGCGGACGCCGCCGCGGTGGGTGACGCGCTGGAGCCGCGGGCCGCGGCCGGTGAGCTGGTGCTGCTGCTCAACACCGCCGACGAGCCGGTGATCGAACGGATCCTGGCCCCGCGGATCGCGCTCACCATCGCCGAGGAGCTCGCCTTCGGCGAGGGTCGCCACGTGCTGGTGGTGATGGGTGACATGACGAGCTATGCCGAGGCGGTGCGGGAGGTCTCGGCGGTGCGCCGGGAGATCCCGGCGCGCCGTGCCTACCCGGGCTACCTCTACAGCGACCTCGCCTCCCTCTACGAGCGCTGCGGACGCATCCGCGGGCACGCCGGCTCGGTGACGGTGCTGCCGGTGCTCACCATGCCCGCCGGGGACATCACCCATCCGGTGCCCGACCTCACCGGCTACATCACCGAGGGGCAGGTGCTGCTCTCCGCCGACGCCCAGGCCCGCGGCACCTACCCGCCCGTGGAGCCACTGGGCTCGCTCTCCAGGCTGATGCGTCACGGCGCCGGTCCGGGACGCACCCGCGAGGACCACCTGGAGGTCGCCGCCCAGGTGATCGCCGCGCTCTCCCGGGCCCGGCAGGTCCACGAGCTCGCCGAGCTGCTGGGTGAGACAGCACTGAGCGAGACCGACCGGGCCTACCTCCGCTTCGAGTCCACGGCCGAGAGGACCTTGCTGGACCAGGGCCGGGGCACCTCACGAACGCTGGGGGAGACCCTCGACCTCGCCTGGCGGGCCCTCGCCGAGCTCCCCCGCGGAGAGCTGGCCACGCTCGATCCGGCCCTGCTCGCCGCCCACCTGGACGGGGCCGGCCCGACAACCACGCAGGATCCGCGGTGAGTCCGGCCCCCGGCACCGTGCGCGGGATGCCCCCCGGCCGCACCGGCGTGCTGTGGCTGCAGCACCGCCTCGAGCTGGCGCGGACGGCGGCCGACCGCCTCGACCAGAAGCTGCGCGTGCTGCGGAGCCGGCGGGCGGCTCTCGCCGAAGAGCTGCGCAGGACCGGTCCGGCCTGGGACACGGCCTGTCGCGAGGCGCAGCAGTGGCTGGACCGCCTGCTCCTGCTGGCCGGTGAACGGGCGCTGTGCCCGGAGCCCGGATCAGGACCCGCCGAGGTGACCACGACCTGGACGACCGCGATGGGGGTGACCTACCCCGTGGGCGCTTCGTGCGGGTTCCCGGACCCCGACCCGCGCGAGGCACCGTTGTCGAGCGCCGCCCTCCCATTGGCCCGCGAGGCCTGCCGCCGCGCCCTCGGGGCGGCCGCCGAGCACGCAGCCGTCTCCCGTGCGGCTGCCGAGCTGGACGGTGAGATCGGCCGCACCCGGCTGCGGCTGCGCGGCATCGAGCGGCACTGGTTGCCCCGGCTGGAGGCGGCCCTGGCGTCGGCGCAGCGGGTGATCGACGAGGAGGAGCACGCCGACGGCATCCGGCTTCGCTGGGCCCGTGACGTCGTGGAGGATTCCCGCTGACCGACGCCCCGTCGTACCGGCGTGGCGCGGGGCCGCGGGCAGTCGTCGCAGGACCGCGCGGTCAGCCCTTCGGTCCGGGGGCCGGTTCGTCGGTCCCTTCTCCCCGCTTGCGGGTGCGCTCGTTGCGGCCGCGCTCCTTGTCGGCCCTGCTCTGCTCACGCGCGGCCTCACCGGAGAGGTAGCGCATCATCGCCGACCACACCTCGGCCCGCCGCGAGGTCATCGGAGCCGCGGCCTGGGAGAGCGCCTCCTGCTCGGTGCGCTTGTCTTCGACGTCGCCCATCGCTGCTCACCTCCTCGCCGCCGAGGCTAGGAAGCGCGCTCCGTGCCGCAGCAGGGCCGGAAGCCCCGCCACCGCACGACGACGGTCCCGCAGCGGCATGGTGGCCGCTCCTTTGGTCCCTCGGCCGCCGTGACCTTCGACCCTAGGCGTCCCGGAGTACCGATCCGAACACTTGACCCACACCCGGGGGACGGAAGGAGCGAGGCGATGTCGCAGACCGCTCCGCCCGGGTCCGCCGGTCCGGGCACGGACGGGCGACCGGACGCGCGGCCGAACGGGCCGCCGGCCGGGCGGCAGGCCGAATCCGCGCTGGGCGACCTCGTCGCGGACTGGCAGGCCGAGGGCATCATCACTCCCGAGCAGGGGCAGCGCATCCTCGCGCGCAGCGCGGGCACGGCGCTCGGTCCCGCCACCGCGCCCCGGATGACGGCCGTGATGCTCGAAGCGCTCGGCTACCTCGGTGGCGTCGTGGTGGTCTCCGGGTGCGTGCTGCTGGCATCGCTGTACTGGCCGCAGATCTCCCGCCCGGCCCAGGTCGGCGTGCTGGTGGCGGCGGCGGTCCTGCTCGTCCTCGCCGGAGTGGCGGTGCCGCAGCGGCTCGGCGGCGTCGCCGTCCGGGTGCGCTCGGTGCTCTGGGCCGGCGGCACCGGAGCGTTCGCTGCCGCCCTCGCCGTGTACGGCGCCCACTTCCTTCCCGACCCGGCGCAGCGACACGTGGGGGTGCTCGTCGCCGGCGGCGCCGCCGTGCTCGCGGCCGTGCTGTGGCGGTTCCACCGGGTCCTGCTGCAGCAGATCGTGATGATGGGGCTCTTCGCGGCGACCGCGGGCACCCTGGTCGCCGACTTCGGCTCCACCCGCAGCTGGCCGGGCGTCGCCGTGTGGGCGGTGGGCCTGACCTGGCTGGCGCTGGGCTGGGCCGGCCGGCTGCGCCCGGCACGTGCGGCCCGCGCCCTCGGGGCGGCGACCGCGATCTTCGGCACGCTGCTCACCACGGACAGCGATGCGGGCATGGTGCTGATGCTGGTCACCACCGTGGCCATCGCCGTCCTCGCCGTCACAGTCCGCGACCTCGCGCTGCTCGTCGTCGGAGCCGTCGGCCTGCTGCAGGGCATCCCCGCCGCGGTCAACCGGTGGTTCCCCAACTCGCTCGTGGCCGCCCTGGCCCTGCTGGTCGTGGGTGGCGGCCTCGTCGGCGCGGCCATCTGGGTGGCGCGCAAGCGCGGTATCGGATCCAGCACTGCCAGGAGTGTCGATGACCACTGACCAGACGCGACCCACGATCATCCCGGCACAGCGGACGGTGCCGTCGTACGAGGAGGACCGGCGGGCGTTCAGCTGGGAGGCGGCACGGGCCCGCCTGGACGGGCTTCCCCTCGGACGCGGGCTGAACATCGCCTACGAGGCGGTCGACCGCCACGTGGACCGGGGCGACGGAGCCTTCGTCGCGCTCCGCTGCATCGACGAGGGCGGCGGCGTGCAGGACATCAGCTACCAGCGGCTCGCGGAGCTGACGAACCGCTTCGCCGAGGTGCTCGGTGACCTCGGCGTCCGCCGCGGGCACCGCGTCGCCTCGCTGCTGGGCCGGCAGCCCGAGCAGTACGTGACGGCCCTGGGCACGCTCAAGCGGGGTGCGGTCTTCTGCCCGCTGTTCTCCTCCTTTGGTCCCGAGCCGATCCGTGAACGGCTGCGGCTGGGCGAGGTCGGCGTGCTGGTCACCACTCCCGCGCTCTACCACCGGAAGGTCGCGCCCATCCGCGACCAGCTGCCTGCGCTGCGGCACGTGCTCCTGGTCGGCGGGTCCTCCGGGCCGGACACGCTCTGCCTGGAGGCGGTGATGGACACCGCCTCGCCGGACTACCCGATCACCGCCACCGCCCCCGAGGACCCGGCGTTGCTGCACTTCACCAGCGGCACGACCGGCAAGCCCAAGGGCGCCCTGCACGTGCACGAGGCCGTCGTCGCGCATCACGCGACGGCGTCGTGGGCGCTGGACCTTCGTCGCGGTGACGTCTTCTGGTGCACGGCCGACCCGGGCTGGGTGACCGGCACGTCCTACGGCATCATCGCGCCGCTGACCCACGGCGCCACGCTGCTCACGTACGCCGGCGAGTTCGACGCGCGCCGGTGGTACCAGCTGCTCGCCCAGCAGCGGGTCACCGTCTGGTACACCGCCCCGACGGCGCTGCGCATGCTGATGAGGTACGGCGTCGACCTCCCGCACTCCTACGACCTCAGCGCGCTTCGCCATGTCGCGAGCGTGGGGGAGGCGCTCAACCCCGAGGTGGTGACCTGGGGTGTCGAGGCGCTCGGCCTGCCGGTCCACGACAACTGGTGGCAGACCGAGACCGGCGCGATCATGGTCGGCAACCACCGGGGGATGGCGATCCGGCCCGGCTCGATGGGCCGACCGGTGCCGGGCATCGAGGCCGCGGTGCTGGTGCGCGGGCCGGAGGGGCGTGCCCTGGTCGAGGACGGCCGCGCCCGGGTGGCACCGGCCGGCGAGGTCGGCGAGCTCGCGCTGCGCCCCGGCTGGCCCTCCATGTTCCGGGGGTACGTCGGCGACCCGGAGCGCTACGCCGCCTGCTTCGCCGGTGGCTGGTACCTCAGCGGAGACCTCGCCCGGGTCGACGCCGACGGCTACTTCTGGTTCGTCGGCCGCGCCGACGACGTGATCAAGTCCGCGGGGCACCTGATCGGTCCCTTCGAGGTCGAGACCGCGCTGATGGAGCATCCGGCCGTGGTCGAGGCGGGCGTGATCGGCAAGCCGGACCCGATCGCCGGCGAGCTGGTCAAGGCGTTCGTCACCCTGCGCGAGGGCGTCGAGCCCACCGACGACCTCCGGCTCGACCTGATCGCCTTCGCCCGGCGGCGGCTGGGCGGCCTGGCGCCGAAGGAGATCGCGTTCGACCAGCACCTGCCGCACACCAGCAGTGGCAAGGTGATGCGCCGCCTGCTCAAGGCGCGGGAGCTCGGACTGCCGGAGGGCGACACCTCCACGCTGGAGACGACACCGTGAGCACGCGGCGTGCCCAGGAGCAACGCCGCCGTGAGCACCTCACCGGCCTGCTCCGCACGATGCTGCTCATCCGGCGGTTCGAGGAGGCCTGCGCCGAGCTCTACAGCGCCGCCCGCATCCGCGGGTTCGTGCACCTCTACGTCGGCGAGGAGGCGGTCGCCACCGGGATCACCGCGGCGCTCGGGCGCGACGACTGGGTGGTCTCGACCTACCGCGAGCACGGTCACGCGCTGGCCCGGGGGCTGCCGCTCGACGCGGTGATGGCGGAGATGTTCGGCCGGCAGACCGGGGTCAGCCGGGGACGGGGCGGCTCGATGCACCTCTTCGACAGGGCCCACGGCTTCGTCGGTGGCAACGCCGTCGTGGGCGGCGGGCTGCCGCTCGCGGTGGGGCTGGCGCTCGCGGACCGGATGCAGGGCCGCGACCGGGTGACGGCCTGCTTCTTCGGGGACGGCGCGGTCGCCGAGGGCGAGTTCCACGAGTGCATGAACCTCGCCGCGCTGTGGCGGCTGCCGGTGCTGTTCTGCTGCGAGAACAACCGCTATGCGATGGGCACCGCGCTGGCCAAGGAGCACGCAGAGACCGACCTGGCACTGCGCGCGTCGTCGTACGGCGTCGCGGCCTGGCCGGTCGATGGCATGGACGTGCTGGCCGTCGAGGACGCTGCACGCCGCGGTGTCGAGGACGTCCGCGGCGGCGGCGGACCGGTCTTCCTGGAGCTGCGGACCTACCGCTACCGGGCGCACTCGATGTATGACCCGGACCGCTACCGCGACAAGGACGAGATCAGCGCCTGGAAGGAGCACGACCCGATCGACGCGCTCTGCGCCCGGATGCGCCAGGACGCGCTGCTCCCCGACGGCACCCGCGAGCGGCTGGCCGAGGAGGTCGCGTGCCTCGTCGATGCCGCCGTCGAGGTCGCCGAGCAGGCGCCGCTGGAGCCGGTCGAGGACCTGACCCGGTTCGTCACCTCCGAGGTCGAGCCCGAGGTGGTGGCCGGATGACCACCACGGCCCGGCCGCAGGAGGTGGGACGCACCACCGTCGAGACGACCTACCGCGAGGCCCTGCGCGAGGCGATCCGGGAGGCGCTGCGCGCGGACGACCGGGTCTTCCTGATGGGGGAGGACGTCGGCAGCTACGGCGGCTGCTTCGCGGTGAGCCTCGGCCTGCTCGAGGAGTTCGGGCCCGAACGGATCCGCGACACCCCGCTGTCGGAGTCGGCCTTCGTCGGGGCCGGCATCGGCGCCGCGCTCGCCGGCCTGCGGCCGATCGTGGAGATCATGACGGTCAACTTCAGCCTGCTCGCGCTGGACCAGATCATGAACAACGCGGCCTCGCTGCTGCACATGTCGGGCGGGCAGTTCAACGTGCCGCTGGTGGTCCGGATGACCACCGGGGCGGGCCGCCAGCTCGCTGCGCAGCACTCACACAGCCTGGAGGGCTGGTACGCCCACATCCCCGGCATCCGGATCGTCGCGCCGGCGACCCTGGAGGACGCCCGCGGCATGCTGGCCACCGCGCTGCGCGACCCCGACCCGGTCCTGGTCTTCGAGCACGGCTCGCTCTACAACATGAAGGGCACCCTCGACGCGGCTGCGGGGGCCGTCGACATCGACCGTGCAGCAGTGCGCCGGCCCGGTGAGGACCTGACGCTGATCACGTACGGCGGCACCCTGGGGAAGGCCCTCGACGCCGCAGAGCGGCTGGCGGCAGACGACATCTCGGCCGAGGTGATCGACCTGCGCACGCTGCGACCGCTGGACGACGCGACGATCATCGGCTCGGTGCGTCGCACCCGGCGGGCCGTGGTGGTCGACGAGGGGTGGCGCAGCGGGGGGCTCTCGGCGGAGCTCAGCGCCCGCATCATGGAGCAGGCGCTGTTCGACCTCGAGGCGCCGGTGGCCCGGGTCTGCAGCGCCGAGGTGCCGATGCCGTATCCGCGCCACCTCGAGGAGGCCGCGCTGCCGCAGGTCGAGACCATCGTCCGCGCCGCGCGCGACGTGGTGGGCTGAGTCGTGGGCGCCTTCACGATGCCGTCGCTCGGTGCAGACATGGACGAGGGCACGCTCCTCGAGTGGCTGGTCCACCCGGGCGACGAGGTGCACAAGGGCGACATCGTCGCGGTCGTGGACACCACCAAGGCCGCTGTGGAGGTCGAGAGCTTCGTCGACGGGGTGGTGCAGCAGCTGCTGGTGCAGCCCGGGACGACGGTGCCCGTCGGCACCCCGCTGGCGGAGATCGGCGCAGGCGCGACCGAGGCTCCGGTCGCGGTGCCGGCCCCGGCCCCGGCGCCGGTGCAGGCCCCGGTGCAGGCTCCGGTGCAGGCTCCGGTGCAGGCTCCGGTCCCGGCCCCCGTGCAGCGTCCGAGGAGGGTCCCGGAGAAGGCACCGATGAGCGTGCAGTCGCCGCTCATCCGCCGGCTGGCCGGCGACCTGGGCGTCGACCTGGCCCAGGTCACCGGCACGGGGCCCGGTGGCCGCATCACCCACGACGACGTCCGCCGCGCGGCCGCCACGGGGCGTCCGAGAGCGCGGCCGGCACGCCCGGCGGCGGTCCGCGCGACGCCGTACGCCCGACGCCTCGCCGCCGAGCTGGGGGTGGACCTCGTCGCGCTGGGCAAGCCGGACGGAGCGCCGGTGACCGCCGCCGAGGTCCGCGCGGCCGCCCCGGTGAGGCCCGCGGCCGCCCCGGCGAAGCCCGCGGCCTCCCACCGCGACACCGCCGCGATGCGGGCCACGATCGGCGCGCTGATGGCCCGCTCCAAGCGGGAGATCCCGCACTACTACCTGACCAGCACCATCGACCTGCACGCCGCGATGGCCTGGATGCGCCGACGCAACGAGGCGCTGCCGGTCACCGGGCGGCTGCTCCCGGCAGCGCTGCTGCTGCGCGCGACCGCGCTGGCCGCCGCGGAGACCCCGGAGCTCAACGGCTACTGGAAGGACGGCTTCGAGCCAGCGGACGCGGTGCACCTGGGTGTCGCGGTCTCGCTGCGTGCCGGCGGCCTGGTCACCCCGGCCCTGCACGACGCCGCGAACCTGGGCGTCGAGCAGCTGATGGCGTCGATGCGTGACCTGGTGACCCGGGCGCGCACCGGCCGGCTGCGCGGTCACGAGCTGACCGAGGCCACGCTCACCGTCACCAACCTGGGCGACCAGGGGGTCGAGGCCGTGCTGGGGGTGATCTACCCGCCGCAGGTCGCCCTCGTGGGCTTCGGCCGCGTGGTCGAGCGGCCCTGGGCGGTCGACGGGCTGATCGGGGTCCGTCCGCTGACCACCGTGAGCCTCTCCGCCGACCACCGTGCCAGTGACGCGATGACCGGGGCCCGGTTCCTGGGCCGCATCGAGGAGCACCTGCAGAGACCCGAGGAGCTGTGATGGCAGAGCAGCAAGGCAGCCGACCCGCGCTGACCCACGACCAGGCGCGAAGGACCGTGCTCGAGGTGATCCTGAGGATCGTGCCCGACGCCGACGTGGACGCCGTCACCGACGCGACCCGGCTGCGCGCCGAGTTCGAGCTCGACTCGCTGGACTTCCTCTCCTTCGTGGAGCTGCTCAGCTCCGCCGCGGGCCGACGGATCGACGAGACCGACTACGACCGGCTCGAGACGCTCGGCTGCTGCGCGGAGCTGCTGACGGGTTCCACGGCTCCGACCTCGCCGCCCACGTGACGGCAGCCGGGTCGTGAGGGACGCCGGGCATGCGGCTGCTCCGACGCGGCGAACCCGGCCCGGGCCCGCCCCGCGGGCGAGCCCGGACGGGCGGTGTCGGGGGTTGTCAGCCCGGCACCTGCTCCCCGTGGGAGAAGTGCTGCACATAGGCGTCAGGACCGGGGAAGACGAGGCTCTCCCGGCCACTGTCCGACCAGCGCACGACGTACGGCGGCGCCCCGTCGGCCCCGTGCACCTCGAGGATCTCTCCGTCGCGGACGACCTCCCCGACGTGGGTGCTGCGCACCACGAGCCGGTCGCCAGGACTCGCCTTCATCTGGGTCTCCTCCCGCGTTGGACTCCTTGCGCCCCATCGTCGGGACCCGCACCGGACACCTCACAGGGGCGAAGGTCCCGCGGCGCCGGGGCATCTGCCTCTGCTGGTCCCGGCCCCGTCCTGTCGACAGTGAGGCATGGACACCCGAACCCCTCCCCATGCGGTCGTGGTCGGCGTCGACGGATCGCTGCCGAGCGAGCTCGCCCTCCGCTGGGCGGCCGCCCGTGCCGATGACACCGGTTCTCCCTTACTGGTCGTGCACGCCGCGGGCGACATGCCGATCGCCAGCGAGATCGCCAACCGCGAGGAGCTCCGGCGGCTGGCCCTGACCAGCGGCCGCAAGCTCGCCGGCCATGCCGCCGACCTGGCCCGCGCAGTCGCGCCGGACATCACCATCGAGGTACAGACACACCTGGGCGATCCCCGGGAGCTGCTCCTGCAGCTGTCCGAGGAGGCTGCATTGCTCGTCGTGGGCACGCGGGGACGCGGCACGGTCCGGTCCCTCCTGCTCGGCTCGGTGAGCACCGCCCTCGTGTGCCACGCGCAGTGCCCGGTGGTCGTCGTACGGGACGAGAAGCCCGAGGAGGAGCATCGCCGTCCGGTGATCGCGGGCGTCGACGGGGGCCCCAGCACCGGCGCGGTGCTCGGGCTCGCCTTCGACCTCGCGGAGTCGCAGGGCAGGGCGCTCGAGGTGGTGCACTGCTGGCAGCCGCAGGGAAGCGTGCGCGACCGCCGTGGGCATGCGGCCTGGCTGCGCGAGCTCTCCGAGCAGGAGAGGTCGCTCGACGAGGTGATGGCCCAGCACGCGGCGCGCCACCCCGACGTCCACGTCCGACGCGAGGTCGTCGACGAGGCGCCGGTGTCGACCCTGGTCGACCGGTCCGCGGAGGCAGGGCTGCTGGTGGTCGGCTCCCGGGGGCTGTCCTGGGCCCGCTCGGTGATCGGCTCGGTCAGCCGGGCAGTGGTCGAGCGCGCGCTGTGCACGGTGGTCGTGGTCCGGCAGTGACCACGCCGCCGGCCCCACCCACGCGGCTGACGGCGCTGCTGGGCGCGGGGGAGGGGCCGGACGGGTCCGCGCGGGCGGAGACTGCGGACCTCGTCGCCGACCTGGTCGAGGACCCCCCGGCCGTGACCCGCGTGCTGCACGAGGACGGCTGGGACCCGGCTCCCGCGCAGCTGGCCGCCACCGAGGTGTGCCTCGTGCGCGACGTGCTCGACGCGCCGGTGTACGACGTCGGGGCCGGCCGGACGGTCCGGGTGGGGGAGGTCTGGCTGGCCAGGGCCCCCGACGGCACACTCCGGGTCGTGGGGGTGGAGATCGGCCCGGGCAGCACCTGGCACCGGCTGGTGCCGCGTCGCCACCGTCGTCGTACGCCGGCGCCCGGCGCGCGGCTGCTCAGCCTCCACGAGGTGCACCTGTCCAGCCGGCACGGGCACGCCGCCCAGCTCGCGGCCGCTGGCTCCGTGGTGCACCGCCTCGACGAGCACCAGCTGGCCGGCCTGCTCACCAGCCTGCCGGTCGAGATGGCCGCCGAGGTCGTGCGTGGATTGCCGCGGGAGCGCGCCGAGGCCGCCATCAGGCACCTGCACCCGCGGGTGTCAGCACGCCTGGCGCGGGGGCTGGGCACGGCGCCGGACGAAGGGCCTCGCCGCAGCAGACGCACCGCCGGGTGGCGGCTGGACCGACCCCACCCTCACGGTCACCGGTCGTGACCACGCCGGTCTCCGTCAGCAGGGAGTCGGCACGACCCCGACGCGGGTCCCGCTGGGTGGTGCTCCTGGCGGTGCTCGGCCCCGGGATGCTGGCCGGGCTCTCGGACGACGACCCGGCCGGGATCACCACCTACTCGGTGCTGGGCGCCACGCACGGCTACCAGCTGTTGTGGGTGCTGCTGGCCGCCACGGTCGCCCTGGTCGTCTTCCACGCCCTGGGCTCCAGGCTCGGGGTGGTGACCGGACAGGGCCTCGTCGGCCTCGTCCGGCACCGGTACGGCGTCCGCGTCTCCTTCGCCGTGCTGTGCACCCTGGTGGTGGCCAACGTGGGAACGGCGGCGGCCGAGTACGCCGGCGTGGCCGCCGGTGCCGAGCTGCTGGGGCTCGGCCGGTCCGGCGCGGTGCTGGTCTCGGCCGTCGGGGTGACCGCGCTGGTGCTGCTGGGCAGCTTCCACCGCGTGGAGCACCTGCTGCTCGCGCTCACCGCGGTGTTCCTTGCATACGTGGGCGCAGGCCTGCTGGCCCATCCCGACTGGGGCGCGGCCGTGAGAGGGCTGCTGGTGCCGACGATGGGGTTCAGCCACGCCGAGACCGTCATCGTCGCGGCCACGGTCGGCACCACGCTGGCTCCCTGGGGGCTGAGCTTCATCCAGTCCTACGCGGTGGACAAGAAGCTGACCTCACGGGACCTGCGCTACGAGTTCGTCGACGTCGCCGTCGGTGCGACGCTGACCGGTGTCATCGGCTTCTTCGTCGTCGTCGCCAGCGCCGAGACTTTGCACGCCTCCGGGGTGCACGTCCGGACCGCCGCCGACGCGGCTCGTGCGCTGGCGCCCGTCGCCGGGCACCTCGCCGGTCTGCTCTTCGCCCTCGGCCTCATCGGCGCGGCCCTGCTCGCCGCCGCCGTCGTGCCGCTGTCCACGGCCTACTCGATCTGCGACCTCACCGGCTCGGTGGCCGCGCTGGACAGCAGCTTCGCCGACGCCAAGCTCTTCTACCTCGCCGACATCGGCGTCACCGCTGCAGCTGCCGCGCTGGTGCTGGTGCCCGGTGTGCCGTTGATCGACATCCTGGTGCTGACGCAGACCCTCAACGCGGTGCTGCTGCTGCCGATGCTTGTGGTGCTCCTGCGGATGTCGCGCGACCGGCACCTGCTCGGTGAGCACGTCGTGGGAAGGGCGACGTACGCGCTGCAGGTGGTGACCCTGCTGGGCGTCGCCGGCAGCGTCGCGCTGCTGCTCGTCTGAGCGAGCGCTCGGGACGAAGGGCCGGCCATCTCGGGGCCTCCGGACGTGGAGCTCCGGGCCGCTCCGGGGCCACCGTGGGTGGCGAAAGGAGATCGCGATGAAGGCACTTGTGGTCTACGAGTCGATGTTCGGCAACACCGCCGCTGTGGCCGACGCACTGGCCGAGGGCCTGCGACGCAGCATGCAGGTGGAGGTCCACGACGTCGCGGAGGCCCCCGACCCGCTGGCCGGCGACGTCGACCTGCTGGTCGTGGCCGCGCCCACGCACGCTCTCTCGCTCAGCCGGAGGGAGACCCGGGCGGAGGCGATCCTGGAGGGCGCGACCCATGGGGAGGAGGTGCCCGGCGTACGGGAGTGGCTGGAGGCGGTGCAGTTCACCCGGGTGCCGGTGCTCGCCACGGTCGACACGCGGGCGACGAAGGCGCGGCACCTGCCCGGGTCTGCCGCCAGGAAGGCGGCGAAGATCGCGCACGCCCGCGGGCTCGGCCGGGCGGCGGCGCGTGCGAGCTTCTACGTCACGGACACGAAGGGGCCGCTCGTCGACGGCGAGCTCGACCGAGCCGGCGCGTTCGGTGCGCGCCTCGCGGAGCAGCTGAGCGGGCACGGCCATGCGGCCGCGGGATGACCGCCCCGGGACCAATGGCCCGTCCCACTGGGCCCGTCGGCACTACGTCGCGTGATCCGGCGGCGGGAAGGCTGGCCTGCAGGCGTGCTGCACTCTGCGGACTGCCCGGTGATGGCGGTCCCCGACTTCCCGGACGGTGGTGAGGACCGATGACCGAGATCCTGGTGGCGATCGACGAGGGGGAGCACCGGCACGTGGCACTCGAGTTCGCGGCCGCCGACGCGGTGGCCTCGGGCAGGGCTCTACGCATCGTGCACGTGGTGCATCCCCTGAACCGCGTGGTGCCCCGGCAACCCCAGGGCTCCGAGCGGCGACCGCCCGAGCCCGACCCGGAGGCCAGCGCGGCGCACCGGCTGCTCGACGAGGCGGCCGACGTCGTCCGCTCGCGGTACGGCGACAGCCCGGCGGTGCGCACCGAGATCCTGGAGGGGATGCCGTTGCCGGTGATCCTCGAGGCGGCCGGTGAGTCCGCCAAGGTCTACCTCCAGCGACGACACCTCTCGCCCCTGGACAACGTGCTCAACGGACCCGTGGTGGCCGGTGTCGCGGCCCGGTCGCCGGTGCCGGTGGTCGTGGTGCCCGAGGCGTTCTCCGGCTGGGACCTGCCGGGGCGGCGGCGGGTGACCGTGGCCGTCAAGCGCACCGGGCACCAGGAGGAGCTGCTCGAGGAGGGCTTCCGCACCGCCTCCCGGATGCAGGCCGGCCTGAAGATCCTGCGCGTCGTCGAACCGCACCGCCTGCACGGCGTCATGCACGGTGTCAGCCTGCCCGGCAGGCACCACCCCGAGCACGCGGCGCCGCACGTCGAGACGCTGACGACCGCAGAGCTGCGGCTGCTCGAGTACCTGGCCGCGTGGCGCGGGCGCTTCCCCGAGGTGCCCACCCGGGCGCAGGTCCTGCGACAGCGGGCGGTGATCGCGCTGCTCGAGGCGACGGCCGACTCCGACGTGCTGCTGATCTCCCGGCCACCGACCCGGCTGCCCGCCAACGCGCTCGGCACGCTGTCGCGCGCGCTGATCCGCGAGGCCGTGTGCCCCGTCGCCATCGTGCCGGTGCATCCGCACGTCCCGTCGCACGTGCGCAGCACGCCCTACACCGGCGCGGACGCCCGCGGCCCGATCTACTGACCGCGATGCGCGCCTGGGAGGCCGACGGCGCCGGTCGCCTGGTCGCCGTCGACAGACAACCCCCTGTCCCCGGCTCCGACGAGGTGCTGGTGGAGGTCTCCGCGTGCGGTGTCTGCCGCACCGACCTGCACGTGGTGGCCGGCGAGCTGCCGCCACACCGTCCGCGGGTGGTGCCCGGCCACGAGGTCGTCGGCCGGGTCGTCGCGGCGGGGTCGGCGCAGCGCCGGTTCGCGGCCGGTGACCGCGTGGGCGTGCCCTGGCTGCGTCGTACCTGTGGGGAGTGCCGGTGGTGCCGCAGCGGACGGGAGAACCTCTGCCCGAGCTCCGCCTACACCGGGTGGGACCACGACGGCGGCTACGCGGAGATGGTGACGGTGCCGGCCGCCTTCGGCTACCGGATCCCCGACGCCTTCGACGACGTCGCCGCCGCTCCACTGCTGTGCGCGGGCATCATCGGCTACCGAGCGCTCATCCGGGCCCAGCTGCCACCGGGCGGCCGGCTCGGCATCTACGGGTTCGGTGCCAGTGCCCACATCGCCGCCCAGATCGCCGTGGCGCAGGGCGCGGAGGTGCACGTGCTGACCCGCGGAGAGGTGGCCCGCGGGCTCGCGCTGGAGCTCGGCGCAGACTCGGCCGGGGACGCGTACGCCGCTCCGCCCGTGCCGCTGGACTCCGCGATCCTCTTCGCACCGGTCGGCGACCTCGTGCCGGTGGCCCTCGCCGCGCTCGACCGCGGTGGCACGCTCAGCGTGGCCGGTATCCACCTCACCGACGTGCCGGTCCTGGACTACCAGGCGCACCTCTTCCGCGAGCGCACGCTGACGAGCGTCACCGCCAACACCCGGGCCGACGGAGAGGCGCTGCTGCGCCTGGCCGCCGCCCTCGGCATCCGGCCGCACACCACGGCCTACCCGCTGGCATCAGCGGACCGCGCACTGGCCGACCTGGACAGCGGCCAGGTGGTCGGCGCCGCGGTGCTCACCCCCTGAGGCGCCCTGGTCGCTGCGCCTCCGGCAATCACTGGGGCGGCATCACTGCAGCGGCACCGGCACGATGGCCAGCGGGCACTCGGCCGTCCGCAGCAGTGTGTGCGTGATCGACCCGAGCAACAGGCTCAGCGGTCCGTGGTGGCCGGTCCTGCCCAGCACCAGGAGCGCCGCGCTGCGACTGGCCTCGGTGAGCGCGGTCGCGGTCAGCTCGTAGTCGGCGATCGTGGCGACCGGGACGTCGGGGTGGTCGGCCCGGGCGCCGGCGCTGATCTCGGCGATGCGGCGCTGCGCCTCCCGGGTCCAGTCATCGGCGTCCACGCGATTGCCGACCGCGGCGTCGTACGCCGCCTCGGGGCGCCACGCGCACAGCAGCGACAACGTGGTCCCGCGGGCCTCGGCGGCCTCGAAGGCGTAGCCGAGCACCGGTTCGGCGGCCGACGACCCGTCCAGCCCCGCCACGACCCGGTGCCGCAGCACGTCCGAGCGCCATGCACTCGGGACCGAGACGACCGGGCAAGGGGCGTGCGCCGCGAGGGATGAGGTCGTCGACCCGGTCGCCACCCGGGCCAGGGTGGAGTGACGCCGACCGAGGACCACCTCGTAGGCGCCCTCGGTGTGCTCGAGGAGCACCTCCCGGCGCGTGCCGTGGGCGAGCACCTGGTCGACGACCAGGTCATCGCCGCCGAGGTGCTCGGCAAGACGCACCGCGGAGTCGACGATCTGCTTGCCGATCTCGATCGCCGAGGGCGGATAGGCCACCGGCAACAGCGGGGTCATCGGCACCAGCGCACGGTCCTCGACGATGGCGTGGACGATGCGCAGCGGTCGACGCAGCCGGAGCGCCTCCTGGAGGGCGTAGTGCAAGGCACGGTCGCCGTCGTCACTGGCGTCGACTCCCACCACGACTGGCCGGTTGTGCGGGTTCATGTGCCCAGCGTCGGCCGCGCCCGTCCCGCCCAGCAGGGGCGCAGGGCCTCGTGCCGGAGGACCTTGGTCACTGGCCGCCTCGGCGCGAAGGGGGCTTGATGGGAAGGTGTCCGCGACCGGCTACGAGGCGTCGGTGATCCTGGCCGACGGTTCGCCGGCCGAGGTCAGGGTGGTGCGGAAGGCGGATCGTGCGGGCGTGCTGGCCCTGCACGAGACCGCCTCGGACCTGAGCCTCTATCGCCGCTTCTTCACGCTCAACCGTCCACGCGCTGCCGAGTACGCCGAGAAGCTCTGCCTCGCGGGCGACGGCAGCCTGTCGCTGGTGGTGATCCGCAGGCAGCAAGTCGTGGGGGTGGCCACCGCGATGCCCACCCGGACCGGCGTGGCCGAGGTCGCCCTGCTGGTCGACGAGCGCCTGCACGCGGTCGGGATCGGCACGGTGCTCCTCGAGCACCTCGCCTCGTGGTGCTCGAGCATGGGCGTGCGCCGGTTCACCGCCGACGTGCTGGTCGACAACACCGGCATGATCCGGGTCTTCCACGACGCGGGCTTCGCCTACGTCGAGCAGGTCCGCCACGGGGTGATGTCGCTGTCCCTGGACCTGGCGGTGACGCCTGCCCGTCTCCGGGCGAGCGCCGGTCGGCAGCGGCAGGCGGAGGCCCACTCGATGGCACACATCCTCGAACCGGCGGCGGTCGCGGTCGTGGGGGCGCAAGGCGGCGGAGCCCTGCCTGC
The DNA here is from genome assembly GCA_036518175.1 of Marmoricola sp. Lineage (GTDB taxonomy): Bacteria > Actinomycetota > Actinomycetes > Propionibacteriales > Nocardioidaceae > Marmoricola. The sequence continues at coordinate 29,016 of DATDNR010000010.1, forward strand.
CCGAAGGGTGCTCGACAACATCCGCCGCGGTGGGTTCGCCGGGCCGGTGCACGCCTGCGACAGCGTCGGCGAGCTGCCGCGAGACCTGGACCTGGCGGTGGTCGAGGTGCCGGGCGGTGCCGCAAGTGGTGTCGTCGCCGAGCTGGCCCGGCGCGGCACCAACGCATGCGTGCTGCTGACCCCGCAGCAGGATCCCGGACACCAGCTCGTGGGGATCGCCCGTGAGCACGGGATTCGCGTGGTCGGCCCGAACAGCAGCGGCGTGCTCAGCCACCTCCGGGGCACACGTCTCGACGCCACCGGTGCCGTCGTGCATCCGGGCCCGGGACGCCTGGCCCTCGCCGCGCAGGCGGGAGGCGCCGGTGACACCGTCCTCGAGGCGGTCCGGCACAGCGCGGTCGGGCTGGCGTGCTTCGTCTCGACGGGTGAGGAGGCCGACGTGTCCGGCACCGACCTGCTGATGGCCTGGACCGACGACCCGGCCGTGGGCGCGGCGGCGCTGGCGCTGCAGAGCGTGCCCGATCCCGGGCAGCTCGCACGGGCGGCGAGCCCCTTCAGCTCACGCAAGCCCGTGGTCGCGTTCGTCGGCCGATCGCCCGACCGGGCGCTCGCCGCGCTGTACGACGCCGCCGGCCTGATCCGGGCCGACGACCCCGACGACCTGCTCGACACCGGGCGAGTGCTCGCCGAGCAGCCCCTCCCCGGCGGCCGCCGGCTGGGTGTCGTCGGGGACGCGACGGGCCTCCCCGCACGCGTCGGCGACGCGGCCGCACGGGCGGGCCTCGAGGTGTCCTCGCTGATCGGCGGGGTGAGCGGTTCGACGCTGCGCGAACTGTTGTCCGACGACGCTGCCGACGCGGTCATCGTGGTGTCGGACGCGATCGCGGTGACCGGCGTACGCGAAGTCGTGGCGGGTCTGGAGGAGGCGGTGCGCACGCAGCGTGCCGCGTCGAGCGCGACCAAACCGGTGGTGCTGGTCGCCCCTGCCCTCAACCGGATGGCGGGGGAGTGCGGCGCGCTGACGGTCCTCGACTCGGTCGAGGGAGCGGTGCGAGCCCTGGGCCACGCGGTCGGCTACACCGGATGGCTCAGCACCACCCGGTGACGCCTCAGGCGTCGAGGTGCGCGGGCTGGTGCGTCACGGACTCGATGTCGAGCGCAGTGGTGGCGAGCAGCTGGTGACCGAGGTCGGACAGCGCCCGGGCGACCGCGAGCTCCTCACCGATCTCGGGCACGTCGGCGTCCTGAGGGTTGAGCCGGGCCGCGCCGGTGCCGGTCAGGGTCACCTTCTCCATCGGCATCAGCCGGGCTTCGGCGTGGGTCTGACCGTCCTGCTCGCCGATGAAGATCTCGACGTGCCAGCGCTTGGTCTCGATCATTACCTGGTTCCTTCCATGACGCGCGTCGGGACGCGCTCGGGTTGGGCCTCACGGGTCACCGAGACCTTGAGGGCACGGGTCTCACCGGCGTTGGCGAACGCCGCGTAGGCGTCGTCCATCCGTTCGAGCGTGAAGTGGTGGGTCACCAGATCGCGCACGTCCAGCTGCCCGTGGGCGAGGAGGCGCAGCAGCAGCGGCGTGCTGTAGGTGTCCACCAGTCCGGTGGTGACCGTCACGTCGCGGATCCACAGCCGCTCCAGGTGCAGCGACGCGGGTCGACCGTGCACGCCCACGTTGGCCACGTGACCTCCCGGCCGCACCAGGTCGACGCACATCTCGAAGGTGACGGATGCACCGACGGCCTCGATCGCGACATCGGCCCCGAGACCGGCGGTCCAGCTGCCGAGCACCTCCGCGACGTCGTCCTCGGGTGCCAGGGCGGCGTCGGCGCCCATCCGCAGGGCGAGCTCACGGCGGGCAGGGACGGGGTCGACGACCAGGATGTGGGAGGGGCTGAACAGCCGCGCGGTGCGCACCGCAGCGAGGCCGATCGGTCCCGCGCCGACGATGGCGAGCACGTCACCCGGAGCGACCCGACCGGCGAGCACCCCGACCTCGTACGACGTGGGCAGGATGTCCGCGACGAGCAGCGCCTGGTCGTCGGTCACCCCGGCGGGCAGCGCGTGCAGCGACCGGTCCGCGAACGGGGTCCTGACGTACTCCGCCTGGGTGCCGTCGATGCTGTGTCCGAGGATCCAGCCACCCCCACCGAGGCACTGGCCGTAGCGCCCCCTGCGGCAGTACGCGCAGCGCCCGCACGCCGAGATGCACGAGACGAGCACGCGTTGCCCGACCGTCACGTCGCGGACCGACGCGCCGACCTCGACGACTGTGCCGACCGCCTCGTGGCCGAGGATCCGCCCGGGCTCGACCTCGGGCACGTCGCCGTGCAGGATGTGCAGGTCGGTCCCGCAGATGGTCACCGCATCGACGCTCACGATCGCGTCCTCGGGGTCCATCAGGACCGGGTCCGGCACCTGCTGCCAGTTCCGTTCCCCCACGCCCTCGTAGACCAGAGCCTTCATCGCATCCTCCCAGTGCTTGCCGACTCCACCGTGCTCTGCCGGCTCGGAGGTCACCTGAGGCTTCCTCCCGTGGGGGCGGAGGTCATTGGTCCCGCAACCGGCGGTCCGTCAGCCCTTCCCCGGTGGACCAACCCTCGACAGCGTGGGGAGGAGGGCGGCGGAGGCCGCCCGCGATGTCGGGAGGTGACCGTGGGGGCAACCGTTCTCGTGCTGGCTGACCCGGTCGCCGGTCGGGTCGAGAAGCTGCGGCGGCCCCAGGTCCGCCTCGGTGATGCGTAATACCGATAGCTGCCTGGGGCCGCCCGACCATGAAAGCCGACCGGCTGGTGGGGACACAGGGACGAAGGTCCCGGGAAGTCCTGCCCCTGACAAATCCGGCAAAGGCCTCGGACTGCGACGCGCACTGACCTGGTTGTGGCGGGTCGGAGGCGTGCTGCTGGCCGTGTGGCTGGTGGAGTACGTCGTCATCCCGCAGCTCGCCGGCGCCCGGGAGTCCTGGGAGGCGACGCGCACCGGTGACCTGTGGTGGCTGTCGGTCGCCTTCGTGCTCCAGGCCGCGTCCCTGCTGTGCTTCACCGGGCTCACCGTCGTGGTGCTGCGATCCTCGGGAGCTCCGGCGTACTTCACGATGTTCCGCATCGACCTCACCGGCTACGGCCTCAGCCACGTGATCCCGGGCGGCGGAGCCTCGGCTGCGGCTGTCAGGTTCCGGCTGATGTGGCGCGCGGGGGTGCGCACCGAGGACGCCGTGACCGCGACCGCCATCACCACCGCGGTGACCACCTGCACGCTGATCGCCGAGTTCGCGCTGGGCGTGGGACTCACCCTGTTCCATCCGGGCAGGCACCCGTTCCTCCTCACCGCCGCCTGGGTCGCGGTCGGTGCACTGGCGTTCGTGGCGGCCGTGCTGACCGTGCTCCTGGTCTTCCCCGCGCGGACGATCTCCCTGGCTTCGGGAGCAGCGCGCCGCCTGCCGTTCCTGCGTCCTGCGGCGGTCGAGTCCCTCGGTCGAGGGATGGTCGACCGGCTGAGGGGACTCGCCGTGGACCGTAGGGCGCTCCTCGACTCCGTGTTGTGGTCGGTGGGCTACTTCGCCGCGGACACGGCCTGCCTCTACGTCTGCCTCCTCGCCTTCGGGTACTCCGCGGACGCGGTCGGCCTCGTCGCCGCCTACGGGCTGGTGAACCTGCTGGCGCTGCTGCCGCTCACGCCCGGAGGTCTCGGCATCGTCGAGGGCGTGCTGGTGCCGGTGCTCGTCTCGTTCGGCACACCCCGCGGGGTGGCCCTCCTCGGCGTACTCGCCTGGCGGTTCTTCGGGTTCTGGTTGCCGATCCCCGCCTCGTCGGTGAGCTACCTCTCCTTGCGGGCCGGGCCCTTCCGGCACCACGAGCTGCCTCGCAGCCCGCGCCACCTCGGCAGGTCGTCGTAGGACCGCAGACGCAGGTCCCGGGCCACACAGGACCTTGGCCCCTTGGGAGCGCGCTGAGAGGTAGGTGAAATGGTGTCGGCGACACCCGCCGGGTGTTGGCACGTTCAGGAGGATCCATGACGCCGATTCGGGGGGCGCGACGTCGCACGGACCGCGGGGCCGACCCGTGGTTCCGCGCGCGACCGGGCCTGGCCATGGCGCTCGCCGCTGTGCTGTTCGTCGCGATCCTCCTGCTGCGCCTGGTGACCGACAATCCGCTGGACGCGGTCAGCATGCTCTACATCTTCCCGGTCGCCCTGGTGGGCATGTCCCGCGGACGCTGGGCCGGTCTCGTCGCCGGAGTCGTGGCGCTCGGGCTCGTGGACATCTGGACGTTCGTGGACGGCATCGACCTGTCGCCGCTGGGCTGGCTCTGTCGTGCGCTGCCGTTGCTCCTCGTGGGCGCACTGGTCGGTGACGCCAGCGACCGACTGCAGCGCGCCGCGTCGATGCACGAGGCCCACGCGCTGGCACTCCAGCGCCACCGCGAGGCCGTGGAGATCAACGACTCGCTCGTGCAGGGCATGTCCGCGGCGAAGTGGTCGATCGAGGCCGGCCGGACCGAAGCCGGGCTCCAGGTCCTGGGCGAGACCGTCCAGCTCGGGCACCGGCTGGTGTCCGACCTGATCAGGGAAGCAGGGACTGCGGATCTGGTCGTGCTCGACGCTCGCCGGGACCCGTCGGACACGGTGGCGTCCTCGCGGAGGACGAACGTCCCCCGCGTCGATGACGCACGACCCTGACCCAGCCGCGGCGCACGCGGCAGGCTGGTGCCCGAAGGGACCCGAAGGTCCCTTGGAAAGAAGGGCAGACAGATGGCCACCACCACTCCCGTGAGCGTCACCCACATCACGGCTGCCCAGGACGAGGTGGTTCGCACCTCGATGGCACGGAAGGCGCTCGCCCTCCTGCGCATCGGCTACGGGCTGACCTTCCTCTGGGCGTTCTTCGACAAGTTGCTCGCCCTCGGCTACGCCACCGGCTGGAACCAGGCGCAGACCAGCCTGGACCGCTTCGGCTCGGCGGCCTGGTACCACGGCGGCAGCCCCACCTACGGCTTCCTGAGCAGTGTCAACCCGAACAACTGGTTCCACGGCGCCTACACCTCGATGGCCGGAGCGACCTGGGCCGACTGGCTGTTCATGCTCGGCCTGCTCGGCATCGGCATCTCGCTGACGTTCGGTGTCGCCATGCGCATCGGTGGCGCGGCCGCGTGCGCCATGTACGTGCTGATGTGGGCCGCCAGCTTCCCGCTGGTCAACAACCCCGTCATCGACGACCACGTCCTCGGCGCGATCAGCGCGGTGGTCCTCGCGCTGACGCTGGCCGGAGACACCTGGGGCTTCGGCAGGTGGTGGTCGCGGATCGAGCTGGTCCGCACGCATCCCGCTCTGCGGTGATCCCCGAGCGGACAAGGGCTGTCTCGACCGACAGTGCCGAGGATCGGTGCCACCGGCTGGCACCGATCCTCGGCACTGTTCGCGTGATCCGATGAACGCGCGCCCCCGGCAGGACTCGAACCTGCGACCGGCGGATTAGAAGGCCGCTGCTCTATCCAGCTGAGCTACGGAGGCATGGGGTCGGAAACACGGTCGGCGAATGGCAGGAGATGCATTCTGTCACCGAGCCGGCCGCACCACCGCCCTCGGCGGCCCAGTATGCCAGCCATTGTTCGCCGCCGCGGGCGATGGAGCGGGACGTGCTGTTCACTCCGGTGGCGCGACATCTTCCGACGGCCGCCGAGTACCGCGCCTTTCGCCGGCGTTCACACCCGTGGCCGGTTTCGGTGAGCCGGGATCGGGCATCCCCACGCTGCTGGGGGACGATCAGGACATCCACGAGCCGACCCCGGGAGGCACGCCGTGCTCAGTCACGACACCGAACGGTCGCGGCCTGCCTCACCGCCGGGCTCGGTCCGCACGCCGGTGTGCGTGAGGGGCTGGAATCCGGCCCGCGACGGCGCTCCGGCAGAGGTGGCGGCGTTGTCGCCTGGCGGGGAGTCGAAGTGACCCTCTGGACGACCGTCCTGGGCGTGCTCGGGGGCGTGCTGCTGGTGTGGCTCGTGCTCGTCGGTCTGCTGCTGATGG
>DATDNR010000011.1:0-5097 GCA_036518175.1 Marmoricola sp.
GTCGCTCGCCGAGGTGGGTGAGGAGTCGCTGGCCGAGTTCAAGGCGCTGGTCGACCTCGGCGACCTGATCGCCGTGCGTGGCGAGGTGGTCACCAGCCGGCGCGGCGAGCTCTCGGTGATGGCGCGGGCGTGGACGATGGCTGCCAAGACGCTGCGGCCGCTGCCCAACGAGCACAGGCCGCTCTCCGACGAGGCGCGCATCCGGCTGCGGTACGTCGACATGATCGTGCGTCCGGAGGCACGCGAGATGGTCCGCACGAAGGCCACGGTGCTGCGCAGCCTGCGCAACACCCTGCACGAGCGCGGTTACACGGAGGTCGAGACGCCGATCCTCCAGCTCACGAACGGTGGTGCCGCCGCCCGCCCCTTCCGCACACACCTGAACGCGCTCGACCAGGACATGCTGCTGCGCATCGCGCTCGAGCTGGACCTGAAGAAGGCGATGATCGGCGGCGTCGACCGGGTCTACGAGATCGGCCGGACGTTCCGCAACGAGGGGCTCGACTCCACGCACGCGGCGGAGTTCTCGATGCTGGAGGCCTATGAGGCCTACGGTGACCAGTTCACGATGATGGAGCTGACCCGGGCGCTGGTCCTCGACGCCGCCCGGGCGGTCGGCCGCACCGTGGTGCCGGCCCGTGACGGCGGGGAGATCGACCTCGAAGGGGAATGGCGGCAGGCCGCGATCCTCGATCTCGTCTCCGAGGCCGTCGGCGAGGAGGTGACCATCGGCACGCCTGCGGAATCCCTTCGGTCGCTCGCCGGGAAACACGATGTCGAGCTGCAGCCCAAATGGGGCACGCCGGAAATCATCGTGGAGCTCTTCGAGCAGCTCGTCGAGGATTCGTTGATGCAGCCCACTTTCGTGATGGATTACCCAGCCGAGGTCAAGCCGCTGGCAAAACCGCACCGCACCCGGCACGGGTTGAACGAGGCGTGGGACCTGATCATCAACGGCGTCGAGCTGGCGCCGGCGTACTCCGAGCTCAACGACCCGGTGGTGCAGCGCGAACGCCTCGTCGCGCAGTCGTTGCTCGCTGCCGCGGGTGACCCCGAGGCCATGGAGCTTGACGAGGTCTTCCTGCGGGCGATGGAGTACGGCATGCCACCCGCGGGCGGCATGGGGATGGGGGTCGACCGGCTGGTGATGCTGCTCACCGGAGCCGGAATCCGCGAAACAATTCTTTTCCCGCTGCTCCGCCCCGAGTAATTCATGCGGCCGACACCCGTTAGGGTTTTCGCCATGGCCCAGAAAGTGAACATCGTCCTCGTCGACGACATCGACGGAAATGACGCCGACGAGACCGTTTCCTTCTCGCTCGACGGCAAGGATTACGAGATCGACCTGAACTCCGCGAATGCCCAGCAGCTGCGCGATGCGCTGGCCCCGTTCATCGGCCACGCGCGCCGCGCATCGGGCGGGCGGTCGGGGAACCGTCGCAGGACCCGCAACGACTCCGGCGCCTCGGCGGCCGAGATCCGCGAGTGGGCCCGTGAGAACGGCTGGGACGTCCCCGAGCGTGGCCGGGTCTCCGCCGAGGTGCGGGAGGCGTACGCCGCCGCGCACTGACCGTCTCGCGGCGCCCGGCGGCGCGGGGCCCGACGGTGTGGCCCGAAGGTGTGGTCCAGACCCATGAGCGGGCTGGCGCCCCTGACCTGCTGCAGGGCGGTGAAGTAGACCGGTAGCGGCCCGCTTCGCTGTTTCCGAGGCGGAGGAGGGGGCACCCTGCGGTGGCGGACGTGTTCGCTCAGGGCGAAGCATTCCAGCGGCTTCGGCGGAACACGTACGCTGTGGGTGGGGTTGAGCAGACCGTGCGGGTCGCGCTCGCGGCCCCACAGAGTCTTGAGGAGTTGCCATGTTCGAGCGGTTCACCGACCGAGCCCGTCGCGTTGTCGTGCTGGCCCAGGAAGAGGCCCGCATGCTGTCGCACAACTACATCGGGACCGAGCACATCCTGCTCGGCCTGATCCACGAGGGCGACGGCATCGCCGCGAAGGCGCTCGAGAGCCTCGGGATCTCGCTCGAGGCCGTGCGTGCCCAGGTCGAGGAGATCATCGGCCAGGGGCAGCAGGCACCGACCGGGCACATCCCGTTCACGCCGCGCGCCAAGAAGGTGCTCGAGCTCTCGCTGCGCGAGGCGCTGCAGCTGGGTCACAACTACATCGGCACCGAGCACATCCTGCTCGGCCTGATCCGGGAGGGTGAGGGCGTCGCCGCGCAGGTGCTGCAGAAGCTCGGCGCCGACCTGAACCGGGTCCGCCAGCAGGTCATCCAGCTGCTCTCCGGCTACCAGGGCAAGGAGACCCAGACCGCCGGCACCGCGCCGGAGGCCGCGCCCAGCTCGAGCCTCGTGCTCGACCAGTTCGGCCGCAACCTGACCCAGGCGGCCAAGGAGGGCAAGCTCGATCCGGTCATCGGGCGCGAGCAGGAGATCGAGCGGGTCATGCAGATCCTGTCCCGCCGGACGAAGAACAACCCTGTCCTGATCGGGGAGCCCGGAGTCGGCAAGACCACGATCGTCGAGGGCCTCGCGCAGGACATCGTCCGGGGCGACGTACCGGAGACGCTCAAGGACAAGCAGATCTACACCCTCGACCTCGGTGCGCTCGTCGCGGGCAGCCGCTACCGCGGTGACTTCGAGGAGCGCCTGAAGAAGGTGCTGAAGGAGATCCGCACCCGCGGCGACATCGTGCTGTTCATCGACGAGATCCACACCCTGGTCGGCGCCGGCGCCGCCGAGGGCGCGATCGACGCCGCCAGCATCCTGAAGCCGATGCTGGCCCGCGGCGAGCTGCAGACCATCGGCGCGACCACCCTCGATGAGTACCGCAAGCACCTGGAGAAGGACGCCGCGCTGGAGCGCCGCTTCCAGCCGATCCAGGTGGCCGAGCCCTCGATCGCCCACACGATCGAGATGCTCAAGGGCCTGCGGGACCGCTACGAGGCGCACCACCGGGTGACCATCACCGACGAGGCCCTGGTCTCGGCGGCGACGCTCGCCGATCGCTACATCTCCGACCGGTTCCTGCCCGACAAGGCGATCGACCTGATCGACGAGGCCGGTTCCCGGCTGAGGATCCGCCGGATGACCGCCCCGCCGGACCTGCGCGACTTCGACGAGAAGATCGCTGAGGTGCGCCGCAAGAAGGAGGGCGCCATCGACGGGCAGGACTTCGAGGCGGCCGCGCGCCTGCGCGACGAGGAGAAGCAGCTGATCCTGGCCAAGGCCGAGCGCGAGAAGCAGTGGCGCGCCGGTGACATGGACGTCGTCGCCGAGGTCGACGAGGAGCTCATCGCCGAGGTGCTGGCCGTGGCGACCGGCATCCCGATCGTGAAGCTCTCCGAGGAGGAGTCCAGCCGGCTGCTCAAGATGGAGGACGAGCTGCACAAGCGCGTCATCGGCCAGGAGGAGGCCGTCAAGGCGCTCAGCCGGGCGATCCGCCGCACCCGTGCGGGCCTGAAGGACCCCAAGCGGCCCGGTGGCTCGTTCATCTTCGCCGGCCCCTCCGGTGTCGGGAAGACCTGGCTGTCCAAGACGCTTGCTGAGTTCCTCTTCGGTGACGAGGACGCGCTGATCCAGCTCGACATGAGCGAGTTCTCCGAGAAGCACACCGTCTCGCGGCTGTTCGGTTCGCCTCCGGGCTACGTCGGCTACGAGGAGGGCGGCCAGCTGACCGAGAAGGTCCGCCGCAAGCCGTTCTCGGTGGTGCTCTTCGACGAGGTCGAGAAGGCGCACCCGGACATCTTCAACTCGCTGTTGCAGATCCTGGAGGAAGGTCGCCTGACCGACAGCCAGGGCCGGGTGGTCGACTTCAAGAACACCGTCATCATCATGACCACCAACCTCGGCACCCGCGACATCTCCAAGGGCGTCAGCCTGGGCTTCAACCAGGCCAACGACGCCCAAGGCACCTACGACCGGATGAAGAACAAGGTGCAGGAGGAGCTCAAGCAGCACTTCCGGCCCGAGTTCCTCAACCGTGTCGACGAGGTGATCGTCTTCCCGCCGCTGACGCAGGAGCAGATCATCGCGATGGTCGACAACATGCTGGCCTCGGTCGAGCTGCGCCTGAAGGACCGGGACATGTCGATCGAGATGACCCAGGCCGCCAAGGAGCTGCTGGCCAAGCGCGGGTTCGACCCGGTGCTGGGTGCCCGGCCGCTGCGCCGCACCGTGCAGCGCGAGATCGAGGACGTGCTCGCCGAGAAGATGCTCTACGGCGAGGTCGGCCCCGGCCAGATCGTGCTGGTCGACGTCGCCGGCGAGGGTCCGGAGGCGACCTTCACCTTCACCGGGACGCCCCGCGGCGAGCTGCCGGACGCGCCTCCGGTGGAGGCCGCGACCGGCGGTGGGGACGCCACCGAGGCCTGAGGCCTAACCAGGCAACGCGTAGCCCTGGCCGGGCTGCTCCACGACCAAGCCGTCGTCGAGCAGCCCGGTCAGGGCTCTCGCGCGTTGGACGGCGTCCGGCCAGGCGGCCTCGAGCTCCGTGGCCGCCACCGCACCCTCGGCGCCGCGCAGCACCGCCAGCAGCGCGCCGCGGCACTGCCGGTCGGTGCCGGCATAGCGCTGCACCTTCCGCGGCGGGCCATCATGCGGTGGGCGTCCGGCCGCCCGCCAGGCGCACGCCGCCGCGATCGGGCACCGGTCGCAGCGCGGCCTGGCGGCCGTGCACACCAGCGCGCCGAGCTCCATCACCGCCACCGCCCACCGCGCCGGCCGCTGGTCGGGCACCAGTGACTCGGCGACCGCCCGCTCGGCCCGCGTGACCGAGACGGCCGGCAGCGCCACGCCGCTGACCGCCCGGGCCAGCACGCGGCGCACGTTGGTGTCGAGCACGGCGTGCCGCTGGCCGAAGCCGAAGGAGGCCACGGCGGCGGCGGTGTAGTCGCCGACGCCGGGCAGCGCCCGCAGCGCGGCATGGTCACCGGGCACCTCGCCGCCGTGCCGTTCGACGATCGCGGTGGCCGCGGCGTGCAGCCGCAGCGCCCGGCGCGGATAGCCCAGCCGCCCCCAGGCGCGCACCGCCTCGCCGCTGGGCGCGTCGGCCAGCGCGGCCGGGGTGGGCCACAGGTGCATCCAGGTCCGGTAGACC
>DATDNR010000012.1:0-2959 GCA_036518175.1 Marmoricola sp.
CGACGGCACCGTCGTGGCGGTGGGGGGCGACGAGGCCGTGGCGCCGTACCTGCCGCAGGCCGACGAGGTCGTCGACCTCGCCGGCAGGCTGCTGCTGCCCGGCTTCGTGGACGCCCATGCCCACCCGGTCATGGGCGGCCTCGAGCGGATGCGCTGCGACCTGAGCGACCGGCGCAGCCTCGAGGGCTACCAGGAGGTCATCCGCCGCTACGTCGACAAGCACCCCGACCGCCCCTGGGTCATCGGCGGGGGCTGGAGCATGGGCGACTTCGAGCACGGCTGCCCCACGGCGGCGGTGCTCGACGCCGTCGTCGGCGACCGGCCCGCCTACCTGCCCAACCGCGACCACCACTCGGCCTGGGTGAGCTCCCGGGCGCTGCAGATCGCCGGCATCGACGCATCGACGCCGGATCCCGCCGACGGACGCATCGAGCGGGACGCCTCGGGCAACCCCACCGGGACGTTGCACGAGGGCGCGATGGACCTGGTCGAGCGGCTGTTGCCCGCCGAGACCCAGGCGGACCTCGACGCCGCGTTGCAGGTGGGCCAGGCCTACCTGCACTCCCTCGGCGTGACGGGCTGGCAGGACGCCTGGGTGGAGGTGGGGGGCGGCGGGCCGTCGGTGCACGAGGCGTACCTGCGCGCGCAGGCCGCGGGCACGCTCACCGCCCGGGTGATCGGGTCGCTGTGGTGGCCGCGGGAGACCCTCGCGGACGCCGTCGCCGACCAGGTCGCGCACTTCGTGCAGCTGCGCGAGGAGGCCGCCGGCGCCGGCGACCGCTACGACCCGGGCACGGTGAAGATCATGCTCGACGGTGTCGCCGAGACCTTCACCGCCGCGATGCTGGAGCCCTACCTCGACCGTTGCGGCCACCCGACGGACAACACCGGGCTGAGCTTCGTCGGCGGAGAGCTGCTCGGGCAGGTGGTCACCTCGCTCGACGCCGCCGGCTTCCAGGTGCACTTCCACGCCCTCGGCGACCGCGCCGTGCGCGAGGCGCTGGACGCCGTGGCCGCTGCCCGCGCGGCCAACGGCAGCGCCGACCGCCGGCACCACCTCGCCCACCTCCAGGTGGTGCATCCCGACGACCTGCCGCGCTTCCGGCGGCTCGGCGCGGTGGCGAACCTGCAGGCGCTGTGGGCCACGCACGAGCCGGAGATGGACGAGCTCACCATCCCCTTCCTCGGCGAACGCCGGGCCGGCTGGCAGTACCCGTTCGGCGACCTCTTCCGTGCCGGGGCGACGCTGGCGATGGGCAGCGACTGGCCGGTCAGCAGCCCCGATCCGCTTGCCGCGATCCATGTCGCGGTCAACCGCGTCTCCCCCGCCGCGCCGCCGGGCACACCTGCCTTCCTGCCCGGGCAGGCGCTGCCGCTGCCGGTGGCGCTCGCGGCCTACACCGCCGGGTCGTCGTACGTCTCCAGGCTCGATGCGGTGTGCGGTTCGATCGGCGTGGGGCATCGCGCCGACCTGGTGGTGCTCGACCGGGACCCCTTCGACGCGCCGCCGGAGCAGATCGCCGACGCCCGGGTGTGGCGCACGTACGTCGACGGGCGGGTCGTCCACCAGCGCTGACGGGCCCGGTCACCGGTCCCGGGAGTGCCGCACCTCGAGGACGCTGACCGCCGTCTCGGCGCCCAGGGCGCGGAAGAGTTCGACCGCCGCGGCCACCTGCGGGCTGTCCCGAAGGCCCGCCAGGGTGTCCCGGTCCTGCCACCACAGCAGGATGCGCCACTGCGCCCCGGTCTGCAGCAGCTGGACCGACACCAGGCCGTCGGGGACCGGGCGCATCAGCAGACCACGGAACCTGCTGACCACGTCGTCCTGGCGGGAGGGGTGCACGATCGCGCGGATCTCCACGAGCACGTGGGGCGGTCGGGCAGCGACCATCGCCCCTCCCCTTCCCACCGGGTCGCCGTTGCGGCGTCCACACGGTCATCGTCGGGTCCCGCACGGTGGGGGCACCATGACCCCTTCGGGCCAGCGGGATCGCCTGCGGCGAGCCGAGGCGCTCAGGTGTCGCCGGCCAGGGTGGCGCTCAGCGCCTCGACGAGCAGGTCCGCGTGCTCCGGCCCGAACACGAGCGGCGGCCGGATCTTCAGCGTCGCCCGGTCACGGCCGGTGCGCCCGATCAGCACGCCACGCGCCCGCATGCCGTCCACGACCCGGCCGGCCCGGGCCGCGTCGGGGGCACCGTCGGTCGGGTCGGCCAGGTCGACGGCCACCGCGAGGCCCCACCCCCGGACGGCGGCCACGTCGTCACGGTCGCTGACGGCCTCGCGCAGCGCGGCCAGGAGGTGCGCTCCCGTCGCGCGGACCCTGGCGAGCACGTCCTCCTCCACCAGCGTGTCCAGCACCGCGAGCGCCGCCGCGCACGCCGCGGTGCTGCCGCCGAAGGTGCTGAAGTAGTCGGTGTCCTCCACGAACGGGTCGACCAGGTGCGCCGGGCCGACGACCGCGGCGACCGGGTAGCCGTTGCCCATCGGCTTTCCCAGGGTCACCAGGTCCGCCGCGACCTCGCCGGCGAGGAAGCTCCACAGGGCGTCCCCGGTGCGCCCGTGCCCGGCCTGGACCTCGTCGGCGACGTAGAGGCCGCCCGCCTCGTGGACCGCCGCGGCGGCTGCCGCGGTCCAGTCGTGGGCGGGTCCGGTGATGCCGTCGCTGGTGAAGATGCCGTCGACCAGCATCGCGGCCACGTCCGGTCCCGCCACCTGGAGGTCCTCGACCGCCTTGGCCACTCCGTCGGCCGACGCGGGCGGTGGTGCGACCAGCCGGATGTGTGCCGGTGGCATCGCGGTCCCCCAGCCCTCCGGGGAGAAGGCCCAGCTCGCCTCGGTGATGCCGTGGTAGGCGAACTCCGTCGCGATGCCGCCGCGGGCACCGGTGGCGTGGCGGGCGATCCGCCAGGCCAGGTCGTTGGCCTCGCTGCCGGAGTTGACCAGCAGCACCCGGTCGAAT
>DATDNR010000013.1:0-2445 GCA_036518175.1 Marmoricola sp.
GCGGGTCTACCAGGAGATGAACAAGGCGTTCGGGCCCGACGTCCGGTACGTCTCCACGATCGGGCTGTCGCAGATCCAGGCGGCGCAGATGCTCCACGTCTACAAGCCGCGGCACTGGATCAACGCCGGGCAGGCCGGCCCGCTGGGCTGGACCGTGCCGGCCACGCTCGGTGTGGCCACGGCCGACCCGGAGGCGACCGTCGTCGCGCTCAGCGGTGACTACGACTTCCAATTCCTCATCGAGGAGCTCGCGGTCGGGGCGCAATTCAACATCCCCTACATCCACGTGGTGGTGAACAACTCCTACCTCGGCCTGATCCGCCAGTCGCAGCGCGCCTTCGACATGGACTACTGCGTGCAGCTGTCCTTCGACAACGTCAACAGCCCGGAGGTCGGCGGCTACGGCGTGGACCACGTCAAGGTGGCAGAAGGCCTTGGCTGCAAGGCGATTCGGGTCTTCGAACCCGACGAGATCCTGCCCGCGCTGGAGCAGGCGAAGAAGCTCGTCGTCGAGCATCGCGTGCCGGTCGTCGTCGAGGTGATCCTCGAGCGGGTGACCAACGTGTCGATGGGCACCGAGCTCGACAACGTCACCGAGTTCGAGGACCTGGCCGAGTCACCGGAGGACGCGCCCACCGCGCTTGCGGCACGCTGAGGCCATGCGCGTGCTCGTCGCCCCGGACAAGTTCAAGGGATCGCTGACCGCCGCCCAGGTCGCGGCCGCGGTCGCCGCCGGGATCAGGTCAGTGCTGCCGGACGCCGCGATCGACATGGTGCCGGTCGCAGACGGGGGCGACGGCACCGTGGCGGCGGCGCTCGCGGCGGGGTACGACGAGGTGCCCGTCGCCGCGACCGGACCCACCGGCTCGGTCGTGCAGACGTCCTACGCCCGGTGCGGCGACCGGGCCGTCGTGGAGCTGGCCGACGTCTCCGGGCTGGCCCGCCTGCCCGACGGCCTGGCGCCGCTGACGGCCACCAGCCGGGGCACCGGTGAGGTGATCGGCGCCGCGGTCGACGCCGGCTGCACCGAGATCGTGCTCGGCATCGGCGGCTCGGCGTGCACCGACGGGGGAGCGGGACTCGTCCGTGCGCTGGGCGCCCGGCTGCTCTCCGCCTCGGGGGAGGAGGTCGGTGAGGGCGGCGCCGCGTTGGCCGACGTCGCGTCCCTCGACCTGTCCGGGCTGCGCCTGGACGGTGCGCGGCTCACCGTCGCCTGCGACGTGGACAACCCGCTCACCGGACCCGCCGGCGCGGCCGCGGTCTACGGCCCGCAGAAGGGCGCGACGCCCGAGCAGGTCGCCGAGCTGGACGCGGCGCTGGCGCACTGGGCCGACCTGGTCGCTGCGGCCACCGGCCACGACCACCGCGACGAGCCGGGAGCCGGCGCCGCGGGCGGGGTCGGCTTCGCGGCGATCGCCCTGCTGGGCGGCCGGCTGCGCCCGGGCATCGACCTGGTGCTCGAGCTCACCGGCTTCCACTCCCGGCTCGCCGGCGCCTCGCTGGTGGTCACCGGCGAGGGCCGCCTCGACGAGCAGACCCTGCGCGGCAAGGCCCCGGCGGGGGTGGCGGCCGCCGCCCGAGCCGCCGGTGTCCCGGTCGTCGCCGTCTGCGGCAGCAACACCCTGTCGCCCGCCCTGCTGCGCGAGGCCGGCATCGTCGCGGCGTACCCCCTCCTCGAGCTCGAGCCCGACCTGGACCGCTGCCTCACCGACGGCGAGGCGCTGCTGCGGAGGGTCGGTGCGCGGATCGCGGCGGATCTCGCCGGGTTGCGCTCGACGTAGTGCCCGGGTGCTGCGGTACGGCGACCCGTTCGCTGGCCGGGCGCCCGCACCGCCGCCCGCACCGCCGCCCGCGCCGCCACTCGCGCCGCCACTCGCGCCGCCACTCGCACCGCCGCCCGCGCCGCCACTCGCGCCGCCGCCCGCACGCCTCTCGCCCGCACGCCTCTGCACACAGCGAACTGCCTCTCCGCACAGCTCGGACCCTGTGTGGAGAGGCAGTTCGGGTTCTTAACCTGGGAAACCGACCGGGAGACACCGACCGGGACACACCGACCGGGGGATGCCGGATCGGACCCCGCCCGGCGCAACCCCTACCCGGCCGCCTCGAACCGCCGCGTCCGCGCGGCCGCGATCGGGTTCGCGTCCGCGACCAGGTCGTCGAACCGGTGGTTGGCGATCTTGGCGATCTCGATCAGCGCGGCCGCGTGCTCCTGGGTCTGGCAGTTGTCCAGCCGGGCCCAGCCGTTGGCGAGCACCTGGTCCTTGTCGGCGGCGTCGCGGATGCAGGTGATCAGCGGGATGCCGAACTTGGCGCGGTAGGCCGCGGCCAGTGAACCGAAGGCCTCGTGGTCGGTCTCGTTCAGCCAGGTCAGCCCCAGGGTCGACTGGTCACGCTGGGACTCCTCCCCGCGGGCGCCGGCGGCGACCTCGTCGTCGCCGAGGT
>DATDNR010000014.1:0-14118 GCA_036518175.1 Marmoricola sp.
AGCCACGATCGGCACCGGTGCCTCACCGTTGCGCCCGAACATCGCCTGCAGCAGGTCGGCCTGCTCGGTCTTGGTGGGCAGGCCGGTGGAGGGCCCGCCGCGCTGGACGTCGATGACCACCAGGGGCAGCTCGGTCATCACTGCGAGCCCGACGGTCTCCGACTTCAGCGCGATGCCCGGACCGGACGTCGTGGTCACCCCGAGCGCCCCACCGAACGCGGCGCCGAGCGCGGCACCGATGCCGGCGATCTCGTCCTCGGCCTGGAAGGTGGTGACACCGAACGCCTTGTGCTTGCTGAGCTCGTGCAGGATGTCGCTGGCCGGGGTGATCGGGTAGGTGCCCAGGAAGACCGGCAGGCCGGACTGCACCCCCGCGGCGACGATGCCGTAGGCGAGTGCCAGGTTGCCGGAGATGTTGCGGTAGGTGCCGGGCTGCAACCGCGCGGGCTTGATCTCGTACTGCACGGCGAAGGACTCGGTGGTCTCGCCGAAGTTCCACCCGGCACGGAAGGCGGTCACGTTCGCGTCGCGGATGTCGGGCAGCTTGGCGAACCGCTTCTCGAGGAAGGCGATCGTGGTCTCGACCGGGCGGCCGTACATCCACGACAACAGGCCGAGGGCGAACATGTTCTTGGCCCGGGCGGCGTCCTTGCGTGAGAGGCCGAACTCCTTGACGGCCTCCACGGTCATGCCGGTGAGGTCGAGCGTGGAGAGGTTGTACTGCTCGGCCAGGCTGCCGGGGCCGTCGTCCTCGAGCGGGTTCGCGTCGTAGCCGGCCTTGGCGAGGTTGCGCGAGGTGAAGTCGTGGGAGTCCACGATGATCGAGGTGCCCGGCTTCATGTCCGCCAGGTTGGCGCGCAGCGCCGCCGGGTTCATCGCCACCAGCACGTCGGGGGCGTCGCCGGGGGTCAGGATGTCGTGGTCGGCGAAGTGCACCTGGAAGGACGACACGCCGGGGAGGGTGCCCTGCGGTGCCCGGATCTCCGCCGGGAAGTTGGGCAGCGTCGACAGGTCGTTGCCGAATGCTGCAGACTCCTGCGTGAACCGGTCTCCCGTCAGCTGCATCCCGTCTCCGGAGTCACCCGCGAAACGGATGATCACCCGGTCCAGCTGCTGGACCTGCTTGGCCACGGACGCTCCCTCTTCCTCGCTCCTGCCGCTTCCGGCACCGCCTTCCACGATAGTCCGCCGGTGGGCGCGACCCGGGGTCGATCTCATCGCGCCTCCGCCTGCGACGTGGTGGATCTCACGCGCGTCGTTGCGCTGCACGCGCCCGGTTGGTGTACCGTCCCGCTTAAGTTAACTAAGCAAGGCGACTTACTTAGTCTCCAGATCGAGTGTGACCAGGAGTGGGACATGAAGCAGTGGAAGAAGACAGCCGGTGTGACGACTGCCGGCATCGCGGTTCTCGCCGGGCTCACGGGATGCGCCACGGCCTCGGCCAGCGGTCCGCAGGCCGGGTCGGTCAGCGTGGTCGGGTTCTCGGTGCTGCAGACGGCCAACAAGCAGGTGATCGCAGACTTCCAGAAGACCCCGGCCGGCAAGGGGGTCTCGTTCACCCAGTCCTACGGGGCATCGGGGGACCAGGCGCGCGCCGTCGCCAGTGGGCTGCACGCCGACGAGGTGCACCTCTCGCTCGAGCCCGACGTGCAGAAGCTCGTCGACGCGGGCGTGGTGGGCAAGGACTGGGCGACCGGTCCGCACCAGGGCGTGCTGACCCAGTCGGTGGTGGTGCTCGTCGTACGCAAGGGGAACCCGAAGCACATCCACGGCTGGGACGACCTCGTCCGTCCGGGCGTGCAGGTGGTCACCCCCAATCCGGCCTCCTCCGGGTCGGCGAAGTGGAACATCCTGGCCGCCTACGGCTCGCAGATCGCCCAGGGCAGGAGCCCGGCGCAGGCGACGGAGTACCTGAAGAAGCTGATCGGCAACACCGTGGCGATGCCCGGCAGCGGACACGACGCCACCACTGCCTTCGAGGGCGGCACCGGCGACGTGCTGCTCTCCTATGAGGACGAGGCGATCGAGGCCCGGCAGGCGGGCGCCGACTTCGACTACGTCGTCCCCGACCAGACCTTGCTGATCCAGAACACCGGTGCGCTGACCCGGAACGCGTCCAGTGCGTCACGCAAGTTCCTCGCCTTCCAGCTCAGCCGCCAGGGCCAGACCGACTACGCGAAGCAGGGTTTCCGACCCCTGGACCCCGGCATCGACGTGTCGGTGCCCGGGGCGAACAACCCCCAGGACCCGTTCCCGCAGCCCAGGACGCTGTTGAGCATCGACAAGAACTTCGGCGGTTGGGACAACGCCAACACGAAGTTCTTCGACGACACCCACGGCCTGGTCACCAAGCTGCTCGCCGACGCCGGGAAGTCGTGACGTGGCATCGGTTGCCGCGTCGGCCCCGGGTGTGACGCGCCGTCGTCGCGCCCGGGTGCCGGGGCGTCTCGCCGCCGGATCAGGGTTGGCGCTCGGCGCCTCGATGATCTGGTTCAGCCTGCTGGTCCTGATCCCGCTGGCGGCGGTCGTCGTCGCGGCCGCTTCGGGCGGCTGGTCGGGGTTCTGGTCGGTGGTCACCAGCTCCCAGACGGGGGCGGCGATCACGCTCACCGTGCTCGAGGCGCTGGCCGTCACGGCCGTCAACGTCGTGATGGGCACCGCGCTGGCCTGGGTGCTCGTGCGCGACCGGTTCTGGGGTCGCCGGCTGCTCGACCTGGTCATCGACGTGCCGTTCGCGCTGCCGACCATCGTCGCGGGCCTGGTGCTGCTGGCCCTCTACGGACCGACCAGCTCGCTCGGCGTCGATGTGGCCAACACCCGGTGGGCGGTGTTCCTCGCCCTGGCGTTCGTGACCCTGCCGTTCGTCGTGCGCACCACCCAGCCGGTGCTCGAGGCACTCGAGCGTGACGCCGAGGAGGCCGCAGCCTCGCTGGGGGCCTCCCGGCTCACCACGTTCCGGCGGGTGATCCTGCCCTCGCTGGTGCCGGCGATCACCGCCGGTGCGGCGCTGTCGTTCGCCCGCGGGATCAGCGAGTACGGCTCTCTGGTGCTGCTCTCGGGCAACCTGCCCAACCGCACCGAGGTGGCGTCGGTGCGCGTGCTGAGCTACATCGAGGGCGGTGACCAGGCGTCGGCCGCCTCGGTGGCGGTGATCCTGCTGCTGGTGGCGCTGGCCGTCATCGTGCTGCTCGACCTGCTGCAGCGAAGGGTGGTGCGCCGTGGCCGCTGACCTCGTCGCCGACCAGCTGCGGGACCCGGCGCCCGTGCGATGGGGGCTGCGGGTGGTCACCGTCGGCTACGTCTTCCTGCTGGTGGCCTGGCCCACCGCGCTGGTCTTCCGCAATGCGCTCGCCGGCGGCGTCGGGACCTTCCTGCACGCCTTCTCCGACCCGGCCGTCGAGCACGCGCTGGCCCTGACCCTGACCGTGGCCACCTGGGCCGTGCTGATCAACCTGGTCTTCGGGGTGACGATCTCGCTGCTGCTGGTGC
Organism: Marmoricola sp.; assembly: GCA_036518175.1. Lineage (GTDB taxonomy): Bacteria > Actinomycetota > Actinomycetes > Propionibacteriales > Nocardioidaceae > Marmoricola. The sequence continues at coordinate 3,490 of DATDNR010000014.1, forward strand.
GCTACGACTTCCCGGGCAAGCGATGGCTGTCCGTGCTCATCGACGTGCCGCTGTCGGTCTCTCCCGTGGTGGTGGGGCTCGCGCTGGTGCTGGTCTACAACGGCCGCACCGGGTGGTTCGGTCCGACTCTGGAGCGAGCAGGCATCCAGGTGATCTTCTCCACGCCCGGGATCGTGATGGCCACCGTCTTCGTGGCCCTGCCCCTGGTCATCCGCGAGGTGGTGCCGGTGCTGCAGGAGATCGGGGACGAGCAGGAGCAGGCCGCACTGAGCCTGGGCGCCAGCGCCACCCAGACCTTCCGGCGGATCACCTTGCCGACGATCAAGTGGGCAGTGCTGTACGGCGTCGTCCTCGCGGTCGCCCGCTCCCTGGGCGAGTTCGGTGCCGTCAAGGTCGTCTCGGGCAACCTGGTCGGGCAGAGCCAGACCGCCACCCTGGCCGTCGAGCAGACCTACCAGAACTTCCAGCCGCAGACCTCCTACGCGATCGCCGCCGTGCTGGCGCTCGCGGCCATGGCCTGCCTGGTCATCGTCTCCGTCCTGCGCCCCAAGGAGGGCTCCGCATGAGCATCACCGTCTCCCACGTCAGCAAGCGCTTCCGACCCCGCGGGGCCGGGGAGTTCGTCGCCCTCGACGACGTCTCGGTGGACCTGCCGACCGGACAGCTGACCGCCCTGCTCGGCCCGTCCGGTGGCGGGAAGTCGACCCTGCTGCGGATCATCGCCGGACTGGAGACGGCCGACGCCGGCTCGGTCAGGATCGAAGGCGTCGAGGCGACCCATCTGCCGCCGCAGAAGCGCAACGTCGGCTTCGTCTTCCAGCACTACGCCGCCTTCAAGCACCTGAGCGTGGCCAGGAACGTCGCCTTCGGCCTGGAGGTGCGCAGGCGCCCGCGCGCCGAGGTGCAGCGTCGCGTGGCCGAGCTGCTCGAGCTGGTGCACCTCACCCAGTTCGCCGACCGGCTGCCCGCCCAGCTGTCGGGTGGCCAGCGGCAGCGGATGGCCCTGGCGCGGGCGCTGGCGGTCGAGCCCTCGGTGCTGCTGCTCGACGAACCGTTCGGGGCGCTCGACGCGCAGGTGCGCAAGGAGCTGCGCGAGTGGCTGCGCCGGCTGCACGACGAGGTGCCGGTCACGACCGTCTTCGTCACCCACGACCAGGAGGAGGCGCTCGAGGTCGCAGACGAGATCGTGGTCATCAACCATGGCCGGGTGGAGCAGATCGGCACGCCCGACGAGCTGTACGACGCTCCCGCGAACGACTTCGTCATGGGGTTCCTCGGCCCGGTCACGCGCCTCGGGGGACGACTGGTGCGACCGCACGACATCGAGGTCACCACCCGGCCCGGCATCGTGGGCGGCACCCGCGGGCGGGTCGAGCGGGTGACCCGGATCGGCTTCGAGGTGCGGCTGGTCGTCCGGCTCCTCGACGACGGCCAGCCCTCCCGTCAGGACCAGGTGGAGGTGGCCGTCACCCGGGCGACACAGCGCCGCCTCGGCCTGACGGACGGCGTGGAGGTGTGGCTGGCGGTCATCCGGGGCGCGGCTGTCCCGCAGATGCGTCCCGGCGTCGCGGTCTGAGGGGGGTACGTTCAGCGCAGACCCCGGAGGAGGACCTGTGCTGCTCACCTACCTGCTGCTGGCCGTCGCGATCCTCGCCGAGGTGACCGGGACCGTCTCGCTGCAGCTGTCCCAGGGGTTCACCCGGCTGGTCCCGTCGATCGTCGTCGCGGTGGGCTACACGATCTCCTTCGTGGCCCTGGCGGCGGTGCTGAAGAGGGGACTCCCGGTGGCCGTGGCCTACGCGATCTGGTCGGCCTTCGGCGTTGGACTCGTCGCGGCGATCGGGGTGGTCTGGCTCGACCAGCGGCTGACGGTCGTGCAGGTCCTCGGACTCGTCCTGGTCGTCGCCGGCGTGGTCGCGCTCGAGGTCGGGGGCGCCTGACCGCACCCGGCGGCACTCAGGCGGGAGTGTCGACGCGTGGGAAGCGCCGCGGCACCAGTGCGAGCAGCAGCACGAGCGTGGCGAGAGCCGCGATCAGCAGACCGACGAAGACGGCGTGCGTCGACGCGTGCATGACCTCGCGCAGGAACGCGGCTTCGCCCCCGTCCGGGTGGTGCTCGAGCGCCCTGCTGACGCCGTCGACACCGGACGGCGCACGCCCGCCGGCCTGCCGGGCACCCCGCAGCCGCGACAGGATCACCGCGTTGGTCACGGCGCCGAAGACGGCCGCGCCCAGGCTCTGGCCCAGGAAGCGGGAGAACATCGCGCCACCGGTCACGACCCCGCGCTCCCCCCACCCGACAGTGGACTGCAGCCCGATGATCAGCGGGGCGAAGATGAGCCCCATGCCTGCGCCCATCAGGGCGCTGCCCAGCACCGGTGCCCAGACCGGCGAGCCCTCGGGCAGCAGGCTGAAGAGCAGGCCGGCAGCGACCGCGAACCCCGCACCGACCAGGGCCGTGTCGCGGAAGCCGATGCGGAGGTAGAGCCGGGAGGACAGCGCCGAGGCCAGCGGCCAGGTCATGCTCATCACCGCGAGCACGAAGCCTGCCGCCACCGGCGTGAGGCCCAGCACGGTCTGCGCCCAGGTCGGCAGGAACACCGACAACCCGATGACCATCAGCGCAGCGGTCATCGTCGCGGCGTAGGAGCCACCGGTCACCCGGCGGGTCCACAGCCACGGCGGCATCACCGCCTCGGCGGCGCGTCGTTCGACGACCACGGCGACCGCGGCGGCGACGACCGCGCCGCCGAGCACGCTGATGCTCGCGACCGAAAGCCACGGCCAGGCGACCCCGCCCTGGAGCAGGCCGAGGATGAGCAGGCCGGAGGCGAGGAGCAGCAGGGCCGCGCCCGCGTAGTCGATGCGGTGCTTGCGGCGTACCACCTCCTCGTGCAGACCGCGCACGATCATCAGCAGCGCCAGCGCGCCGATGGGCAGGTTGACCACGAAGATCCACCGCCAGGTCAGGTACTGCGCGAACAGGCCGCCGGCCGCCGGGGCGACCACCGCCGAGATGCCCCAGACGCTGGAGAGCCAGCCCTGCACCCGGCCGCGCTCCTCGACGTCGTAGAGGTCGCCCGCCACGGTCATCACCGTCGCGCCGATCGAGCCGGCACCGAGTCCCTGCAGCGCGCGGAAGCCGATCAGCGCGAGCATGTTCCACGAGGCCGCGGAGAGCAGCGACCCGAGCAGGAACAGGACGACGCCGATCACCAGGATCGGCTTGCGGCCGTAGAGGTCGGCCAGCTTGCCGTAGATCGGGATCGTCACGGTCTGGGCGAGCAGGTAGACGGAGAAGACCCAGCCCACCAGGGAGAAGCCGCCGAGGTCGCCGACCACCTGGGGGATCGCGGTCGCGACGATCGTGGTGTCCATGGCCACCAGCGCCATGGTGAGGATCAGCGCGATCAGGACCGGGGTGCGGTGGTCGTGCCTGCGTCGTGCCACCCGGACAGCAAAGCACGGCCCCCGGCCGAGGCGACCGGCTCGGGACTCCGGCTTGTCGGATGGTCAGGACCCGCCGCTGCGCGGGACCAGCAGCGCAAGCGCGTCGGCCAGCCGCTGCAGCCGGCGGCCGAGCACGACCGGCAGGTCGCTGGCCTGCTCCAGCAGGGTGGCGACCTCCCCGGCCAGGTCGGGAGTGCCCTCGGCCGGCGCTCGCAGGTGCCGGAGGTCGGGCACGTCGGCGAGCCGCTGGGCCTCCGCGGCGATGAGCCGGCAGGCCTGCGCGAGCTGCGGTGGAGGGTCGGCGGGGGCGGCGAGCACGGCCGGCACCAGGCTGCGTGCGGTGCTGGCGCACACGCCGAGGACGGCCACCCGGTGGCGCCGTCCGGGATGGTCGCGGTCGAGCCCCGGCACGCGGACCAGCGAGTCGGCGCTGCGGAGCACCTGCCGGGCGGCCTCGTCGAGCCGGATCGCGTCGGTCAGCAGCCGGTGGGACTCCGCACGACCCTCGAGGCGGAGGGCGCAGGCGCCGGCCAGCTCGGCCAGGTCCTCCAGCAGCAGCCGGCGGGCCCGCACCAGCGTGGGACGTGTCCGGCTGGGCAGCACCAGCAGCGAGACCAGGATCCCGGCGGCGGCACCGGCCGCCGTCTCGGCCAGCCGGACCAGCAGCACGCTGTCGCTGAACTTGTTGAGGATGCCGTAGAGCTCGCCGAGCATCAGCGTGATGAAGAAGATCATCGCGGCGTAGGAGAGCGCCTGGAGGTAGAAGGCCAGGAAGATGCAGCCGAGCAGGGCCGCGAGCGAGACCAGCGCGTGCCCGGCGGTGACCTGGGCGAGGCCGACCGCTGCCACCAGGCCGGCGACGGTCCCGGCGATGCGGGCCACCGACTTGCGCACGGTCTCACCCACCGTGGCCGTGCCGGTGAAGGCGACGAAGGCGGCGATCACGGCCCAGTAGAAGCGCTGCGAGGAGATCAGCTCGCCCGCGGCCAGGGCCAGCGCTGCGGCCAGCCCCGCCTGCAGGGCCGTGCGGGAGGTGGTCGACCACGTGCTCGGTGCGGTGAGCCGGCCCCGTCCGTCGCCCTCCTGGGCGACGGTGGTGCCGGGCAGGTTGCCGCCGATGAGGCCGACGACCGGCTCGTACTCGCCGTCCCCCTCCTGGTGCCGCAGCCGGCCGTACTCCCAGTCCTCCACCGCGGTCAGCAGCGTGTCCGCGGCGCCGACCAGACGGCGTACGGCGGGCAGCTGGTCGTGCGGCTTCGCCCGGAGGGCCCGGATCCTGTCGCGCGCCGCACCGAGCTCGCCCCAGCCCAGCACCTGCAGCATCTCCTCGACCAGTGCCAGCGTGGCCGGCGCGACCGCCTCGCCGGGGGCGGCCAGCGCGACCGCCGCACTCGCCAGCTCCTCGCAGCTGATCTCGACCGACACGATCCAGCGCCGCAGTCCGGCCGCCGTGATGCCCTCGGGCAGCGCGCGGGGATCACCGAGCTGGCCGTCGAAGAGGAGCGTGACCTCCGACAGCTTCACCAGCTGGGCGCGCAGCGCCTGCACCCGGGCCTCGCCCGGATCGTGCAGCACGTCGAGGCAGTGCGAGACCACCGAGCGTGCCCGCGCCCGGAGGGCGACGACCGTGCGGCGCAGCGTCCGCTCCGGATCGGCGTGCAGCACGGTCAGCAGCAGGGCGGTGACCCAGGCGCCGCTGACCGCGATCGCCACGAGCATGCCCGGCAGCGCGGCGAGCGGGGGATGCAGGTAGAGCGTGAAGAAGTAGGCCTGCCAGACGATGAAGCCTCCGGCGAACCACGGGGCGCCGAAGCGCCGGACCCAGACCGCCGCCGCCGAGACGACGACGAACAGCGCCAGGGACAGCCAGTGCCGGGGCGCGGTGAGCGTCGCCAGCACGGCACCGAGGGCGGCTGCGAGGGGCGCCCAGGCCGCGGTCACGGCGGTGTCGCGACGCGGCCCCTGCCGGATCACCGTCGCCATGTTCATCGCCAGCAGCGAGCCCAGCAGCAGGTGCAGTGCACGGCTGGGTCCGGTGACCCCGAGCGCCTCGGCCACGAGCAGCTGGACGGCGATCGTGGTGCCGACCGCGACCACGGCCCGCAGCCCGCGGCGCAGCCGGTTCAGGCCCGGGTCGGAGGCGACGAACCGGTCCCAGGCATCGCGCAGCTCGACGGAGAGGCGGGTGCGGCCCCGGCCGAGCGGGTGGAGCTCAGCGGTAATTGGTGAACTGCACCGCGAAGTCGTAGTCCTGCGCCTTGACCAGGGCGATCACCGCCTGCAGGTCGTCGCGCTTCTTGCTCGAGACCCGGAGCTCGTCGCCCTGCACCTGGGCCTTGACCCCCTTGGGGCCCTCGTCGCGGATTAGCTTGCCGATCTTCTTGGCGTTCTCCTGGCTGATGCCCTCCTTCAGGGAGACGCTGATCCTCGACTCCCTGCCCGACTGCCGCGGCTCGGAGGCGTCGAGGATCTTCAACGACTGCTGGCGCTTGACCAGCTTCTCCCGGAAGACGTCGAGCACGGCGCGCGCCCGGTCGTCGGCGTTCGCCGAGATCTCGATCGCCTTCTCGCCCGACCAGCGGATCTCCGCGCCGGTGCCCTTGAAGTCGTAGCGCTGCGCGATCTCGCGGGCGGCCTGGCTGAGCGCGTTGTCGACCTCCTGGCGGTCGACCTTGCTGACGATGTCGAACGACGAGTCGGCCATGCGGTCCTCCTGACGGGCGCGGCTCCGGGCAGGGCTCGGGCGGCGATTTAGTCTCGGCGCAGCGGCTGCGTTATCCTCGCTTCCGCTGCTGGCCCACACTAGCGGGGCGGCAGCATGGCAGGTTGTCCGAGCGGCCAATGGAAGCGGACTGTAAATCCGTCGGCGTATGCCTACGCAGGTTCGAATCCTGCACCTGCCACCGAGACGAAGGGTCCCGGCGCACAGCGCCGGGACCCTTCGTGTGGTCGTCTGCTGGTCTGCCGCGCTCAGCTCTCGGAGAACCGGCCGGCGAACTCCCGGTTGAAGGCCGGGATGTCGTCGGGCTTGCGGCTCGTGACCAGGTTGCCGTCGACGACGACCTCCTCGTCCACCCAGGTCCCACCGGCGTTGCGGACGTCGGTCTGGAGGCTGGGCCAGGAGGTCAGCGTGCGGCCGCGGACCACGTCGGCCTCCACCAGCGACCAGATCGCGTGGCAGATGGCGGCCACCGGCTTGCCCGATGCGACGAAGGAACGCACGAAGTCGACGGCGTCGGAGTACATCCGCAGCTGGTCGCCGTTCGCGACACCGCCGGGCAGCACCAGGCCGTCGTACGACGTCGGATCGGCGTCGGAGACCACCGTGTCGACGGCGAAGGTGTCGGCCTTGTCGAGGTGGTTGTAGGCCTGCACCTTGCCCTCCTGGGTGGAGATCAGCACCGCCGAGCCGCCGGCCTCCTCGATCGCGTCCCAGGGCCCGGTCAGCTCGGCCTCCTCGATGCCCTCGGGTGCCACCAGGAAGGCGATGGTCCGTCCCTTCAAGGCCTCTGAGCTCATCGGGATGTCCTTTCTGTAGGCGGTCTTCTCCTCCCTGTAACCGACTCGCCGGGTGCCAAACCCGTCGTCTCGGCAACGGCCGCCGGTGCCCCACGGCTGCCGCGGCGGTGACAGCATGGGCCCATGAACGATGCCGTGGCCACCGGGGAGGCGCCACGGCAGGTGCACAACATCGGTCGACGCCGGGCCTGGGCGATCTGGCTGGTGGCGCTCAGCGTCTATGTGCTCGCGGTCTTCCACCGCAGCTCGCTGGGTGTCGCGGGCCTGCTGGCCGCCCACCGGTTCGGGATCGACGCGACCGAGCTGTCCATCTTCACCGTGCTCCAGCTACTGGTGTACGCCGGCATGCAGGTGCCGGTGGGTGTCCTCCTCGACCGGTTCGGCTCCCGGGCGATGCTGCTCTGCGGCCTGACCCTGATGACCGCTGCACAGTTCGCGTTCGCGTTCGTGCACAGCTTCCCCGCCGCTGTCCTCGCTCGGGCCGTGGTCGGTGCCGGCGACGCGATGATCTTCGTCAGCGTGCTGCGCCTGGTCACCGTGTGGTTCCTCGTCCGGCAGGCACCGCTGGTCACCCAGCTCACCGGCCAGGTGGGACAGTTCGGCGCGATCATCGCCGCCGCACCGCTGTCGCTGGCGCTGCACCACCTCGGCTGGACCGAGAGCTTCGCGGCCTTCTCCTCGGTGGGCATCGTGCTCCTCGTCGCGGTGGCGCTGATGGTGAAGGACTCGCCGTACCGCCGCTCCGGGCCGGTGCGCATCAAGATGGCCGCGCTGACCAGGTCGCTGAGACTGGTCTGGGGCAACCCCGGCACGCGTCTGGGGATGTGGTCGCACTTCACCTCGCAGTTCTCCGGCACCGTCTTCACCCTGCTGTGGGGCTACCCGTTCCTCGTCGACGGCGAGGGGCTCTCGCCCGGGCTGGCGAGCACGCTGCTCACGCTGGTGACGGTGTGTTCGCTGCTGAGCGGGCTGGTGCTGGCCCACCTGGTCGGCCGCTTCCCCTTCTACCGCTCGGTCATCGTGCTGGTGGTCGTGGCCGCGATCGCCGCCACCTGGACCCTGGTGCTCGCCTGGCCGGGACCGGCGCCGGTGCCGGTGCTGGTGCTCCTGGTCTGCGTGACGGCGACCGGTGGCCCGACCTCGATGGTGGCCTTCGACCTCTCCCGCAGCTTCACGCCGGTGCAGGCGGCGGGGCGCGCGAACGGGGTGGTCAACATCGGCGGCTTCGTGGCGTCGCTGTGCACGATCGGGCTGGTCGGGGTGGTGCTCGACCTGTTGTCGCACGGTGCCTCTCCGTCCTCCTACACGCTCACCGACTTCCGGGTCGCGATGGCGGTGCAGTACCTCTTCTGGGGCTTCGGTGCGCTGCAGATCTGGCGCTACCGGCGCAAGGCGATCGCGCACCTGCGCCGGTTGCATCCCGGTGCGGTGGAGATGCTCAAGCGTGGCGAGACCTTCGTGCACCCCGGCTTCGGCGACCGCGAAGGGGTCTGAGCGCGCACAATGGCCGGGTGAGCAACCTCGAACGACATCCGGGCGAGGTCGTCCTGGCCACCGGTGACACCCACTGCGTGGAGATCCTCGTGCCGCGCGAGGTGCCGCTCGGCGGGCCCCGGGCGATGACCGTACGCCGCACCCTCCCGCAGCGGGCCCGGTCCCTGGTGGGAGCCTGGTGCTTCCTGGACCACTACGGGCCCGACGACGTCACCCGGACCGGCGGCATGCGCGTGGCGCCGCACCCGCACACCGGTCTGCAGACGGTCAGCTGGCTGTTCAGCGGGGAGGTCGAGCACCGCGACAGCGCCGGCCACCACGCGATCGTCCGCCCCGGTGAGCTGAACCTGATGACCGCCGGTCGGGGCATCAGCCACTCGGAGGTCTCCACGGCCGGCACCAGCGTGCTGCACGGCGCGCAGCTGTGGGTGGCGCTGCCCGAGTCCGCCCGCGAGACCGACCCCGGGTTCGAGCACTACGCGCCGCCGCTGCTCGAGGGCGAGGGCTGGCGCGCGCGTGTCTTCCTCGGCTCGCTGCTCGGGCAGACCTCTCCGGTGCGGGCGTTCACCGAGCTGGTCGGCGCCGAGCTGCTGCTCGATGCCGGTGCGGAGGTCGTCGTACCGGTGGATCCCGGGCACGAGCACGCGGTGCTCGTCGACGACGGTGGCGTGCACCTCGACGGGCGGGAGGTCGCGCGGCACGAGCTCGGCTACGTCGGCACCGGCGCGTCCTCACTCACGCTGCAGAGCACCGGAGGCTCCCGGCTGCTGCTGCTGGGCGGCCGCCCGCTGGGGGAGCAGATCGTGATGTGGTGGAACTTCGTGGGTCGCACCCACGAGGAGGTCGTCGAGTATCGCGCGCAGTGGCAACGACTGCTGGAGGAGGGCGCGGACACCGGCCGGTTCTCGCTGCCGGCGGGAGACCCGCTGGCGCCGATCCCGGCTCCGGGCCTGCCGAACGCGCGGCTGCGCTCGCGAGGCTGACCCACGTCGCCGGCACGCAGGCACAATGCGCAGGTGAGCCAACGGATGGATGCGGTCGACGGGGCGGTGCAGTGCGAGGACGGCGTACGCCGGTGCACGTGGGGCAGCGTCCCCGGCGTGCTGCGCGACTACCACGACCGCGAGTGGGGGCTGCCGGTCCGGGGCGAGGCGGCGCTGTTCGAGCGGATGTGCCTCGAGGGGTTCCAGGCGGGGCTGTCCTGGCTGACCATCCTCAACAAGCGTGAGGCGTTCCGCGAGGTCTTCCACCGATTCGACGTCGACCGGGTGGCCGCGATGACCGACGCCGACCTGGCCGACGCACTCACCGACGCGCGGATCGTGCGCAACCGGGCCAAGGTGGAGGCGACCCGGCGCAACGCCCGCGCCGCCGCCGCACTGCGCGACGACGGCGGCCTCGAGGCGTTCGTCGCCTCCTTCCAGCCTTCGGAGACGCCGCGCCCGCGCACGCCCGAGGAGGTGCCGAGCACCTCGCCGGAGTCCGTCGCCCTCTCCAGGGCGCTGCGCAAGCGCGGCTTCGGCTTCGTCGGGCCGACCACGATGCATGCGCTCATGGAGGCCACCGGGATGGTCGACACGCACCTGCTGGGCTGCTTCCGCCGCGGCGCGTCCGGCAGATGGTGAAGCCGGGCGTCGCGTAGGACCGGTCCCGCCTGTGCGGGATTCGTGCGGTGGGCCGGCTCGGGGGAGACCCGCGATCCCGCCTGTGCGGGATTCGTGCCGTGGGCTGGCGGGGGAGGTGCGGGATTGCGCCTGTGCGGGGTTTGTGCGGTGGACTGGGGCGGGGGAGGGGCGCGATGCCGCCCGTGCGGGGTTTGTGCGGTGCACCGGCTCGGGGAGGTGCGGGATTGCGCCTGTGCGGGATCGAGACATTGATCCGGCTCGGGGGAGTGCGGGATTGCGCCTGTTCGGGATTCGTGCGCTGTGCCGGCTCGGGGAAGGTGCGCGATTTGCGCCTGTGCGGGATCGAGTCGGTACGCCGGGTCAGTCGGCCGGTGCGCCCTGAGCCGCAGCCTCCTCCTGGCGAGCCGCCACGGCCGCGGACTGCTGGCGCAGCTCGACGTGCGGCATCAGCAGCAGCACGAGGAAGGCGAACGCGGCGAAGATCCCGGCCCAGAGGAAGACGCTGGACATCGAGTCGGCGAAGCCGACCTTGAACGGGTGC
>DATDNR010000015.1:0-3740 GCA_036518175.1 Marmoricola sp.
CTCGGCGATGGTCTGCCGGTAGTACTTCCCCAGCCCGTCCAGGGTGTGACCGCGCTGCACGGTCACCCCGGTCGGGGGCACGTCGCAGATGCGGATCGTGTTGTTCTCCGAGTTGAGGATCGCCTCCGCCAGGTCGAAGCCCACCTTCTTGTCGTCGACGTCGAAGGCGGCGACGAACTGCACGTCGGAGACGTGGTAGTCACCGAACGTGACGTGCATCAGGCCGGGGACGACGGCCTCCGGGTCTGCGTCCTTGTAGTACTCGACGCCCTGCACGAGGGAGCTGGCGCAGTTGCCCACCCCCACGACTGCCACACGCAGAGGCCCCATTCCGCCCACCTCGCTCCTCAGTTCTCCGAGCTGCAGGCCGGAGCGGGCTGCCCCGGCCTGGCGACACGACCGTCGAAGCCGACTGACCGTGTCGATCTCCGAAAGGTGAGAGCGGAGCTCGGATCCCGCGTGCCGTGGGCGGCTGCCTCGATGCCGGTCACCGTACGCGGATGGACCCCACAGCACCAGACCTGAGGAGACCATTCGGGTCCGGGACGCCCACTTCAGGGCCGAAAGACCCTACGCGGGATACGCCGTCCTGCTCATGTACAGCCCACCTGTCGCGGACGTAAAAACATGAGAAGAGAGCGGAGCATTCTTAGATTCCTCGTGCCGTAGGGCTGCTCATGCCGTGGGGCGGCCCTCGTTGTCAGCACACCACGATCAGCACCTTGTCGAACCCACCCAACGGTCGGGAGATCCCATGACCTTGGACCCGGACGCGCACATCGCCGACAGCTCTACCGGCAGGTGGCGATGACATCCGGCAACGGCCGTCCCCGGCTGCTCATCTACTCCCAGGACGGCCTCGGCCTCGGACACCTGCGCCGCACGACGCTGCTGGCCGCACAGTTCCTGCGCGCCAGTCCGGAGGCCAACGTGCTGACCGTCTGTGACTCGCCCGCGGGGCCGTTCTTCACCCCGCCGCCCGGTCACGACCACATCAAGCTGCCCTCGGTGCGCAAGCTGAGGCCGGGGGAGTGGTCGGCGGTGTCGCTCTCGTTGTCCTTCCCCGCTGTGCTCGACCTGCGCAAGGAGATGATCCGGACCACAGCGCTGAGCTTCGACCCCGACGTGCTCCTGGTCGACCACATGCCGCACGGAGCGATGGGGGAGCTGCTACCGACTCTGAAGGCGCTCTCCTCCCGACCGGTCAGGATCGTACTGGGACTTCGCGACATCCTGGACGCGCCGGAGACCATCCGCCGACGCTGGCACCTCGAAGGCGCCTTCGAGGCGGTGCGCCAGTACTTCGACGACGTGCTCGTCTACGGCTCCCAGGACGTCTTCGACGTGGCCGCCAGCTACGGCTGGCCGGAAGAGCTCCTCGACCGGGTCCAGTACTGCGGCTACATCTGCTCGTCCGCGCCCGTACCCGAGGGGGACTCCGTGCGCAGCGAACACCTGGACGGTTCGCCCGACGGCGAGCTCGTGGTGGCGATGGCCGGTGGGGGCGCGGATGCCTCTCCCCTCTTCGAGACCTTGCTGCGATCGGTGCCGGCGATCACCGCGCAGCGCCGCTGCAGCTTCGTGGTCATCACCGGCCCGTTCCTGCCGGAGCCGGAGCGCGCCCGGCTGGAGGAGCTGGCCCAGGGCCACCCGGTGCGCATCCTGACCACGGTTCCCGACTCGCTGGAGTTCCTGGCCGCGGCCGACCTGGTCGTGGCCATGGCCGGCTACAACACCACCGCGGAGATCCTCAAGGTCGGGGCACCGGCCCTGCTCGTGCCCCGACCGGGCCCCAGCGCCGAGCAGACCATGCGGGCGAGCCGGCTCGCAGACCGGGGATGGGTGCGCTGGCTGCCGCCGGACTCGCTGTCGGCGGACACGCTGGCCGAGGCCGTGACGGACACGTTGGCCAACCCGCGCCTGGAGCCCCCACGGGGGCCGGACCTGCTCGGCCTCCAGCGGGCGGCGCGGCACCTCGTCGACGGCACGACCGCGGAGCTGCGGCGCGAGCGCGTGCTGCCCGCGATCATCGCCCCGCCCCCACGCCACCGCGCCGCCGCGCTCGACGAGGGCTGACCATGCCCGCGTGCGCAGGACGTGAACTCACCGACCCCTTCGAGGAGCTGCCGGAGGGACCGGGCAGGCACGCGGCGGTCCGCCGGGTGCTGACCGATCCGGCGCACCACGGCCTCGGTGAGGCGCTCGAGGTGCACTCGCGTACGACGCCCGCGCCGCCGGTGCTCCTGCGCAGCAGGTACAAGCCCGGGCGGACACTTCGGGCCTACTACCGGATGCGGAGGTCCGCAGGTGCCCGGGAGCAGCACCTCGCCGTGACCTGGTCGCTCCAGCAGGAGGGCGGACACTCCGCTGCGCCCGACGTGCTGCTCTCACCGTCCGACCCGGCGATGCCCCAGCTGGAGCGGCTGGCCGACGCCGGTCACGTCTCGGCCCTGCTGGAGCAGCTCACCGGCCGGGCGATGCCACCGGCGGCATCGGCCCGCGTCACGACCGTGCGCTACCGGCCCGGACAACGCCACGTGCTCCGCGTCCGGCTCGACAGCCGCGGGCGGTCCGTCTACGTCAAGACGGACCGCGACCGGTCCGGCGCTCGGGCGGTGCCGGTGGCCGAACTGGTGCGTGCCGTGCTGGCCCGGTCGTGCCCCGAGGTCGACGTGGTCGAGGCGATCGGCTACTCGTCGGCATCCTCGTCGGCCCTGTGGTGGGCGTCGGCCGGGAGTCCGCTGGCGCGTCTCCTCCTCACCGGCGCGCCGGGCACGTCGCAGGCCGTCAACCGCCTCGGGGAGGCGCTACGGACCCTGCACGAGGACCCGTCCCTGCACCGCCTGGCCACGTCCGGGACCACGGTGCGGGAGCGCGACGCAGCGGCCGAGGCCGATGCGCTCCTCGGGTGCGGGTCCCACATCGCCGCGCTGCTGCCCGACGCGGCGCGGGCCTTCGGTGACCTTGCGTCCGCGGCGCTGGAGGACCTCGAGGCAATGCCCGAGGAGGAGCCCGGTTTCACGCACGGAGACTTCAAGGCCGAGAACGTCCTCGTCCGCCGGTCACGGCCGCGGATCCTGGACCTGGACCGCTGGTGCCGCGCCGAGCCGGCCCTCGACCTCGGCAAGCTCCTGGCCGACCTCGCGTGGTGGTCTCGCGAGCCGGACGAGGTGCGGCGGCTCCAGCGCACGCTGAAGGCGGGCTACGGACCGTGCGACCCGGTGCGTTGGCAGCGGGCTGACCGGTGGGCGGTGCTGTTCATGCTCAAGTTCGCGGCCCGGCGCTGCCTGTTGCACGATCCCGCGTGGCCGTCCCGGGTGGCCTCGCAGATCGATGCCGCGGGCGAGGCGCTCCTGGCGGCCAGGCGGTCGCGATGAGTGCACAGCGCCACCTCGATGCCGCCGGCGCAGCCTTCCTGTGCAGTCGGGATCCCGCCCTGAGCCGACTGCCGGAGGTCGAGCAGCAGTTCCCGGCGCCGGCGTACGAGCTCCACGACGTGGCGTGGGTGCCCGGCGACGCCTGCCGGCTCTCCTACCGCGTCCGGGCCCCCGAACGCCCGGCGAGCTTCGTGGCGGTGCGGCTCGACCGGTCAGGTTGGTCGGCCCACAGCCCGGAGGCCGACAGCGCCCTGCCCGGTCTGCGTGAGGCCCTGGACCCCGAAGCTGTCCAGGACCGCCTGGCCGACCTCACCGGGACCTCACGGCAGCGGTGCCGCATCACCCCGGTGCGCTACCGGCCGG
>DATDNR010000016.1:0-14008 GCA_036518175.1 Marmoricola sp.
AGCGCCTCGCCGTCGAGCCGGTCGCGCCGGTCGAGCACCGCCGCGAGCAGCAGCTGCTTGTCGGGGAAGTGGTGCACCAGCCCGGTCTGGCTGATCCCGGCGGCCTCGGCGACCGCCAGCATCGTGGTGGCCCGGTAGCCGGTCTCGGCGAAGACGTCCGCCGCCGCGGCGAGGATCCGCTCGCGCGTCTCCGGGCCGCCGCCACCGCGGGGCCGGCCGCGCCCGCGCCGCACCGGCCGCGGTTCTGCAGCAGTCACACCCTGAACTCTAGGCCCACCGGGGCCGGCGTCTCAGCCTCAGCGAAAAAGGCCAATTAGTGCCTCGAATCTATTTTAGGATCGGGCTGGACCCGGGCGGCCGATCACGCGGGGGCCGGCCGCCCGGATCCGACTATCGTCGCCGCATGCGGCTGCGCGCGGAGTTCACCACCGAGCCCTTCCACGGCGAGGGGGAGCCGCCGGCGCACGCCACCGAGCCGGTCAGGCTGCTGCAGCAGTCCGGGTTCGACGTGGACTTCGGGCCGCTCGGCACCGGCGTCGAGGGCGAGTCCGGCTCCCTGCTCGGCGCGCTGCCCGAGGTGCTCGACGCGGCCTTCGCCCACGGCGCCACCCGGGTGACCCTCCAGGTCCGCCGCCCGGAGGTGGCCGCTCGCGCCGTCACCGCCGAGACCGGCCTCGACCGGCTGCTGGCCGACGTCGCCACCGAGCTCGGCCGGCCGCTCGACCAGCTGCCGCGCGCGGAGAAGCAGCGGGCGGTGCGGCTGCTGGAGGAGCGTGGCGCCTTCGAGTACCGCCGGTCTGCCGAGACGGTCGCCGAAGCACTGGGCGTCACCCGCTTCACGGTGTACAACTACCTCAACCGCGACGACTGAGCGCGGCTGACGTTTCTTCAACAAACTGTTGACGTGAGCCCGACCGCGCACCTACCTTTCATGTGACGGAACACACTTTCCGCTTCACGAAAGGAGGCCCCGTGGATCTCTCCGAGTTCAACGCGGCCCCCGCCGAGCGGCTCCGACCCGAGCTGCTCGCCTGCTGCGACGTCCCGGCCTGGGCCGAGGCCCTCCTCACCGCGCGCCCGTACGACGACCTCGCCTCGCTGGTGGCGACCGCCGACGAGGCGGCCCGCCGCTTCGAGCGCGCCGACGTCGACCGGGCGCTGGCCCAGCACCCGCGCATCGGCGAGCGTGCCTCCGGCCCGGGCACCGGATCACGCTGGTCGCGCCAGGAGCAGTCCGGCGTCGACCGCGACGAGGCCACCCAGCAGGCGCTGCTCGAGGGCAACCGTGCCTACGAGGAGCGCTTCGGCCGGGTGTTCCTGATCTGCGCGACCGGGCTGTCGGCCGAGCAGATCCTCAGCGAGCTGCGCCGCCGGCTCGACCACGACGAGGTCACCGAGGCCGGCGTCGTCGCCGAGGAGCTGCGCAAGATCGCCCTGCTGCGGCTGCGCAAGCTGCTCGACGGCTCGGTCGTGACGGCATGAGCGAGCGCTCGGCCATCACCACCCACGTGCTCGACACGGCGCTCGGCCGCCCTGCGTCCGGCGTACCCGTCCGGCTCGAGCAGGTCGCCCCTGACGCAACCGTCCTCGCCACCGGCACCACCGACGGCGACGGACGGATCTCCCGGCTCGGCCCCGACGAGGTCGGGCCGGGGACCTACCGGCTGGTGTTCGACGTGGCGGCCTACTCCGCCGCGAGCGGGCAGAGCTGCTTCTTCCCCGAGGTCAGCATCACCTTCGCGCTGGCCGACGGGGCATCGCCCACAGGAGCGCACTTCCACGTGCCGCTGCTGCTCAGTCCGTTCGCCTACTCCACCTACCGAGGGAGCTGACCCGTCATGGCCATCCGCTTGGGCCCCAACCAGTACGGCAAGGCCGAGAACCGCCTCGTCCGCATCTACCGCGACACCCCGCGCCACCGGATCCGCGACCTCAACGTCTCCTCCGCGCTGCGCGGCCGGTTCGACGCCGCGCACATCAGCGGCGACCAGTCCGACGTGCTGCCCACCGACACGCAGAAGAACACCGTCTTCGCCTACGCCAAGGAGAAGGGCGTGGCCGCGATCGAGGAGTTCGCGCTCACCCTGGCCGATCACTTCATCGAGACCGCCCCGGCCGCCGAGGGTGCCCGGATCGCGATCTCGGAGTACGCCTGGGAGCGGATCCCGGTCGACGGCACCGGCCACGACCACTCCTTCGTGCGCACCGGCGGCGGCACCCGCACCACGGTGGTCAACGTCGACGGCTCCGGTCCCGACCGCCGGGCGCACGTGGTCTCCGGCATCGAGGACCTGACCGTCCTCAAGTCCACCGGCTCGGAGTTCCACGGCTTCCTCAAGGACAGGTACACGACCCTGCAGGAGACCGACGACCGGATCCTGGCCACGTCACTGGTCGCGCGCTGGCGCTACAACCACACAGGCGTCGACTGGGACAAGTCCTACGACGCCATCAAGGCGCTGCTGCTCCAGCGGTTCGCCGAGATCCACTCCTACGCCCTGCAGCAGACCCTCTACGGCATGGGCGAGGCGGTGCTCGAGCAGCACCCCGAGGTCGCCGAGATCAAGTTCTCCGCGCCCAACAAGCACCACTTCCTGGTCGACCTCTCGCCCTTCGGCGTGGACAACCCCGGCGAGGTGTTCTTCGCCGCCGACCGCCCCTACGGGCTGATCGAGGCCTCCGTGGTCCGCGACGACGCCTCCGACCCCGGCAACGCCTGGCACGGCGTGCCCGGCTTCTGCTGAGGAGCACGACATGGACCGCTCCGCCCACGCCGTACGCGCCGCCCGTCCGGAGGACGAGAAGCTGCCCTTCCCGCAGCTGCTGCTCTACGGCACCCAGCACATCCTGACCATGTACGGCGGGCTGATCGCGCCGCCGCTGATCGTCGGCGGCGCGGCCGGCCTGTCCGCCGAGGACATGGGGCTGCTCGTCACCGCGGGCATCTTCATCTCCGGCCTGGCCACGCTGCTGCAGTCCCTGGGTGTCGGCCCGTTCGGCGCCCGGCTGCCGATCGTGCAGGGCATCTCCTTCGCCAGCGTGTCCACGATGGTCTCGATCGCCCAGCACGACCACGGCGTGCGGCCGATCTTCGGCGCGATCATCGTCGCCGGCGTCATCGGGGTGATCGCGTCGTCGTTCTTCGCCCACCTGGTGCGGATCTTCCCGCCGGTGGTGACCGGCTCGATCATCACCGTCATCGGCGTCTCGCTGCTGCCGGTGGCCTTCGACTGGGCGCTCGGCGGGGTCGGCGCCAAGAGCTACGGCGACCCGAGCAACATCGCGCTCGCCGGCATCACGCTGCTGGTGATCCTGGTGATCAGCCGGCTCTTCCAGGGCTTCGTCTCGCGGCTGTCGATCCTGATCGGGATGGTCGTCGGCACCCTGGTGGCGGTGCCGTGGGGCAAGGCCGACTTCTCCGGCGTCGGCGACGGCAAGGCGGTGTCGTTCCCGCCGATCTTCGCCCTCGGCACGCCGACCTTCCACCTCGGCGCGATCGTGGCGATGACCATCGTGGTCTTCGTGATCATGACCGAGACGATGGCCGACATCATCGCGATCGGCGAGATCGTCGGGACCCCCGTCGACCACCGCCGGGTGGCCCGCGGCCTGCGTGCGGACATGCTGTCCTCCACCGTCGCGCCGGTCTTCGGCGCCTTCCCGGCCAGCGCGTTCGCCCAGAACGTCGGGCTGGTCGCGATCACCGGCATCAAGTCGCGCTTCACCGTCGCGGTGGGCGGCGGCGTGCTGGTGCTGCTCGGCCTGGTGCCGCTCTTCGGACGGGTGGTGGCGGCGATCCCCGCGCCGGTGCTCGGCGGGGCCGGGATCGTGCTGTTCGGCTCGGTCGCCGCCAGCGGCGTACGGACGCTGTCGCGGGTGCGGTACGACGACAACCTCAACCTGGTCATCGTCGCGGTCACCCTCGGCATGGGGCTGGTGCCGATCGCCCGGCCGGACTTCTGGTCGAAGTTCCCCTCCGGCGTCCAGGTCGTGCTGGACTCCGGGATCAGCGCCGCCGCGATCACCGCGGTGCTGCTGAACCTGTTCTTCAACCAGTGGCGCGCCTTCACCGCCGACAAGCCCTCGGTGGTCGCGGCCGCCCCGGACGAGTACGGCAACGCCCTGCCGCCCACCGGCTCGGGACTGGCCGGCGAGGTCTGACACAGCGCGCGGCTCGCGTACTTCCGCAGCTGCCGGCCGCCCGGTCAGCGGAAGGCGCGGGAGAGGTGACGCACCATCAGCGTCGACCAGGTCAGGTGGGTGACCAGCGGCGCCAGCAGTCCGCCGGTGGCGCGCCGCTGCAGGCCGAAGAGCGTGCCCATCACCCCGGCGGCGAGCACCAGCGCCGGGTTGCGGGTGGTGATCGTGGCGGCGGTGTAGACGGTCGTGGACACCAGCACCGGGTGACGCGGGCCGAGCGCGGTGTAGAGCGCGCCGCGGAAGAAGACCTCCTCGCCGACGCCGTTGGCCAGCGCGGTGGCCAGCACCAGCGGCGGTGAACCCTGCTCGGCGAAGGCCAGCACCCGGGTGATCGCCTCACGCAGCAGGGGCACCCGCCGGACGACCAGCGCACAGCCGTAGAACAGCCCGAAAGCGCCGACCCCGGTGGCGGCCGGGGTGAGCACCGGGCGGAAGAACCGGTCGTCCCGGCTCTGGATCCAGCCCAGGTGCAGCGGCCCGGAGGCGAGACCGCCGACCGTCCAGACCGCGGCCACGCCGAGGCTGGAGCCGTAGAAGGCCCGCGAGCCCGGACGGGTCGACAGCGAGACGCCGAGCAGCGCGGCGCCGGCGACGGAGGTGGCGGCGACAGCGACGCGCCGGCGTCGGACGACACCGGCAGGCTCGGGGTGGTGGATCGGCGCGGGGTGGGTGAGCGGGCGCGGCAACCGGCCGGCGAGGCGGCGGATCATCGACGCGACTCGGCGCGACGCTCGGCGAGGGCACGCCGTACGGCGTCGTCGTAGTCGGTGAGCTCGAACGGCAGCAGCGAGCGGATGCTGTCGTCGTGCACCACGACCTCGTTGGTCATCGAGTCCACCAGCGCCTTGCCGGCCTGCGGGTCGACGTCGGTGACCAGGGCCAGCCAGCGGGCGGACAGCGCCGGGCTCAGCATCGGCACCGGCACGATCGGCAGCGGCCGGCCCTGGAGGGCGGCGACGCGTTGGAGCATGGTCCGATACTGCAACACCTCGGGGCCGCCGACCTCGAACACGCGGCCGCGGGCCTCCTCCAGGTGCAGCACGCCGACGAGGTAGCGCACCACGTCGTCGACCGCGATCGGCTGGGTGCGGGTGGCCACCCACCGCGGTGTCACCATCGCCGGCAGGTGGTCGACGAGCTGGCGGGTGATCTCCCAGGAGATGCCGCCGTGCCCGATCACGATCCCCGCGCGCAGCACGGTCACCGGCACCCCGCCGGAGGCGAGCAGGCCCTCGACCTCGCGACGGCTGCGCAGGTGGCGCGACAGCTCGTCGCCGTCGCGGCCGAGACCGCCGAGGTAGATGATCTGCCGCACGCCGGCGTCGGCCGCGGCGAGCCCGAACGACCGGGCGGCGCGCGCGTCGAGCACCTCGAAGTCGGGGGTGTCGAGGGAGTGCACCAGGTAGTACGCCGCGGAGCAGCCCTCCAGCGCCGGCGGCAGGCTGGCCGGGTCGTGCACGTCGCCCCCGACCGGCGTGCCGGGCCCGTCGTACGCCGACGGCCGGCGGGTCATCGCGCGCACCTCGTGACCCTCGTCGACCAGCGCCCGGACCAGCCGCCGGCCGACGAACCCCGACGCGCCGGCCACCAGCACCGGACCGCTCATCGTCCGGCCCCCCGCGCCGGACGCTGGGCGGGCCGCGGCGTCGGTTGCGGCTTCTGGTGGCCGAGCTCGCCGCCGATGCGCCCGCCGTAGGGCCGGCCGTGGTCGGCGTACTCCTCGCGCCGGAAGGACAGCGTGGTGGCGCCCTCACCCGCGCCGAGGTCGATCCGCGAGCCGGTGCGCAGGATCCGCTGGCGCACCAGTTCGCCGTTGACCCGGGTGTGGCCGTGACTGACGTCGACGAGCAGGTACTCGTCGGACGCGTCGTGGCGGACCACCGCGTGCAGCGGCCGGAGCCCGTCGATGCGGATGTCGCAGTCGGGGTCGGAGCCGATCATCGTCACCGGCCGGGTCAGGGAGTACTCCGGCCGCGGGCTCTCGGGCAGCCGCGACGAGGCGGAGGAGAGCACCAGGCGAGGGTTGCCCCCGCCCGCGTGCGTGCCGGCCACCGGCCAGCGGCGCCGCCGCAAGAAGGTCGGGGCGAGCGGGTACGGCGTCGCCGGCGGGGCCAGCCGCCGGTCCGGGAGCGCCGGTGCCGCGCCGGTGCGGAACCGTCCCCGCAGTGCCGCCCACGCGCCACCGCTGCCGGCCACCCGCAGGTGGCGGGACCCGGTGAGCCGGTGCTGCCACCAGCTGCTGCGCACCGCGCCGAGCTCGAGCAGGGTGCCCTGGCCGGTGACGACGTGCATCACGAGCCCGCGGGTCGCGAGCATCGCCGCGAACGCCCGCACCGCGAGCGCGTCCGCCCGGCCGGCGAAGGCGACCGGGTCGTCCAGCCGGAGCTCCAGCGGACCGTCCGGCCCGGAGGGGCTGGTCAGGCTGCCGTGCAACCCCCGCGCCCCGGGCCGCTCCAGGCTGAACCGCAGGTCGGCCTCGACGGCGAGTTGGGCGCCCATGATCAGCTCCCGCCGGGCGTCTGCGCGGCGTTGTCGCGGCTGGTGACCTGCAGGGTGCCGTTGAGCTTCCAGGTCGCCCGGGGGGCATCGGCGCCGGTGTCGCGCGGGACCTCGACGCTCATGTCGATGAAGTTGTAGTTGATCGCGGCGCGCCGACCGGTCAGGAACGACCACATCTCCCGGCCGAGGTCGGTCCAGTCGACGACGTCGTCGCGCTGCGGGGAGGCCGCGTGCGGTGCGGGTGCGGTGTGCTCGGTCATGGTGACCACCTTCTCTTGCAGATCGTGTCGAGTATTTCCTCAACGCACTGTCGAGGTCTACCCTCCAAGGGTGAGCACCAAACCGGCTTCAGCGCAAGGGCTGTCCATCGGCGATCTCGCCGACCGGACCGGCGTGAGTCCCGCCGTGCTCCGTGCCTGGGAGGCACGGCACGGCTTCCCCGTGGCGCACCGGCTGCCCAGTGGGCACCGCCGCTACGACGCCGAGGCGGTGGCCTCGGTCGCGCAGGTGGTACGACGACAACGGGCGGGCATCCGGCTCGACGCCGCCATCGCCGAGGTGCGCGGACGCCAGGGACCGGCGGCTCCCTCGATCTTCGCGACACTGCGCGACCGGCACCCGCACCTGGAGCGGCCGCAGCTGCGCAAGGCCACGCTGCTCGCGCTCTCGCACGCGATCGAGGACGAGTTCTGCGCCCGGGCGGAGTCCCCGGTGCTCTTCGGGGCCTTCCAGACCCCCGCGCGCTACCGCGGCTCGGCCGCGCGCTGGGAGGAGCTGGCGCGCACCGCCCGAGCCGCGGTCGTGCTCGCCGACTTCCCGGCCGGCGGTGGCTCGCCCGTGCGGGTGCCGCTGGACGAGGCCTCCCCCATGCGCCGGGAGTGGGCCGTGGTCTGTGACAGCGCCGACCTGACCGCCTGCCTGTCGGCGTGGGAGCTGCCGGGCCAGCGCGACGTGCCGGACCACCGGCGGATGTTCGAGGCGATCTGGACGGTCGAGCCGGTCGCCGTACGGGATGCGGCACGGGTGTGCGCCGGGGTGACCCGCTCGTCCGGGGTGGAGGTGGCCGGTCTCGAGGAGGCGCTGGACACCCCGGTGGCCGTGACTCCCGACCTGCGCGGCGTCACGGCGCTCTTCACCCGCGCGCTCGGCTACGTCGACCGTCGCTGAGCCGCCCGGCCGCCCGGCGCCCCGACCCGTGGGGGCCGGCTGGGCCACCAGAGCCGCTCGCCGAGGTCGACGGCCGCCGCGGGCACCAGCAGCGACCGCACCACCAGGGTGTCGAGCAGCACGCCGAAGGCGACGATGAAGGCGATCTGGGCCAGGAAGAGCAGCGGGATGACGGTGAGCGCCGAGAACGTCGCGGCCAGCACCACGCCCGCCGAGGTGATCACTCCACCGGTGACCGCGAGCGCCCGCAGGACGCCCTCGCGGGTGCCCAGCCGGCCGCGCTCCTCCCGGGCGCGCGACATCAGGAAGATGTTGTAGTCCACGCCCAGCGCCACCAGGAAGACGAAGCCGTAGAGCGGCACCGAGGGGTCGGCTCCAGGGAAGCCGAGCAGGTGGTTGAAGACCAGCGCCGAGACGCCGAGCGTGGCGGCATAGCTGAGCACCACGGTCAGCAGCAGCAGCACCGCGGCGGTGACCGCGCGGAGCAGCAGGCCGAGCAGGACGAGGATCACCAGCAGCACCAGCGGGATCACGATCATCCGGTCGCGCTCCGCGGTCGTCCGGGTGTCCAGCGAGGTGGCCGTGGGCCCGCCGACCTTGGCGCCCGGCACGGCTTCGTGCACGGCGGTCCGGACCCGCTGCACCGTGGCGATCGCCGCGTCGCTGTCCGGCGCGGCGGCGAGCACGGCCTGCACCTGGACGAGCCCGTCGACGACGCGGGGAGGAGCGCCGGGGCGTCCGCCCGGGCCGACCGGGGTGGCCGAGGCGACGCCGGGGACGTCCGCGGCGACGCGCACGAGCTCCTGCGCCGCCCCCGCACGCCCGACGATGACGACCGGGCTGCCGTTGCCGCCGGGGAAGTGCCGGGCGGCGACCCGTTGGCCGGTCACCGACTCCTCGGCGTGCAGGAAGACGTCGCTCTGGGAGGTGCCGCCGGCCCGCAGGGTCGGCAGGAACGCCGCGAGCACCACCAGGAGCAGGCCGGTCCCGGCCCAGATGACCCGCGGCCGCGAGCCGACCAGCCGGGCGACCCGGCCCCAGAGCCCGGACCGCTCGGGGTGCTCGGAGCCGAACCGGGGGCGCGCCGGCCAGAACGCGGCCCGGCCCAGCAGCGCCAGCACCGCCGGCAGGAAGGTCAGCGCGGAGAGCAGGGCGCCCGCGATGCCGATCGCCCCGACCGGCCCGAGGCTGCGCGTCGAGTTCAGGTCGCTGGCGAGCAGGCAGAGCAGCGCCAGGATCACCGTCATCCCCGAGGCCACGATCGGGCCCACCGACTGGCGCATCGCCGTACGCATCGCCGCGAAGCGGCTCTCGTGCTCGCGCAGCTCCTCGCGGAAGCGGGCGGTCAGCAGCAGCGCGTAGTCGGTCGCCGCCCCGACGACCAGGATCGACAGGATGCCCTGGCTCTGGCCGTTGAGCGTCAGCACCCCGTGGTCGGCCAGCACGTAGACCACCCCGCTCGCCACCGACAGCGCGAAGACCGCGGACAGCAGCACCGCGAACGGCAGGATCGGGCTGCGGTAGACGATCAGCAGGATCACCAGCACCACGGCGAGCGCGACCAGCAGCAGCACGCCGTCGATGCCGGCGAAGGCGTCGGAGAGGTCCGCGGTGAAGCCTGCGGGTCCGGTGACGTACGCCGACAGCCCGGCCGGCCTGCCGCGGTCGAGGCGGTCGCGGATGTCCTGCACCCGGTTGGTGATGGCGGTCTGGTCGCCGGTCAGCGGCACGACGAGCTCGAGGGCCTGGCCGTCGCGGGAGGGGATCGGGCCGACCGCGCCCGGGATGGCGAGGCTGCGCGCCCACGTCTGGTCCGGGGCGGTCAGGCCGCTGCCGCGGGCGAGCACGACCAGTGCCGGGACGGACCGCTGCTCGGCGAACCGCTTCTCCAGCGCGACCACCTCGGTGGACTCCGCACTGGCCGGCAGGAAGGTGCTCTCGTCGTTGGTCTGCACCTCGCTGAGCTTCCCGGAGAGCGGACCGGTGACCCCACCGATGGCGAGCCAGAGCAGCACCAGCAGCGTGAGCGGGATCCAGGGCCGTCGTCGCATGACTAGAGACTCTAGCGAAAGAAAGTAGACTGTCTAGGGGTGAACGGCCCTATCCTGTGGGCCATGGAGCCCGCACCGGACCGCGCCGAGATCGGCCGCGCGGTGCGTGTGCTGCTGCGGCTCGCGCCCGACGTGCACGCCGCGCTGGCCGCCCGGGTGGGCGTCGGGCTCAACGACCTGCTCGCGCTCGACCACCTCAGCGCGCAGCCCGCGGTCGGCGTCGTCGAGCTCGGCCGCCGGCTCGGGATGCGCTCGGCCTCGGCCACCGTGCTGGTCGACCGGCTGGTGGCCGCCGGCCACGTGCGCCGGGCGCCGCACACCACCGACCGGCGCCGCACCGTGCTCGAGCTGACCGACACCGCGCAGGCCGACGTGTGGCAGGCCCTGGCGCCGCTGGTCGGTGACCTCGATACGCTGACCGCCAAGCTCGACGACGCGGCCGCCGCGACCGTGCTCGACTTCCTCGACGGCCTGTGCGACGTGCTCGCCGACTTCGCCGCCAACGCGCCGGACGCCTCCACCCGGCCGGCGGCAGCCCGGCGGCAGGCCGGCCGCTGACGCTTGCCGGGCCCGCCGACCCGCGGCGTACCGACGCGCAGGCAGTTCGCGCCCGGCCGCCACCGGCCGGGCGGGCGACCGACGTCGCCCCTCGCCAACTGCCTGTCCGTCTGCACGGCGGCGGGAGTTCGTGGCGCGGCGCCCCACCACCCGGCGCGCGGGTTGCTGAGGCCGCTCGAACTCCCGCGGCTGTGCAGTTCCTCGCGGAGTGCCGGGCAGTTCTCCGAATGCTCAGGCCTCCCGCGGCACCACCACGACCGGGTAGGCGGCGTTGCGCACCAGGCGGTTGGACACCGACCCGAGCAGCACCTGGCGGACCGCGCCGTAGCCGCGCGACCCGCAGACCAGCACGTCCGGACGGTCCCCGGGCAGGTCGGCCAGGGTCTTCACCACGTCACGCGCGGTGATCACCTCGGCCGTGGTCTTCACCCCCTCGGGCACCCGGGCGGCGGCGGCGTCCAGCTCCGCCTGCAGCTCGGCGGACGCACGAGCGGCCACGGCGACGAGGCGGAGGGTGGCCTCCCGCCTCTGGGCGGCCTCGATCGCGAAGTCCAGGGCGCGGTCGGCCTCGGGCGTGGCGTCGTACGCCACGGCGATGCACTGGATCTCCGACCGGTGGTCGCGGTAGCCGCGGGGGGCGACGGCGACCGGGCAAGGCGAGCCGTGCAGCAGGTTCTCGACCGTGCTGCCCGGCGAGATCCGGCCCACCGCGGCGTGCTCGCTGGAGCCCACCACGAGCAGCCGTGGCTCCAGCTCCTCGGCCAGCTCGTGCAGGCCGCGCGAGGCCGAGCCCGGTCCCGCGGTCCGGAAGGTGACCTCCTGCCTGTCGCCGACCAGGTGCCGGGCCGTCTCGAGCTTGCGCTCGGCCACGCCGCGGACCTGCGCCACCCAGGCGCTGTCCTGTACGGCGACCAGCAGCCCGCGCTCGTCGTCGGGGAAGACCGTGACCACCGTCACCGGCTCGCCGTCGCGGGCCGCGATCTGCAGGCCCAGGGCGAGAGCGTCCTGGCCGTACGGCGTGTCGTCGAATCCGATGAGGATCGCCATGACCTTTCTCCTCCTCTCAGGCCCCGGCCGTCTTGGGCGCGCTCACGGACACGTTGCTCTGGTCCAGCAGCCGCTGGTGCTCGGGCAGGATCGTCACCCGGCCCCGGGCGATGCCCAGGTAGAACACCGCACCCAGTGCGGCACCGATGAACCAGCCGAACGGTGAGATGGCGTGGAAGGCGCTCACGAGGGCCAGCAACAGCGCGATGATCGCCGCGGGGACGAAGGCCGCGACCGCCAGGGGGTTGATCCCCTTCCGGTAGAAGTAGATCGACTTCGAACTGGGCAGGTACATGTCGCGGATGCTGAACCGCTCGCGGCGGATTGCGAAGTAGTCGACCACCATGATCCCGAAGAAGGGTCCGAGCAGAGCGCCCAGTCCGCCAAGGAAGTAGGAGATCGCCGCCGGGGAGCTGTAGAGGTTCCACGGCATGCTCAGCAGCGCGAGGACCGAGGTGATGATGCCGCCGCGTCGGAAGCTGATGTGACGCGGGCTGACATTCGAGAGGTCGAAGGACGCGGAGACGAAGTTGGCCACCACGTTGACGCCGATCGTGGCCAGCACGAAGACGATCGTCCCGCCGAGCACGAGGAAGTCGTTGTTGATGCGTTCCAGGAGCTGGGCGGGATCGAGGACGGCCTGGCCGTACACCTTCACGGATGCGGCGGAGACGATCACCGACGTCAGCGCGAAGGCCGTCCAGTTGAAGGGCAGCCCCCAGATGTTGCCGACCACGACCGCCCGTCGCGAGGGTGAGTAGCGGGCGAAGTCGGAGAAGTTCAGCATCAGCGTCGCCAGCACCCCGACCGTGAGGCCGACGGCCGCCAACGTCTGGTACCACTGCTCGCCGGTCGACAGGGGAGTCTTCGCGCCACCGGTGGTCCAGGAGATGGACCATCCCGCCTGCCAGAGCATCCACACGGCCAGAGCGATCATCACAGCCCAGATCGCAGGTCCGGCCCAACCGGACAGATGCCGGACGGCGTTCATGCCGCGGGAGACGATGACCATCTGGATCGCCCACAGGATGAGGAAGGCGAGCCAACCGAGATAGTCCAGGCCGAGCAGACTGTGGTCGGCGAGCGGCGCCAGCCCCGGGATGAACCGGAGCAGGACCACCTTGAGCGCTACCGAGGCGAGGAAGGTCTGGATCCCGTACCAACCGATCGCGACGATGCCGCGGACCAGGGCCGGGACGTTGGCCCCCCAGATGCCCCAGGTGATGCGGCTGACCACGGGATATGGGGCACCGGTCTTCTGACCCATGAAGCCGGACATGCAGCAGCCGCCGAAGATCACCAGCACCCCGCCGAGGATGCCGAGGGTCACCTCGATGGGACTCAACCCGAGCAGGAAGAGGCCGGCGGCGAAGGTGTAGTTGCCGACGTTGTGCGCGTCGTTCATCCACAGCGAGAAGAGGTGGTAGCTGCTCCACCGGCGGGCGTCGGGGCTCGCCGGAGCGAGGTCCTCGTTGTAGAGCCGGCCAGTGGGATCCTCCGCCTTCAGGGCTGCATGGTCGACGAGTTCCATGTGCTTCTCCAGGATGCGTGCCCGATGCCTCGGGCGCTGTGGGGTGGGGTCAGGTCAGTGGCGGGAGAGGCCATCCGACGATCTTCTTGGGGCGGGGCGGTGCATAGGTGCGCACCTTGCTCGTGGTCAGCCCGAGTCCGACCAGGCCTTCGGCGATCCGGACGGCAGCGGTCACGCCGTCCACGACGGGTACTCCGACGGCCTCGCGAACGGCCGTGTCGAGGCCGGCCATACCGCCGCAGCCGAGGCAGATCACCTCGGCGTGGTCCTCGAGCACGGCTCGCTTGGCCTCCTGCACGATGGCCTCGGTGACGCGCGGGCTGTCCCCCTCGAGGTCCAGGACGCCGACGCCACTCGCCCGGATCGACGCGCACTGCGTGGTCAGCCCGGCGACCAGCAGGCGATCGTGGATCAGCGGAACCGTGCGGTCGAGCGTGGTCACGACGGAGAAACGGTGGCCCAGCATCATGGCGAGGTGGGCAGCTGCCTCGGTGATGTCGACGACAGGTACGTCGAGGACCTCCTGAAGCGCTTCGCGGCCGTGCTCGCCGAAGCCAGCCTGGACCACCGCGTCGTAGGAGCCCTCGTAGCGCTGAACGGCGTCGACCACGCCCAGGGCGGCCAGGTAGCTCTCGAGATTGCCCTCGCAGGACTCCGCACCGAACGTGGGAGTGAGGCCGACAACGGTCGTGTCGGGCGATGCCGCCTGCTGCGCCAGCGCCGCGATCGAGCGGGTCATCTCTTCGGTGGTGTTCACGTTGACCACGAGGATCGTGACTGGGTTGCTCACCGTTGCCCTTCCGTAATGCGGAACCGATCTTCCGCTTATGTGAAAGCCTGAGCCGCGCCGAGCTGGCGTGTCAAGGCTCGGGGCCTCACTGGGGTGAGTCCAGAAAGGCGCGTGCGACGTGGTCGCTGAGGGTTGACGGCCTCCGCGGACGCGTCCTAGGCTTCT
>DATDNR010000017.1:0-42836 GCA_036518175.1 Marmoricola sp.
GGTCGGCCCGGCCGGCCCCCGCGCTGCGGTCAGCGTGCGGAGGTCGAGGCAGTTCGCCGGTGGGTACGGCGACGCACGCGGGGCGGGGCGTCGTACGGCGATGAACTGCCTCGCCGTGGGCACTGCGCCTGCTCAGCCGAGCAAGAGGCTCACTACGTCGTTGAGGAGGGTGCTGGCGCTCGATTGGGGTTGACCCGTCAGCTTGCTCTCGCAGACCGCCTCGGCGTCACCGGGCAGCGCCGCCTTGAGCACTGGGCTGAGACCTCCCAGTTTGTTGCTGCACAGCGTGGCTGCCTCGGCGGCGGTGATGAGGTCCTCGGCCGGCTGGGTGACCGTGCCACCGCCACCGCCACCGCCACTGCCGCCACTGCCGGAGCCGCCGCCGGACCCACCGCCACCGAGGACTCCGCCGAGGACGCCGCCACCGCTGGTCGGCGTGGACGGGCTGCTGGGCAGGCTCCCGGTGCCGGAACCCGAGCCGCCACCCGTGCTGCCGCCGGTGCCGCCGCCGGTGCTCCCGGAGCTGCCCGTGGGCGTGGAGCTCGAGCCGGGGCGCGACGTGTGCGAGCCGGTGTGCGAGTGGGCGTGTGCGCGGTGCACGTGCTGCCGGTGGGCCTGATTGACGGCGCTGGCGTAGTCGGGGGTGAACAGCGTGCCCGCGGAGGTGCCGGCCGGCACGGCGGTGTAGTCACCCTCGCTGTAGGCCTCCATGAGGCGCAGCACCAGGTCGACGTACTGCTGGCTGTGGTTGTAGCGGTAGACCGCCTTCTCCTGGCCGTCGTGGGTGGAGAGGTTCTCGTTGCCGGAGCAGAGGTAGACCGCGGTCGCGAGCGCCGCGTCGTTGATGTCCTGCGGGTTGCGCTGGCCGTCGCCGTCGGCGTCGACCTTGACCACCGACCAGGTCGAGGGGATGAACTGCATCGGGCCCACCGCGCGGTCCCACTTGGGGTCGTGGTCGATCAGGCCGCCGTCGGTGTCCGGGACCGCCTGGGTGTTGTTGGCGCCGTCGAGCACCGGTCCGTAGATGCCCGGCTCGGCGATGCCCTTCGAGGTCAGGTGGTTGCCGCCGTACTGGCCGTGGTCGGACTCCACCCGGCCGATGGCGGCGATCAGCTCCCAGGGGATGTTGCAGCCCTTGTCGGCGGTGTCGATGATCTGCGCGGCCCGCTGGTAGGCGGCGAGCGCGGGGGAGGGGATGCCGTTGGTCGAGGCGCCGTTGATGACCGAGTCGGCCGTGCCGTCGGGCACCCCGGGGGCGATGGCGCCGGGCACCGGGACGCTGGCCGGGGCCTGGATCGCCTGGGTCGGCACCTTCGTGCCGTCGGGAAGGGCCGCACCGTGGTGGCGGCTGTGCGTGCCTGCGGCGGTGGCCGAGGTGGTCACCAGGCTCGCGGTCCACGCCCCCGACAGCAGCGCGACCGGAATGATCGTCAGCGCCTTGCTGCGGCGGCTCAAGGGTGCTCCAGGGGCCTTGTGGGCCTTGCCTGCCATGTCGTGCTCTCTCCCCAGGTTCCTCTGCTGCGTCCGGTCTCCCTCATGCCGGACGACACCCTGACCAACGACGACGCGGCCCGGAGGTCACGCTCGTCGCGCCACCGGGTCCCGTCCCGACCGCTGCCCGCTCGGGGCAAAGGCAAGGACGAGGCGTCGGCCGGGTCATGACGCAAAGACCACGTCCGCGGCGATTTAACAACATTTCAGGAGTACCCGGCTGCCAGCGGCCCGAACCCGATTCGTGGTCCGCGCCGCCGTTCGGGGAGAATGCCGGAGTGCACAGCGACCACTCCCAGTCGGCTGCCTGGTTCCACCGCGCACGGGCGGTGACGCCGGGCGGGGTGAACTCCCCCGTGCGCGCCTTCAGTGCCGTCGGCGGCACCCCGCGCTTCATCGCCTCGGCGAAGGGGGCCTGGCTCACCGACGTCGACGGCGAGGAGTACGTCGACATGGTCTGCTCGTGGGGCCCGATGCTGCTCGGTCATGCCCACCCGGAGGTGCTGGCGGCCGTCGAGGACGCCGTGCGCCGCGGCACGTCGTACGGCACGCCCACCCGCAGCGAGGTGGAGCTCGCCGAGGAGATCGTGGCCCGGACCCCCGTCGAGCGCGTCCGCCTGGTCTCCTCCGGCACCGAGGCGACGATGTCGGCGATCCGGCTGGCCCGCGGCTACACCGGGCGCGAGCTGGTGGTGAAGTTCGCCGGCTGCTACCACGGCCACGTCGACTCACTGCTCGCCGAGGCCGGGTCCGGCCTGGCCACCCACGCCGTGCCCGGCACGCCCGGCGTCCCGGAGGCCTCGACCGAGGCGACGCTGGTGCTGCCGTACAACGACCCGGAGGCGGTGCAGAAGGCCTTCGCCGAGCGCGGCGACGAGATCGCCTGCCTGATCACCGAGGCCTCGGCGGGCAACATGGGCGTCGTCCCGCCCGCACCGGGCTTCAACAGGATGCTCGCCGAGACCTGCGTCCGGCACGGCGCGCTGTTCATCTCCGACGAGGTGATGACCGGCTTCCGGGTCTCACCGCAGGGCCAGTGGGGCCGCGACGGGGCGGTGGAGGGCTGGACGCCCGACCTGATGACGTTCGGCAAGGTGATGGGTGGCGGCTTCCCCGCGGCGGCGTTCGGTGGCCGCGCCGAGGTGATGGCGATGCTGTCGCCGGAGGGGCCGGTCTACCAGGCCGGGACGCTGTCGGGGAACCCGGTCGCGACCACCGCCGGAGTCACCACCCTGCGGCTGGCGACCGACGAGGTCTACGCCCACGTCGACCGCGTCGCCGCCACGATCGCGCAGGCCGCCGACGAGGCGCTCGACGCCGCCGGAGTGCCGCACGTGGTGCAGTCCGCCGGCAACATGTTCAGCGTCTTCTTCACCCCGGCGGGCGTCACGTCGGTGCCCGACTACACCACCGCGAGCACCCAGGACACCGGTGCCTTCAAGGCGTTCTTCCACGCGATGCTGCGCCAGGGGGTCTACCTGCCGCCGAGCGCCTTCGAGGCGTGGTTCTGCTCCTCCGCCCACGACGACCGCGCCGTCGAGCAGGTGCTGGCGGCGCTGCCGGAGGCCGCCCGGGCCGCGGCGGCGGGAGGCGACCGATGAGGACCGTCGTCCACCTGCTGCGCCACGGGGAGGTCCACAACCCCGAGGGCATCCTGTACGGCCGCTCCCGTGGCTACCACCTCTCCGAGCTCGGTGTCCGGATGGCCGAGCGGGTCGCCGAGCGCATCGGCGGGCGCGACATCGTCCGGATCGTCTCCTCCCCGCTGGAGCGTGCCCAGGAGACCGCCGCCCCGCTGGCCGACCGGCTCGGGCTCGACGTGGTCGCCGACGAGCGGGTGATCGAGTCGAGCAACATCTTCGAGGGCCGTCCCTTCACCGTCGGCGACGGCATCTTCCGGCGCCCGGGGGTGTGGCGGCACCTGTGGAACCCGTTCAAGCCCTCGTGGGGAGAGCCCTACGAACACATCGCCACCCGGATGTGGGCGGCGGTGGAGGACGCCCGCGGGGCCGCCCAGGGACACGAGACCGTGGTGGTCTCCCACCAGCTGCCGATCTGGGTGACCCGGCTGTACGCCGAGCGGCGCCGCTTCCTGCACGACCCCCGACGTCGCCAGTGCACGCTGTGCAGCCTGACCTCGTTCGCCTTCGAGGACGGCTCGTTGCGCACGATCAGCTACTCCGAACCCGCCGGGGACATGATCCCCGCCGGCGACCGGCGTGCGCCCTTCTCGGCCGGCGGCGCCGCCGAGAAGGACAAGCCGCTCTCCTGACCCCGACTGCCATGACCGCTGCCCGCGCCTCCGCCGCCCGGCCCCGCCCTCGGGGCCGTGCCGCTGCCGCCGCGCTCGCTGTGGCCGCGATGCTGGCCACCTCCGGGCTGCTGGCCGGCTGCGGCGGTTCGGCGGCCACCGGCAGCAAGGGCTACATCTCCGGCGAGGGCGGCATCACCCAGGTGCCGGTGGCCCAGCGCAGGCAGCCGGGCACGGTGGCGGGCCGGTCCCTCGACGGCCGGCACCTCTCCCTGGCCGCCGACCGCGGCAGGGTCGTCGTGGTCAACGTGTGGGGTTCCTGGTGCCCGCCGTGCCGCGCCGAGGCCGACAACCTCGTCGCCGCGGCGAAGCAGCTGCGGTCGCGGGGCGTCGTCTTCCTCGGCATCAACTCCCGCGACCCCAGCGTCGCGCAGGCCAGGGCGTTCGTCCGGTCCTACCGGGTGCCCTACCCCTCGATCTACGACCCCTCCGGCAAGAACCTGCTGGCCTTCCATGGCGTGCTGGGGCCGACCTCGATCCCGAGCACGGTCGTCATCGACCGGCGCGGCCGGGTCGCTGCCAGCATCCTCGGCGAGGTGACCAGCACCCAGACCCTGGTCGACATCGCCGAGTCGGTCGCCGGGGGTGTTGCCTCGTGATCGCGCTCAGCCTGGGCTCGTGGTTCCACCACACCGCGCTCGACGGCTCGCTGCTGCTGGCGGTGCCGGTCGCGCTGGTCGCCGGCCTGGTGTCGTTCTTCTCGCCGTGTGTGGTGCCGTTGCTCCCCGGCTACCTCTCCTACGCCACCGGGCTCTCCGGTGCGGACCTCGCGCGCGCCCGCCGCGGCCGGATGCTCGCCGGATCGCTGCTGTTCGTCCTCGGGTTCACGTTCGTCTTCGTCTCGTGGGGCGCGCTCTTCGGCTCGGTCGGTGACTGGCTGTTCGCCTACCAGCGGCAGCTCGAGTTCGCCCTGGGCATCGTGGTCATCGCGCTGGGCATCGCCTTCCTGGGCGCCATCCCCTGGCTGCAACGCGACTTCCGGGTGCACCGGGTGCCCGCCGTCGGGCTCGCCGCCGCCCCGCTGCTCGGCCTGCTCTTCGCGCTCGGCTGGACGCCCTGCATCGGTCCGACGCTGGCCGCGGTGACCTCGCTCTCGCTCGACCAGGGCTCGGCCGGACGGGGTGCGCTGCTGAGCGTGGCGTACTGCATCGGGCTGGGCGTGCCGTTCGTGGTCGCGGCGCTGGCCTACCGGCGGATGCTCGGTGCCATCGGCTGGGTGCGCCGGCACCAGCGCTGGGTGACGGCGCTGGGTGGCCTGATGCTGATCGCGGTGGGCCTGGCCCTGGTCACCGGCTGGTGGGACGTCGCCGTCGGCTGGATGCGCAGCTCGATCTTCCCCGGTTTCACGGCGGGGGTGTGATGAGCCTCGACAAGCTCGACCAGCGCGCCGAGGCGGAGCCGGGGGCCGGCGAGCGGCACCGCCAGGACGCACCGGCCACGCCGCCACCGGCGCTGTCCCCACGGGAGCTCGGCCGGTGGGCATGGCGCCAGCTGACCTCGATGCGGATCGCGCTGATCCTGCTCTTCCTGCTCGCGCTCGCCGCGGTGCCGGGGTCCGTCGTACCCCAGGAGAGCGTCGACCCGAACCGGGCCTCGCAGTGGCAGAGCCAGCACCCGGACCTGACGCCGATCTACCAGAAGCTCGGCCTCTTCCACGTCTACCAGTCGGTGTGGTTCTCGGCGATCTACATCCTGCTGATGATCTCGCTGGTCGGCTGCATCCTGCCGCGCACCCGCGTCTACTGGCAGGGGCTGCGCGCCCGGCCGCCGCGGGCGCCACGCCACCTCGAGCGGCTGCCCGAGCACCGCTCCTTCCTCACCGACGAGGCGCCCGACAGCGTGCTCACCCGTGCGCGCGCGCTGCTGCGCAGGCGCCGGTTCCGCAGTGTGGCCGACGACGGGGCGGTGGCCGCTGAGCGCGGCAAGCTGCGCGAGGCCGGCAACCTGGTCTTCCACGTCTCGGTCCTGCTGGTGCTCGCCGGCGTGGCGATCGGTTCGATGCTCGGCTTCAAGGGCGGCGTGATCGTGGTGACCGGCCACGGCTTCTCCAACTCGCTGAGCCAGTACGACGACTTCACCTCCGGGTCGCTCTTCAACCCCGACAACCTGGCGCCCTTCTCCTTCAAGGTCACCGACTTCCACGTCAAATTCATCCGCTCGGGCCGCGACGCCGGCGAGGCGCACAAGTTCTCCGCCGGGATCGCCTACCAGGCCTCGCCCACCGCCCCCACCCGGCACACCCGGATCTCGGTCAACCACCCGCTGAGCATCGACGGCACCGACGTCTACCTGATCAGCCACGGCTACGCGCCGCACATCACCGTGCGCGACGGCCAGGGCCACGTCGCCTACTCCGGGCCGGTGGTCTTCCTGCCGGAGAACCCCACCTTCCGCTCCTTCGGCGTGGTCAAGGTTCCCGACGCGGTGGCCGCGGACGGCAAGCGCGAGCAGCTCGGGCTGGAGGGCGAGTTCTACCCGACGTACGCCTTCACGATGCGCACCGGTCCGTTCTCGGTCTTCCCCGACGCGAAGAACCCCGCGATCTCGATGCTGGCCTACCGCGGCGACCTCGGCCTCGACAGCGGAGTGCCGCAGTCGGTCTACACCCTCGACACCAAGCACATGCGGCCGATCCGCAAGGCCGACGGCCGACCCGAGCGGGTCGACCTGATGCTCGGCCAGTCCAGGAAGCTGCCCGACGGGCTGGGCACGGTGACCTTCGACGGCCTCAGCCGGTTCGTCAAGCTGCAGGTCAGCAGCTCACCGGCGGACTGGCTCGCGCTGCTCGGGGTCAGCCTGGCCCTGCTCGGCCTGCTCGGATCGCTGTTCATCCGACCGCGACGGGTGTGGGTGAAGGTCCGCCGCGAGGGTGGGCGTACTCTCGTCGAGGTGGCCGGGCTGGACCGCTCTGCGGGTGGAGACCTGGCCGGCGAGCTCGATGCCCTGGCGACGGGGCTGGGGGCAGGCTCCGACGACACCGCAGCGGCGACAGCGGGCGCGAGCGCGCCAGAGGTGGAGGACAGGGCGTGAGCCACGACCAGTTCGAGGTGCTGAGCAACCAGGCGGTGGCGGCCTGCGCGGTCGTCTACTTCCTCGCCCTGCTCACCCACCTGGCCCAGTGGGCGGTCGAGCGCAAGGTGCCGGCGACCGAGGCCGCGGCGGGCGTGCCCGAGCGGGTCGGATCCGGTGCCGGGTCCGGTGTCGCGGCCGGTGTCGGGTCCGGCGCGAACGCCCCGGTGGCCACGGCGAGCGCCCCGCCCGCGTCGTACGACGACTCGGGAGACGTGGAGGAACGCGCCGACCGGTTCGGCCGGATCGGTGTGGCCCTCACCATCGTGGCGGTCGCCGTGCACTTCGTCGCGGTCGTCGCCCGCGGGCTGGCCGCCGACCCGGTGCGGGTGCCGTGGGGCAACATGTACGAGTTCACCCTCACCGGCACCTTCGTGGTCGCCGCCGGCTATCTGCTGCTGTACCGGAAGTTCTCGCTGTCGTGGCTGGCCCCCGTCGTGACCGGCTTCGTGCTGGTGACCCTGATGGCCGACGTGCTGCTGCTCTACAGCCCGGTCTCACCCCTGCGCGACGCGCTGCAGTCGCCGTGGCTGATCATCCACGTGGTCGCGGCGATCATCGCCACCGGCGCCTTCACGATCGGCGGGATGGCGTCGGTGCTCTACCTCGTCAAGGAGCGCTGGCTGGCGAAGGGAGGCGCGCAGCGGGGCGGCCACGGCTACCTGGCCCGCCTGCCCGGACTGGCGGCGCTCGACCGGGTCGCCTACCGCACCCAGGCCTTCGCCTTCCCGGTGTGGACCTTCGCCGCGCTGATCGCCGGCCCGATCTGGGCCAAGCACGCCTGGGGCAGCTACTGGGGCTGGGACCCCAAGGAGGTGTGGGCGTTCATCACCTGGGTGGTCTACGCCGCCTACCTGCACGCCCGCGCCACCGCGGGCTGGCGGGGCCGCGCCGCCGCGATCGTGGCGCTGGTGGGGCTGGCCACGCTGTGGTTCAACTTCATCGGGATCAACTTCTTCTTCGGCTCCGGGAGCATGCACTCCTACGCCTGATCCCGAGGGCGCTAGCCCGGTGGGTCGTCGCGCCGGTGCCGCCACTTGCGGTCGAGGTCGCGCAGGAACTCCTCGTCGTCATCCGGTCCCCGCGGGGCCGGCGGCACCCGGCGCCGGCGGGTGGGCGGCGCAGGAGGACGCCGGGTCGACCTCCGGTCGATCGCCCAGAACACGGCGTAGACCACCAGCCCGATGAGGATGAGCCAGATGATCAGGCGGAGCACGCAACCAGCGTAGTACCGCGTGGAAGAGGCCGCCGGGCGTGCGCCTAGGCTGATGGGGTGAAGGAGTTCTGGATCTACACCCTGCTGCGCATCGCGCTCTTCGTGGTCACCTACCTGGTGGTCGGCGGCGTGTGGATCCTCGTGCTCGGCGCGGACAACCAGGCGTTCCTCTGGCCGTTCGTGATCGCGGCGCTGCTCTCCTCCTTCCTGTCGCTGAAGTACCTCGAGCCGCAGCGCGAGCGGCTGTCCGCCAAGGTGCAGAATCGTGCCGCCAAGGTGTCGGCGAGGATGGAGCAGATGCGCTCCCGCGAGGACGAGGACTGACCCACGCATGGAACCTGACGGCTGCCGGGTCGCCGAGGCCGACGGGAGCGACCGCGCCTGGGTGCACGAGGCGATCCGGCGCGTCGAGGCGGACGCCAACCGGTCGGCCGACACGCACCTGCACGTCTTCCCGCTGCCGGCCGACTGGGGGATCGACCTCTACCTGAAGGACGAGTCGGTGCACCCGACCGGTTCGCTCAAGCACCGGCTGGCCCGTTCGCTCTTCCTCTACGCGCTGTGCAACGGGTGGATCCACTCCGGCAGCACGGTCATCGAGGCCTCCTCGGGGTCCACGGCCGTCTCCGAGGCCTACTTCGCCCGGCTGCTCGGGCTGCCGTTCGTCGCGGTGATGCCGGCGACCACCTCGCGGGAAAAGATCGCGACGGTCGAGTTCCACGGCGGGCGCTGCCACCTCGTCGACGAGCCCGCAAGGATCTACGACGAGGCCCGCCGGCTCGCCGCGGAGACCGGTGGGCACTACATGGACCAGTTCACCTACGCCGAGCGGGCCACCGACTGGCGCGGCAACAACAACATCGCCGAGTCGATCTTCGAGCAGATGGCCCACGAGCGGCACCCGGTGCCGCGGTGGATCGTGGTCGGTGCCGGCACCGGCGGCACCTCAGCGACGATCGGGCGCTACGTGCGCTACCGCCGGCACGACACCCGGGTCTGCGTCGTCGACCCGGAGGGCTCGGCCTTCTTCGAGGGCTGGCGCAGGGGTGATGCGTCGTACGAGACCGGGCGCGGTTCGCGCATCGAGGGCATCGGCCGGCCGCGGGTCGAGCCGTCCTTCCAGGCCGGTGTCGTCGACTGCATGATCGGCGTGCCGGACGCCGCCTCGATCGCCGCCGCGCGCTGGACCTCGCAGATCACCGGTCGGCTGGTCGGCGGTTCGACGGGCACCGCGATGTGGGCCGCGCTGCGGCTGGTCGGGCAGATGCGCGAGCGTGGTGAGACCGGCTCGGTGGTCACGCTGATCTGTGACGGCGGCGAGCGCTACGCGCAGACCTATTACGACGACCGGTGGCTCGAGCAGCAGGGGCTCGACGTGGCGCCGTACCTGGCCAGGCTGGAGGGCTTCCTCGGCGGGCCGGCAGCGCGCGCGTGACGTCCTGCGGTGTGGTGGTGCGAGCGACCGGGGTGCAGGACGTACGGCGTGATGTCCTGCGGTGTGGTGGTGTGGGCGACCGGGGTGCAGGACGTACGCCGTGACGTCCTGCGGTGTGGTGGTGTGGGCGACCGGGGTGCAGGACGTCAGCGGGCCAGCAGCAGGCTGACGAACAGCGCCAGGCCGTAGAGCAGCTCGCCCTGCCCGGTGCGTTGCAGCACGGGCACCAGGGCCGGCCCGCGGGCACCACCGAGGACCACGCGGCAGGCGGGCAGCAACGGCGCGAGCGCCACCACCGCGCACAGCGCCCACCAGCTGGTGGCCAGCGCGATGCCGACCGCGGCCACCACGGAGGCACCCACCAGCAGCACGTAGAGCCCCCGGGTGCGGTCCTCGCCGAGCAGCACCGCCAGGGTGCGCTTGCCGACCTCCTCGTCGGTCGGGATGTCGCGCAGGTTGTTCGCCACCAACAGCGCACACGCCAGCGCACCGATGCCGATGCCGGCGTAGAGCGCCGGCAGCGACGGCGCCGGCGGCGGGGACGGCAGCACCGGCCGGGAGCCGTAGCTGAACCAGCCCTCGGCGACCCCGGTCAGGAAGTCGGGCCCCGCCTGGACGTACGCCGTACCCATCACCGCGACCAGCCCGAAGAAGACGAACACCATCACCTCGCCCAGCCCGGCGTAGCCGTAGGGGTGCTTGCCCCCGGTGTAGAACCACGCGGCGAGGATGCAGACCAGTCCGGCGGCGACCAGCCACCAGGCGGTGGTCGCGGCCAGCACCAGTCCGGCCACGGCGGCCACCCCGAAGAAGGCGAACGCGGCGAGCTTCACCGACCGCGGCGTGGCCGCGCCCGAGCCGGTGAGGCGCAGGGGTCCGACCCGGTGCTCGTCGGTGCCGCGGATGCCGTCGGAGTAGTCGTTGGCGTAGTTGACGCCCACCTGCAGCGCCAGCGCCACCACCATCGCCAGGGCCGCCTTCCACCACACCTCCACGTGGCAGAACGCAGCGACGCCGGTGCCGGCCAGCACCGGGGCGACCGCGGCCGGCAGGGTGCGCGGGCGGGCGCCCTCGATCCACTGGGCAGGGGTGGCCATGGCGAGGATTCAAGCAGCAGCGGCGGACGGCTCGTCGGCCAGGTAGCGCTCCGCCGCACGGGCCGCCGGATGTGCTCCAGCGGCGGCGAGCACGGCGATGCCGGCGATGACCGCCCACCCGGGCGCCCCCCAGTGCACCGCCAGCCAGGTGAAGGCGGCAGGCCCTCCGATGGAGCCGATCTGACCGCCGAGCCGCGCCACGCCCTGGTACTCCGCGCGTCGATGCGGGTCAGACAGCTCCGAGCTGAAGCCCCAGGCAGCAGCGGACTGGAAGAGCTCGGCGCCGGTGACCGCGACGTGGCCGAGCCAGATCAACGCGATGGTGACCCAGCTCAGCGTCTCGGCGGTGAACATCACGAGCAGGCAGCACACCACGAAGGACACCGCACACAGCCGCACCGCGCGTAGCGCCCCGGACACCGTTTCCGATCCCCGGGCGGCCGGCACCTGCAGCAGCACCGCCAGCACGGTGTTGGTGCCGAACAGCCAGGCCAGCAGGGTGGGGGGCGCGTCGGTCTCCTGCACCAGCCACAGCGGGATGACCACGTTGAGCAGCGCCTGGTTGGTGCTGAGCACGCCGTTGCAGACACCGAGCAGCACGAACCCCTTGTTGCGCAGGGCCGCCGGCGTCACCGTCCGCTCGGCCGGCGTCGCCGTCGCGGTGTGGGCCGCGGCCGGCAGCCGGGCGATGAGCAAGGCGTTGACGAAGAGTACGGCTGCGGTGAGCAGCGGCACCACGCGGATCACCTGGTCGCTGCCGGTGGCGAGAGCCAGGCCACCGAGCAACGCCCCGAGCGAGAAGCCGATGTTGAGGGCGCTGCGCATGAAGGCCAGCGAGCGCACCCGCTCCTCCCGACGGAAGGCGTCGATCGTGTACGCGCTGCGTCCGGAGCTGCCCGCACCGTCGACCACGGCCATCACGCCGAGCAGTGCGAGGAAGGCGCCGAAGCTGCCCACCAACGGGTAGCAGAGGTAGAGCGCCGCCTCCACCAGTGCACCGATCGCCCACATCCGCTTCGGACCGACCCGGTCGGCGAGCCGACCGGCGGGCACCGCCAGCGCGAAGCTGACCGCGTGGCTGACCGTCAGCCCGACACCGACCTGCGTGGCGGTGAGCCCGACCACGTGGGTGAAGAACACCGCGCTGCCGGTGAGGAAGGTGCCCTCGCCGACCGCGAAGAGCACGGACTGTGCCGAGAGCCGCCGGGCCAGTGGCGTCGGCGGCAGCAGGCGTCCGAGAAGGGCCGGCATGATGGCGTCATTGAACCAGCGGACGGCTGCGCCGGCAGCCTGTTTTCGGCCGCTGCGGGGGCGCGGCTAGCGTTGCGCGGGTGAGCGCCAGCCTTCGACCCGTCAGCGGGAGCGCCGGCGAGATCCTGGCGCTGCTGCGCGAGTGGGACGCCGCGCGCTCCGCGGAACCACTGGTGATCGCGACCTCGGGTTCCACCGGCGAGCCGAAGCGGGTGGTCCTCTCCCGGGAGGCGTTGCGGGCGTCCGCCAGCGCCACCCACCAGCGCCTGGACGGCCCCGGTCAGTGGGTGCTGAACCTGCCGGCCACCTACGTCGCCGGGCTGCAGGTGCTCTACCGCAGCGTGCTGGCGGGCACCGAGCCGCTGGTCTTCGAGGGCAGCTGGCGCCAGACGCTCGCCCGCACGGCTGGGCCGACCTACGTGTCGCTGGTGCCCACCCAGCTGGTGCGGCTGCTGCGAGCGCCGGATCTCGCCGCGGAGGTGGACGCCCTCGGACGCTGCGCGGCCGTGCTGATCGGCGGCGGTCCGCTCGACCCGCGGGTCCGCGAGGAGGCCGAGCGCCGCGGGCTGCGGATCGTGCAGACCTACGGGATGAGCGAGACCTGCGGTGGCTGCGTGTACGACGGCCTCCCGCTGGCCGGCGTGGAGGTGCACATCGACGACGGCGCCGTGCTGCTGCGCGGACCGATGCTCTTCGACGGCTACGAGGGCGATGCCGAGCGCACGCGGGCGGTGCTGCGCGAGGGCTGGTTCCACACCTTCGACCTCGGCCACTGGGAGGACCAGCGGCTGCGCATCGACGGGCGTGCCGACGACGTGGTCATCAGCGGCGGCGTGAAGGTGCCCGCGGCAGCGGTCGTGGCCGGGCTGGAGCGGCAGCCGGAGGTCGCCGCGGCCTGCGTGGTCGGTGTTCCCGACGACGAGTGGGGTGAGCGGGTGGTCGCCGTACTCGTGCCGCGTGCGGAGCCGACGCGCTCGCTCGACCCCGACCCGTCGCTGCCGCGGGCGTGGTGGCCCAAGGACCTGGTCTGGGTGCCCTCGCTGCCGCTGCTGCCCAACGGCAAGCCGGACCGGCTCCGCGCCCGCGAGCTGGCGACCGCGGAACTCACCCGTGGTTGAGGTCTTCGCGATCCCGCTGCGCACCCGGTTCCGCGGGATCACCGTGCGTGAGGGGGTGCTGCTGCGCGGTGACGCCGGCTGGGGGGAGTTCAGCCCGTTCGCGGAGTACGACGCCGCCACCTGCGCGCCCTGGCTGGCGGCGGCCCGTGAAGCCGCCTGCGAGGGTTGGCCCGAGCCGGTCCGGTCCTCGGTGCCGGTGAACGTGACGGTCCCCGCCTGTGGTCCCGAGCGCGCCGCCGCGATCGTGCGCGGCTCGTCCGGGTGCCGCACCGCGAAGGTCAAGGTCGCCGAGGCCGGGCAGTCCGTCGACGACGACATCGCCCGGCTGGAGGCGGTGCGGGAGGCGATCGGCCCCTCCGGGCTGGTGCGCATCGACGTCAACGGCGGCTGGTCGGTGCACGAGGCGACGACGCGGATCCCGGTGCTGGACCGGGCGGCCGGCGGCCTCGAGTACGTCGAGCAGCCGTGCGCCTCGGTCGAGGAGCTGGCCCTGGTCCGTCGCCGGGTGCAGGTGCC
Organism: Marmoricola sp.; assembly: GCA_036518175.1. Taxonomy (GTDB): domain Bacteria; phylum Actinomycetota; class Actinomycetes; order Propionibacteriales; family Nocardioidaceae; genus Marmoricola. The sequence goes on from DATDNR010000017.1 coordinate 13,505, forward strand.
GATCGCGGCCGACGAGTCGATCCGGCGGGCGGCCGATCCCTACCGGGTGCGGGAGCTGGAGGCCGCCGACATCGCGGTGCTGAAGGTGCAGCCGCTCGGCGGCGTGCGCGCCTGCCTGCGGATCGCCGAGGACATCGGGCTGCCGGTGGTCGTGTCGAGCGCCGTGGAGTCGAGCATCGGCATCGCGGCCGGCCTCGCGCTGGCCGCCGCGCTCCCGGAGCTGCCGCACGCCTGCGGGCTGGCGACGGTGCAGCTGCTCACCGGCGACGTGGTGGCCGAGCCGCTGCTGCCGGTGGACGGGGCGATCGAGGTCCGGCGCCCGGTGGTCGATCCCGATGCCCTGGCCCGGGTGCGCGCCGGGGAGGAGCGTCGTACGCACTGGGAACGGCGGCTGGCCGAGGCCGCCGCGGTGCTGCAGGATCAGCCTCGATGAGCGCCGCCGAACTCGCCGGGCTGGTGGTCTCCGCCCTGCTCGACGCAGGTCTGGAGCACGCCGTGCTCTGCCCGGGGTCACGCAACGCGCCGCTGGCGTTCGCGCTGCGCGACGCGGCGGCGAGCGAGCTGCTGACGCTGCACACGCGCCTCGACGAGCGCACCGGCGCCTTCCTGGCGCTGGGCATGGCCAAGTCGTCGGGGCGGCCGGCCGCGGTGGTCACCACCTCGGGCACCGCGGCTGCCAACCTGCTCCCGGCCGTGCTCGAGGCGGCGCACGCGGGGGTGCCGCTGGTCGCGGTGACCGCCGACCGGCCGGCGTCGCTGCGGGGCACGGGCGCCAACCAGACCACCGACCAGGTCGGCCTCTTCGGTGCAGCGGCCAGGTGCCTGGACCTGTCCGTCGACCTGGGCGAGGGCGCTGCCGCCGCGGTCCGGGACGCGCTGCGCGGGCATGACCAGCCGGTGCACCTCAACGTCCAGCTCGTCGAGCCGCTGGTGCCGGTGGACCGCTACGTCGGTGCCGACTGGACCATGTCGGGCGAGCACACCCGGCAGCCGCAGCCGGCCGTGCTGCCGAGCGGTCCACGCACCGTCGTGGTGGCCGGTGACGACGCAGGCCCGCGTGCCCGCCTGCTCGCGGAGGCCGGCAACTGGCCGCTGCTCGCCGAGCCGTCCAGCGGCTCGCGCAACGGCAGCAACCCGATCCGCACCTACCGGCTGCTGCTCGGCACCGATCTCGGCGCCCGCATCGAACGGGTCGTGGTCTGCGGGCACCCCACCCTCTCCCGCCCGGTGACGCGGCTGCTGGCGCGCGACGACGTCGAGATCGTCTCGGTCCGCACCCGTGGCCGCTGGCCGGTCCGGCCGCACCGGGTCGACGCCGAGCACGACGCGGTGAGCGCCGGCGGCGCCGACGACCCGTCCTGGCTGGAGGAGTGGCGGTCAGCGGACCGCGCGCTCGGCGACCGGATCGACGCGCTGGTCCGCGCCGAGCCCGGCCTCACGCCGTACGACGTCGCCGCGGCCGTCAACGCCGCCATCCCGGCCGACGGACTGCTCTACGTCGGCGCCAGCAACCCCGTGCGCGACCTCGACCTGATGGCCCTGCCCTACGGCGCCGGCCAGCACCACAAGGTGATCGCCAACCGCGGGCTCGCCGGCATCGACGGGACCCTGTCGAGCGCGATCGGGGCGGTGCTGGCCCGGCCGCGCACCACCCGGGCGATCGCCTACGTCGGCGACGTCACCTTCCTGCACGACATGACCGCGCTGGTGATCGGACCGGAGGAGCGGCGGCCGGACCTGACCGTCGTGGTCGTCAACGACGACGGCGGCTCGATCTTCGCCACCCTGGAGCAGGGCGCGCCCGAGCACGCCGCGTCCTACGACAAGCTCTTCGGCACCCCGCACGGCGTCGACCTCGCCAGCCTGTGTGCGGCCACCCGGACCCCGCACCTGCGCGTGGGCTCGCGTGCCGAGCTCGAGCACGTGCTGGCCTCGCCGAACGGCGGCATCGAGGTGGTCGAGGCCGTCGTACGCCGCGACAACCGCCGCGAGCTCGACGCCCGGATCCGCGCCCTCGCGGAGTGATCGACCCGGGACCCGACGGCCCGCGCGCGGAGTGTCACCCGAGGGTGCGCAGGAGCAGGTCGCGGAAGCGGGGCGCGTCGCAACCCAGCGCCACCAGCGCGTTGGCGGCACCGTCCACCAGCGAGGTGCGGCCGGTGCGGTCGACCGCCACGCGCCGCGGGGACAGCTGCACCACCGCCGGGTCGAGGAGGTGGCCGATCGTCAGCGGGTCGTGCACCGGCGCCCGCCCGTCCATGCCGGGCACCGACCGGTAGACCTCGATGCGCTCCTCGACGCACCCCGCCGCGAGCGTCGCCGCCGGGGTGCCCAGCGCGCGCAGGGCGCTGATCTCGGCCGCACCCATCGGCGCCTGGTAAGTCGCGTCCAGCGGCACCAGCACCAGCCGCCGGAGACCGGCCGCCAGCACGGTCGCGAGGGCGGCCGGGTCGTCGCCGGTGTTGCGCTCGACCGGACCCGCGACCTCCACGGTGAAGTTGCCGCCCATCACGACGAGCTCCTCGACGGCTTGCGCGAGGGTCGGGTCGCGGCGCAGCGCGGCGGCGATGTCGGTGAGCGGCCCCGTGGCGACGACGGTCACCGGCTCCGGCGTACGACGCAGCAGGGCGACCAGCCAGTCGACCGCCGCCGACTCCTCCGCCCCGGCCGCCGGCGCTCCGGGCAGCACCGGCACCTCCCCGCACCCGATCGCGGCGAGCACCCGTCGGGTGTTCGCGGTGGTCTGCTCGACCGGGTGGTTGCCGAAGACGCAGCAGACGCCGAGCAGCTCCAGCGCCGGGTGCAGTGCCGCCATCATGATCGCGACGGCGTCGTCGGTGCCGGTGTCGCAGTCGAGCACGACCGGTCTGGGCATGGCTCAACTGTGACAGCAAGCGCGATCAAGCCGGTTAGCGTTGCGGGCGGAAGGATCGATGCCATGACCGCAGGGACCGTGCCGGGTGAGCTGCACCGGGACACCTTCGCCGCCTTCGTGGACGTGCTCGCCGAGGCGCTGGACGACCACGAGCAGACGGCGGAGGAGCTCGCCTCGCGGTTGTACCTCTCGCGCTTCCACCTCGACCGCGTGATCAGCTCGGTCGCGGGGGAGCCGCCGCGCAGGTTCCGTCGCCGGATCCTGCTCGAGCGCGCGGCCTACCGGTTGCTGTCGACACGACGGACCGTCCTCGACGTCGCCGTCGAGGCGGGGTACGGCTCGCACGAGGCGTTCACCCGCGCGTTCACGTTGGCCTACGGGGTCTCCCCGACGGCGTTCCGGCGCAGGCCGCGCGCCATCCGGATCGAGGCGCCCAGCGGCGTGCACTTCCATCCACCCGGCAGCATCCGGCTGCCCGCACGAGACAAGGTGACCCCCATGGACCTGCTGACCCGCATGGTCGAGCACCACGTCTGGCTGACCGGCGAGATCCTCGGCTGCGCCGAGCGGCTCGCCCCCGAGCAGCTCGACGAGCCCATCGAGCTGAGCGTCGACGACGACCCCGACCCCGTGACGCTGCGCCGGCTGCTCTCCCGGCTCATCGGCCAGATGGGCATGTGGAACGCGGCGCTGGCCGACCGGGCCTACGACTGGTCGGTCGAGGAGCAGGAGTCGCTGACGTCGATGCGCCGCCGGCTCGCCGAGGAGGGCCCGGCCTATCTCCGGCACGTGCGCGAGGTGGTCGACCAGGGCCGGCTCGACGACACCTTCGTCGACGCGCTCTGCGAGCCGGCGGAGGTGTTCACCTACGGCGGCATGATCGCCCACGTGCTCACCTTCGCCGCCCACCGGCGCACGCTGGCGGTGCTGGCGCTGGACAAGCACGGGGTCACCGACCTCGGGTGGGGCGACCCGATGCGGTGGGTGGCCGACCCCGCCTGATCAGCCCTCGCCGGTCTCGCCCGGCCGGCCCGCGTCGGCCAGCCAGCCGGTCTCGCCGGCCAGGAACGCACGCGTCGCGGAGGCCGCCGCCTTCCTGGCGACGTCGGCGAGCCAGCCGCCGACGCTGATCCGGGCCACCCCGGCGTCGGCGAGCGCAGCGATCGACATGCCCGGGAGCAGCAGCACGTTCACCGGCCGGGGCAGCTCGCGCACCAGCGTGCGGATCTCGTCGAGGTCGCGCACGCCCGGGGCGTAGAGGACGTCGGCCCCGGCCTCGGCGTACGCCTGCAGCCGGGTGATCGCCTCGGAGAGCGACGGGTTGCCGCGCAGGTAGCCCTCCGAGCGGCCGGTGAGCACCAGCCCGGGCGCCGCATCCCGGGCGGCGGCCACCCGCTCGGCGGCCTGCTGCATCGGATGGAGCGCGCTGCCCGACCAGTCCTCGATGGAGGCACCGGCCAGGCCGGTGGCAGCGGCCCCGGCGTACGTCGCCGCCACCTCCTCGACGGTCTCCGCGTAGCCGTCCTCGAGGTCGGCCGACACGGGCACGGTGACCGCGCCGACGAGGGCGGCGCAGTGGGCGAGCACCTCGTCGGCGGTGACGTCGCCGTCGGCCCGCCCCAGGGTGCCGGCGAACCCCGAGCTGGTGGTCGCCAGCGCCCTGGCCCCGAGCGACTCCATGAGCCGGGCGGAGCCGACGTCCCACGGGTTGGGGATGAGCAGGGGCGAGCCGGGCACGTGCAGGTCGAGGAAGGTGCTCACCGGACGAGTGTGTCCGCCCCTGCGGGCTCGGGGCGAATCATTTCGGTCACCGGCGATGATGTGGCGGTGCACTTGGCCTTCATGCTGGTCTGCCTGGTCGCCACGGTCGTCGCCGGGACCTGGGTGGCCCGCAGGCTCGACGTGCCCGGGCCGCTGCTGCTGATCGCGGTCGGGATCGGTGCGTCGTTCCTGCCGTTCCTGCCCCACATCGCGCTGCGGCCCGAGGTGGTGCTGGTCGGCATCCTGCCGCCGCTGCTCTACGCCGCGGCGATCAAGGCCTCGCTGATCGACTTCAACGCCAACCGGCGTCCGATCCTGCTGCTGTCGGTCGGGCTCGTCGCCTTCACCACGGTGGGCGTCGGTGCCGTCGTGCACCAGCTGATCCCCGACCTCGGCTGGTCCGCGGCCCTCGCCCTCGGTGCGGTGGTCGCCCCTCCGGACGCGGTGGCGGCCACCGCGATCGGCAAGCGCATCGGGCTGCCGCGGCGCATCGTCACGGTGCTGGAGGGGGAGTCGCTGCTCAACGACGCCACCGCGCTGGTCGCCCTGCGCACCGCCCTCGCGGCCACCGTCGTGTGGCAGCAGGTCGCCCTCGACTTCCTGGTCGCGGCCGGCGGCGGGGTGCTCGTGGGGGTGCTCACCTACCTCTTCCTCGGCTACGTGCGCAAGCACCTGACCGACCCGCTGCTGGACAGCACCGTGTCGTTCCTGACGCCGTTCGTCGCCTACGTGCCGGCCGAGGCGATGCATGCCTCGGGCGTGCTGGCCGTGGTCATCGCCGGCCTGCTGCTCGGTCACCGGTCCCCGGTGGTGCAGAACGCCCGCTCGCGGATCGCGACCCGCACCAACTGGAGCGCGATCGCGTTCGTGCTGGAGAACTCCGTCTTTCTGCTGATCGGCCTGCAGGCGCGTTCGATCGTCGCAGCGATGCAGGGCGGGGGCATCGGTGTCGGCCGGCTGCTGGCCATCTGCGCCATCGCCCTGGCCGCGGTGATCCTGCTGCGGCTGGTGTGGATGTTCCTGGCCCGCTACCTGCTGGTGACGCGCGGCTCCCGCCACGAGATCCCGAACTGGCGCTACAGCGCCGTGCTCGGCTGGGCCGGCATGCGCGGGGTCGTGACGCTGGCAGCGGCGTTCGTGATCCCGGTCGACGTGCCGCACCGCGACGTGCTGCTGCTCATCGCGTTCGCGGTGACCGCCGGCACCCTCTTCATCCAGGGCCTCACCCTGCCGTGGCTCGCCCGGAGGCTCCGGCTGCCCAGACCCGACCCGAGCGCCGACGCCCTGCAGCGGGCGAACCTGATGCACCAGGCGTCGCTGGCGGGACTCAAGAGGCTCGACGAGATGGCCGAGGAGGACCCGCACGATGTCAACGAGACGATCCGTGCACGGTTGGCCCGGCGCGACTTCGCCGCATGGGAGCGGATCTCCCCGCGTGAGGAGGAGACGCCGAGCGAGACCTACGCACGACGCCGCACCGAGATGATCACCGCCGAACGCGCGCGCGTGCTCGAGATCCGCGACACCGGCAAGGTGCCGCACGACATCGTCGAGGACGTGCTGGGGATGCTCGACGTGGAGGAGTCGATGCTCGAGCTGCGCACCGGGGAGCGGGCGCCGGCGCACGAGTTCACCGAGGACGTGCGCCTGGAGGGCGACTGCGAGCACCTGCGCAGGCCCCGACCTCCGGTGGAGCCGCACACGCTCGGCCAGTGCGACGCCTGCCTGGACGAGGGCACACCGTGGGTGCACCTGCGGATGTGCGCGAGCTGCGGCAACGTCGGGTGCTGCGACTCCTCACCCCGGCACCACGCCATGCGCCACTTCGAGGAGACCGGGCACCCGGTGATGCGCTCGGCCGAGCCCGACGAGGACTGGCGCTGGTGCTACGTCGACGAGGTCACCGGCTGATCGGGCGAGCGCTAGTTTTCCCGGCATGAGGATCACGAAGTTCGGCCATGCCTGCGTGCGGATCGAGAGCGGCGACGCGGTGGTGGTGCTCGACCCGGGTGGCTTCACCGACCGGGAGGCGGTGCAGGGTGCGACCGCCGTACTCATCACCCACGAGCACGCCGACCACTACGACCCCGGCCACCTGCGTGCCACCGACGCGCCGGTCTTCACCATCGGCGCCGTGGCGGCGAAGCTCCGGCAGGACGCCCCTGACGTCGCCGAGCGCCTCACCGAGGTGGTGCCGGGGCAGCGCGTCGACGTCGGCCTGCCGGTGCGGGTGGTGGGGGAGAAGCACGCGATCATCCATCCCGAGCTGCCGCACTTCGACAACAGCGGCTTCCTCCTCGACGTCGAGGGCACCCTGGTCTTCCACCCCGGTGACGCGCTGACCGTGCCTCCCGAGCAGGTGGACCTGTTGCTGCTCCCGGTCAGCGCCCCGTGGCTGAAGATCTCCGAGTGCATCGACTACGCCCGCGAGGTCGGTGCCCAGCGGTCGCTGGCGATCCACGACGCGATCTACAGCGAGGCCGGCCTGGGTGTCGCCGACGGCCACCTGCAGCGCTTCCTGGGCGAGCGCGACCTCGGCTACGTGCGGCTCCAGCCCGGCCACGACCTCGGCTGACCTCTCGATAGTCCGAGACGTTCGGACGCGCTTCATCGGCGTGTCGCCTGCCGAACGTCTCGGACTATCCCGGAAGGGGTCAGGCGTCGGTGGACAGCGCGTCGCGGACCGGCACGAACTTCGCCTGCGCCTCGGCGAGCTCGGCCTCGGGGTCGGAGTCGGCGACGATCCCGCAGCCGGCGAACAGCCGCACCTCGTTGCCGCGCACCTCGGCCGAGCGCAGCGCGATGCCGAACTCGCCGTCGCCGCTGGCGTCGATCCAGCCGACGGGCCCGGCGTAGCGGCCGCGGTCCATCCCCTCGATCTCGGCGATCATCTCGACCGCGACCTTGGTGGGCGTGCCCCCCACGGCCGCCGACGGGTGCAGCGCGGCGGCGAGGTCCAGCACGGTGGCGCCCTCGGCGTCGTGCACGACACCGGCGACGTCGGTGGCCAGGTGCATCACGTTGGGCAGGTGCAGCACGAACGGCGCCTCGGGCACGTTCATCGACGAGCAGTACGGACGCAGCGACTGCGCCACTGACCGTACGGCGTACTCGTGCTCCTCGAGGTCCTTGGAGGAGCGGGCCAGCGTCGCGGCCAGCGCGAGGTCGTGGGCGTCGTCGCCCGTGCGGCGGATGGTGCCGGCCAGCACCCGGGAGGTGACCAGCCCGCGCTCGCGGCGCACCAGCATCTCCGGGGTGGCCCCGAACATCGCGTCGACGTGGAAGGTCCAGCACATCTCGTAGCGGGAGGCGAGCCGCCGCAGCGGCCAGCGGACGTCGATCTGCTCGTCGGCGATGGCGACGAGGTCGCGCGCCAGCACCACCTTCTCGAGCTCGCCGGCGTTGATCCGTCGTACCGCCTGCGCGACGACGGCCTCCCAGGCGGCACCGCTGATGCCTCCGTCGGTGAACACCACTCCTCCCGGAGCCCGGGGCGCGGGGGTGCGGGACAGCTCCGGCACCGGAGCCAGCTCGTGATCGCCCACCAGTGTGACCCACGCCGAGTCGCCGCGCCGGCCCACGACCACACGGGGCACGACCAGCACGCTGTCGCCGGGCTCGTCGGCGAAGGCGAAGCTGCCCAACGCCACCAGGCCGCTGCCGGGCACGCCGACCTCGTCGCGCACCACCGCCTGCGACGAGACCACCCGCCACCAGTCGGCGGCATCGCTGAACCGGTCCGGTCCGCTGGTGCGGCAGCGCGCGGCCACACCCCAGCCGACGATCCCCTCGCCGCGCCGCAGCCAGGCCATCGGGGTCTCGTCGGGGAGCAGGTCCAGCAGTGGCCCGGGGTCGGGCACCTCGACGGTGCGGGCGACGAGTCGTGCGGCGGGCGCCTCGTCGGCGGACTTCGGGCTGGTCACGAGGGCCCACACTATCGCCGGGGTCGAAGCGGTCCCGGAGCGGAAGCGCGTCCGGGGTGCAGCTGCGCCACCCCTAGGCTGTGGGCCATGACGCGCGCCGACCTGGACAAGCAGCCCTCCGAGGTGCGAGCCATGTTCGACGCGGTGGCGCGGCGCTACGACATCACCAACGACGTGCTCTCCCTGGGCCAGGACCGGCGCTGGCGACGCGAGGTGCTCGACGCGGTCGACCCCCGGCCGGGTGAACGGGTGCTCGACCTGGCTGCCGGCACCGGCACCTCCAGCCGGCCCTTCCGCGAGCGCGGCGCGACCGTCGTGCCCTGCGACTTCTCGGTGGGGATGCTGCGGGTCGGCAAGCAGGCCCGGCCCGACCTGCCGTTCACGGCCGGCGACGGCACCCGGCTGCCCTTCGCCGACGACTCCTTCGACGCGGTCACGATCTCCTTCGGCCTGCGCAACGTCGTCGACCCGGACGCGGGCCTGCGCGAGCTGCTGCGGGTGACCCGCCCGGGCGGCCGGCTGGTGGTGTGCGAGTTCTCCTCGCCGACCTGGGCCGCGTTCCGCCTGGTCTACCTGGAGTACCTCATGCGCGCGCTGCCGCCGATCGCCCGGGCGGTGTCCTCCAGCCCCGACGCCTACGTCTACCTCGCGGAGTCGATCCGTGCCTGGCCCGACCAGGCGGGGCTTGCTGCGCGCATCCGCGAGGCGGGTTGGGGGGACGTCGAGTGGCGCAACCTCAGCGGCGGGATCGTCGCGCTGCACCGTGCGGCGAAACCGTGAGCAGGGCCGGGTTAGCGCGGCGTGACCGGGGCCTCTATGCTGAGTCGGTCACATGTTCGTGAAGCCTTTCACATGGACACGAACGGGCTTCTGGCGATAGGGCGAGGAGGTCAGTCGGGTGCATCTCTACACCCCGGTCCTGGCGTTGCTGATCCTGGCAACCGGGTTCGCCGTGTTCTCGGTGGTGATGAGCGCGCTGGTGGGCCCGAAGCGCTACAACCGCGCGAAGCTCGACTCCTACGAGTGCGGCATCGAGCCGACCCCGCAGCCGGTCGGCGGCGGACGCTTCCCGATCCGCTACTACATCACCGCGATGCTGTTCATCGTCTTCGACATCGAGATCGTGTTCCTCTACCCGATCGCGGTGGCCTTCGACCAGATGGCGCTGTTCGGTTTCATCGAGATGGTGCTCTTCATCGTGCCGGTTTTCGTCGCCTACATGTACGTCTGGCGACGGGGCGGGCTGGACTGGGACTGAGGACCGCCCGACCCGCAGGGGCAGGCGAGAGGGAATAGGCGACAGATGGGTATCGAGGAGAAGCTCCCCAGCGGCGTACTGCTGACCACCGTGGAGGGCGTCGCCGGCTACATGCGCAAGGCGTCGTTCTGGCCGGCCACCTTCGGCCTGGCCTGCTGCGCCATCGAGATGATGACCAGCGGCGGGCCGCGCTACGACCTGGCCCGGTTCGGCATGGAGGTCTTCCGGGCCAGTCCGCGGCAGGCGGACCTGATGATCGTGGCCGGCCGGGTCAGCCAGAAGATGGCTCCGGTGCTGCGCCAGATCTACGACCAGATGCCCGACCCGAAGTGGGTGCTGGCGATGGGCGTGTGCGCCAGCTCCGGAGGCATGTTCAACAACTACGCGATCGTCCAGGGCGTCGACCACGTGGTGCCGGTGGACATGTACCTGCCCGGCTGCCCGCCGCGCCCGGAGATGCTGATCGACGCGATCCTCAAGCTCCACGCCCAGGTGCAGCACGGCAAGCTCGGCGTGAACCGCGCCGAGGAGATCGAGGTCCAGGAGACCGACGCCCTCAACGCGCCGCCCACCTCGCAGATGAAGGGCCTGATGCGATGAACGACGAGCGCAAGGACGAGGTGGAGAAGTTCCCCAGCGACGTCGAGCAGCCGGTCACCGGCAGCCAGGACCCGTCCCGGGACGCCATCGAGCACCGGCACCTGAGCGGCGAGCCCGCCGCCTCGGAGGTGGTCGACGTCCGTCGCGGCATGTTCGGCGTGCGCGGCAGCGGCGACACCTCCGGGTACGGCGGCCTCACCCGGACCGTCGCGATGCCCGGCGCCAGCAACCCGCCGTACGGCGGCTGGCGCGACGAGGTGGCCGGTGCGCTCGCCGAGGCGGCCCGGTCGGCCGGCGTCGAGCAGGCGGTCGAGAAGGTCGTGGTGCACCGCGGCGAGATCACCTTCTTCGTCCGGCGGGAGGACATCGCCACCGTGGCGAGGCTGCTGCGCGACGACGAGCGGCTCCGCTTCGAGTTCTGCTCGGGGGTCAGCGGCGTCCACTACCCCGAGGACGCCGGGCGGGAGCTGCACGCGGTCTACCACCTGCTCTCGATGACCCACAACCGGCGGATCCGGCTCGAGGTCACCTGCCCCGAGGCCGATCCGCACGTCCCGAGCGTGGTCGCGACCTACCCGACCGCCGACTGGCACGAGCGTGAGACCTACGACTTCTTCGGGATCGTCTTCGACGGACACCCGGCGCTGACCCGGATCGAGATGCCCGACGACTGGCCGGGCCACCCGCAGCGCAAGGACTACCCGCTCGGCGGCATCCCGGTGGAGTACAAGGGCGGCACCGTGCCACCGCCGGACCAGCGGAGGGCCTACAACTGATGAGCACCACCGATCCCTACGCAGCAACCGAGTCCGAGACCACCCAGGGCAAGGTCTTCACCGTCACCGGGCAGGACTGGGACTCCATCACCGAGGGGCTCTCGGAGGACTACGACAACCGCGTCGTGGTCAACATGGGCCCCCAGCACCCGTCGACCCACGGGGTGCTGCGGCTGATCCTCGAGCTCGAGGGTGAGACGGTGACCGAGGCCCGCTGCGGCATCGGCTACCTGCACACCGGCATCGAGAAGAACATGGAGTTCCGCAACTGGACGCAGGGCGTCACGTTCTGCACCCGGATGGACTACCTCTCCCCGTTCTACAACGAGTGCACCTACGTGCTCGGCGTCGAGCGGCTGCTCGACATCGAGGACGAGATCCCCGAGAAGGCCCAGGTCATGCGGGTGCTCCTGATGGAGCTCAACCGCATCTCCAGCCACCTCGTGGCGATCGCCACCGGGGGCATGGAGATCGGCGCGCTGACCGTGATGACGATCGGCTTCCGTGAGCGCGAGCTGGTGCTGGACCTCTTCGAGCTGATCACCGGATTGCGGATGAACCACGCGTTCATCCGGCCCGGCGGCGTCGCCCAGGACATGCCGGCCGGCGCGCTGGACGAGATCCGCGACTTCATCAAGCTGATGAAGAAGCGTCTCCCGGAGTACGCCGACCTGTGCAACGCGAACCCGATCTTCAAGGCCCGCCTGGTCGACGTCGGCCGACTCGACCTGGCCGGCTGCCTGGCGCTGGGCATCACCGGACCGGTTTTGCGCTCCACCGGATACCCCTGGGACCTGCGCAAGACGCAGCCCTACTCCGGCTACGAGGACTACGACTTCGAGGTCCAGACCTGGGACACCGCCGACGCCTACGGCCGCTTCCGGATCCGCCTGAACGAGATGTGGGAGTCGCTGAAGATCGTCGAGCAGTGCGTCGACCGGCTGGCCGACCTCGAGGGTGCTCCGGTGATGATCGGCGACAAGAAGATCGGCTGGCCCGCCCAGCTTGCGATCGGCAGCGACGGCATGGGCAACAGCCTCGACCACATCAAGCACATCATGGGCGAGTCCATGGAGGCGCTGATCCACCACTTCAAGCTGGTCACCGAGGGCTTCCGGGTGCCGGCCGGCCAGGCCTACGTGCCGATCGAGTCGCCCCGGGGCGAGCTCGGCTGCCACGTCGTGTCCGACGGCGGCACCCGTCCCTACCGGGCGCACTTCCGTGACCCGTCCTTCACCAACCTGCAGGCGACCTCGGTGATGTCCGAGGGCGGCATGGTCGCCGACGTGATCGTCGCGATCGCCTCGATCGACCCGGTCATGGGAGGCGTGGACAGATGACCCTGAGCTCCACGACGTACGACGAGCTCAAGCAGATCGCCGCGCGCTACCCGCAGCCGCGCTCCGGGCTGCTGCCGATGCTCCACCTCGTGCAGAGCGCCGAGGGGCGGGTGACCGCCGACGGCATCGAGGCGTGCGCGGAGATCCTCGGCCTCAGCGCCGCCGAGGTGAGCGGTGTCGCCACGTTCTACACGATGTACAAGCGCAAGCCGGTCGGTGACTACCACGTCGGTGTCTGCACCAACACCCTGTGCGCGATCATGGGTGGCGACCTGATCTTCGAGCGGCTCAAGGACCACCTCGAGATCGGCAACGACGAGACCACCGAGGACGGCCGCATCACCCTCGAGCACGTCGAGTGCAACGCCGCCTGCGACTACGCGCCGGTGATGATGGTCAACTGGGAGTTCATGGACAACCAGACCCCCGAGTCGGCTGTCCGGCTCGTCGACGACCTGCGCGACGGCAAGGAGGTCCGGTCGACCCGCGGACCGCGCATCTGCACCTGGCGCGAGGCCGAGCGGGTGCTCGCGGGGTTCCCCGACGACCGCGCCGACGAGGGGCCGGCCGCCGGCCCGGCCAGCCTCGTCGGCCTCGAGCTCGCCCGCGCGCGCGGCTGGACCGCTCCCGGCCAGGAGCAGCGGTCCACCGGCCATGCGGCCGGGCAGGGCGCCGGCGGCTCTCCCGAGTCCGAGCACACCGCCTCGGCACAGCGGGCGGCGGAGGCCCCCGCCGACGTCAAGCACCAGGACGACCCGTCCGACCAGGGTGAGGGGGCCCAGTGAACGACAGCACTGCGACGGACACGCTGACGCCGGTCCTGACCGCCAACTGGGGGGACGACCGGGCGTGGACGCTGGCGGCCTACGAGCAGCAGGGCGGCTACCGGGCCCTGACCAAGGCGCTCGACATGGCGCCGGAGGACATCGTGGAGGAGGTGAAGGCCTCCGGCCTGCGCGGCCGCGGCGGTGCCGGGTTCCCTACTGGCATGAAGTGGGGCTTCCTGCCGCCCCTCGAGGAGGGCAAGCCCAACAAGCCGCGCTACCTGGTGGTCAACGCCGACGAGTCCGAGCCCGGGACGTGCAAGGACATCCCGCTGATGATGGCCAGCCCGCACACGCTCGTCGAGGGCGTGATCATCAGCTCCTACGCCATCCGTGCCAACACCGCCTTCATCTACATCCGCGGTGAGGTCCTGCACGTGGTCCGGCGGGTGCAGCGCGCGGTGCAGGAGGCCTATCTCGCCGGTCACCTCGGTGCCGACATCCACGGCTCCGGCTACGACCTCGACATCGTGGTGCACGCCGGTGCCGGCGCCTACATCTGCGGCGAGGAGACCGCGCTGCTCGACTCCCTCGAGGGCCGACGCGGCCAGCCCCGGTTGCGCCCCCCGTTCCCGGCCGTCGCCGGGCTCTACGCCAGCCCGACGGTGATCAACAACGTCGAGTCGATCGCGTCGGTGCCGAGCATCGTCGGCAACGGCGCGGACTGGTTCTCCTCCATGGGCACCGAGAAGTCCAAGGGATTTGGCATCTTCTCCCTCTCCGGCCACGTCGCCAGGCCGGGCCAGTACGAAGCGCCGCTCGGCATCACCCTGCGCCAGCTCATCGACCTGGCCGGCGGCATCCGTGAGGGCCGCGAGCTGAAGTTCTGGACGCCGGGTGGCTCCAGCACCCCGCTGCTGACCGCCGACCACCTCGACGTGCCCCTCGACTTCGAGGCCGTCGGCGGGGCCGGCTCGATGCTCGGCACCCGCGCGCTGCAGATCTTCGACGACACCACCTGCGTGGTGCGGGCGGTGCTCCGCTGGACCGAGTTCTACAAGCACGAGTCCTGCGGCAAGTGCACGCCCTGCCGCGAGGGCACCTGGTGGCTCGCCCAGACCCTGGCGCGGCTGGAGCAGGGCAACGGCACCGAGGCGGACCTCGACCTGCTGCTCGACCAGTGCGACAACATCCTCGGCCGCGCGTTCTGCGCGCTCGGTGACGGTGCCACCAGCCCGATCACGTCCTCCATCGAGTACTTCAAGGACGAGTACGTCGCGCACTTCCAGCAGGGCGGCTGCCCGTTCGACCCGATGGCATCCACCCTCTTCCAGACGGCCGGAGCGACAGCATGACCCAGGCCCCCGAGAAGTCCCAGGCGAAGACTCCCCAGAGGACGGACCTGGTCACCCTGACCATCGATGGCATCGAGGTCAGCGTGCCGAAGGGCACCCTGGTGATCCGTGCCGCCGAGCAGGTCGGCGTGATGATCCCGCGGTTCTGCGACCACCCGCTGCTCGACCCGGTCGGTGCCTGCCGGCAGTGCCTGGTGGAGATCCCCGACGCCGGCAACGGCCGACCGATGCCCAAGCCGCAGGCCTCCTGCACGATCACCGTCGCCGACGGCATGGTGGTCAACACGCAGGCCACCTCTCCGGTCGCCAGGAAGGCGCAGGAGGGGATCATGGAGTTCCTGCTGATCAACCACCCGCTCGACTGCCCGGTGTGCGACAAGGGCGGCGAGTGCCCGCTGCAGAACCAGTCGATGTCCAACGGCACCGGCGAGTCGCGCTTCGTCGAGCAGAAGCGCGTCTATCCCAAGCCGATCAACATCTCCGCCCAGGTGCTCCTCGACCGGGAGCGCTGCGTGCTCTGCGCCCGCTGCACCCGCTTCTCCGAGCAGATCGCCGGTGACCCGTTCATCGAGCTGATCGAGCGCGGCGCGCTGCAGCAGGTCGGCATCTACGAGCGCCAGCCGTTCGAGAGCTACTGGTCGGGCAACACCATCCAGATCTGCCCGGTCGGGGCGCTGACCTCGTCGATGTACCGCTTCCGCTCGCGGCCCTTCGACCTGGTCTCCACGCCGTCGGTGGCCGAGATCGACGCCTGCGGTGCGACCATCCGCGTGGACCACCGGCGCGGCAAGGTGATGCGCCGCCTGGCCGGCGAGGACCCGCTGGTCAACGAGGAGTGGATCAGCGACAAGGACCGGTTCGCCTTCCAGTACGCCCGGCAGGACGACCGGCTCACCCGCCCGTTGGTGCGTGACGAGGAGACCGGTGAGCTGCGGGTCGCCTCGTGGCCGGAGGCCTTCGCCGTCGCCGCCCGCGGACTGCAGAAGGCGGGCAAGGTCGGGGTGCTCCCCGGGGGCCGCCTGCCGGCCGAGGACGCCTACGCCTACGCCAAGTTCGCGCGCGCGGTGCTCGGCACCAACGACATCGACTTCCGGGCCCGCCCGCACTCCGAGGAGGAGGAGCAGTTCCTCGCCTCGGTGGTGGCGCTGACCGCGCCGGAGGCCGGTGGTGTCAGCTACACCGACCTCGAGACCGCGCGCGCCGTGCTGCTCGTCGGGCTCGAGCCCGAGGACGAGGCCGGCACGATCTTCCTGCGGCTGCGCAAGGCGCACCGCAAGAACGGCACGCCGATCTGGGCGATCGCGCCGTACACCTCCCGTGGGCTGCACAAGATGGGTGCGCGGCTGCTGCCGACCGCCCCGGGCGCCGAACCGGCCGCCATCCGCGCGGTCGCCGACGACGGTGACATCGCCCTCGACGGCGGTGGCGTGATCCTGGTGGGCGAGCGGATGGCCACCGTCCCCGGTGCGCTGTCGGCGGTCGCTGCCCTGGCCCGCACGACCGGGGCCCGGCTGGCGTGGGTGCCGCGCCGCGCGGGTGACCGCGGTGCGGTCGAGGTGGGCGCCCTGCCCAACCTGCTCCCGGGTGGCCGCCCGGTCGCCGACCCCGCTGCGCGGGTGGACCTGGCCGCGGCCTGGGGCGTGGACACGCTGCCGGACCGGCCCGGGCGTGACGCCGCGGGCATCGTCGAGGCGCTGCGCGACGGGAAGCTGCGCGGGGTCGTCGTCGGCGGGGTCGACCCGGCGGACATGCCGCGGCCCAAGCGCTTCCGCAAGGCGCTGAAGAAGGCCGAATTCGTGGTCTCCCTGGAGGTGCGCGAGTCGGAGGTGACCCGGCTCGCCGACGTGGTCCTCCCGGTCGCCCCGGCGGTGGAGAAGGCCGGCATGTTCGTCAACTGGGAGGGCCGCGTGCGGCCGTTCCCGAAGGTGCTGGACAAGCCCGAGTCGCTGCCCGACCTGCGGGCCCTCGCCGGCATCGCCGAGGAGATGGGGCGCCCGCTCGGTTTCCGCACCACCGAGCAGGCCCGGGCAGAGATGATGCAGCTCGGCCCCTGGGACGGCGCCCGTCCCGAACCGCCGACCGTGGCGGCTGCCGCAGGGTCGGCGGGCACCGACGAGCTGGTCCTGGCGTCGTGGAAGCAGATGATCGACGACGGCCGGATGCAGGACGGTGACCTCTACTACCGGGCCACCGCCCGGCCCCCGGTCGTGCTCGTCAACGCCGCCCACCTCGCCCGCCTCGGCGTGGAGGAGGGGGCGCTGGTGTCCCTGAACGGGCCCAAGGGCTCGGTGCAGCTGCCCGTCGGGGTTGCCGACCTGGCCGACGGTGTCGTCTGGGCCCCGGCCAGTGCCCCGGGCGCCTCCGTGCGCCACCTCGTCGGACCGGCCGGCAGCCGGGTCACCGTCACCAGCGAGAACTTCGGAGGCATCTCGTGATCGCGCTCGCCACCTCCGCCGGGCTGCGCGCCTTCGGGCACGACCCGGTCTGGCTCGTCATCGTCAAGGCGGTGCTGATCTTCCTGATCCTGGTGCTGCTGACGCTCTTCAACATCTGGTGGGAGCGCCGCGTCGTCGCCCGGATGCAGCACCGCATCGGCCCCAACGTGCACGGCCCCTTCGGCCTGCTGCAGAGCCTCGCCGACGGCGTGAAGCTGGCGCTGAAGGAGGACATCATCCCGAAGGCGGCCGACAAGGCCGTCTTCATCCTCGCGCCGGTGATCGTGGTGATCCCGTCCTTCGTGACCTTCTCGGTGATCCCGTTCGGCCCGGTCGTGACGATCCCCGGCACCGACATCCGCACGCCGCTGCAGCTGACCGACATGCCGGTGGCGGTGATCTTCGTGCTGGCCATCGCCTCGATCGGCATCTACGGCATCGTGCTCGGCGGCTGGTCCAGCGGCTCGACGTACTCCCTGCTCGGCGGGCTGCGCTCGAGCGCCCAGATGATCGCCTACGAGGTGGCGATGGGCCTGGCCTTCGTCGCGGTCTTCCTGTACGCCGGATCGATGTCGACGACCGAGATCGTCTCCGCGCAGGACAAGGTCTGGTTCTGCTTCCTGCTCTTCCCCTCCTTCGTGATCTACGTGATCTCGATGGTCGGGGAGACCAACCGTGCGCCGTTCGACCTCCCCGAGGCCGAGGGGGAGCTGGTCGGCGGCTTCCACACCGAGTACTCCTCGCTGAAGTTCGCGCTGTTCTTCCTCGCGGAGTACGTCAACATGGCCACGGTCTCCGCGCTGGCCACCACCCTCTTCCTCGGCGGCTGGCACGTGCCGTTCGGCATCGAGCACATCTGGCCCGGCGCCAACCAGGGCTACTGGCCGTTCCTGTGGTTCATGGGCAAGGTGCTCGCCTTCATCTTCCTCTTCATCTGGCTGCGCGGCACCCTGCCGCGGTTGCGCTACGACCAGTTCATGGCCTTCGGCTGGAAGCGGCTGATCCCGATCGCCCTGGTCTGGATCATCGCCGTGGCCGGCATCCGCGCGGTGAACCTGCGCGGCGGCTTCGACCGCACCTGGCTGTACGGCGCCATCGCCGTGCTGGTGGTGCTGATCGCCGTGCTGCTCCTCGTCGACGCCCGGTCCGGGGGCGAGCAGGCCGAGGAGGAGCCCGAGGAGCAGGAGCCGTTCGACGCGTTCGCCGGCGGCTATCCCGTGCCCCCGATGCCGGGACAGCTGGCGCCGATGAGCACCACGGGCGCGACCACCACGTCCGGCGAGCCGGCCGAAGCGGCCAGCGGCGCCGGGAAGGAGCACTGATGGCATCCCTCAAGGAGCAGTTCTGGGACCCGATCGCGGGCTTCGGGGTCACCTTCCGGACGATGTTCAAGAAGGTGGTCACCGAGCAGTACCCGTTCGAGAAGGTGCCCACCGCCCCGCGCTTCCACGGACGTCACCAGCTCAACCGCTGGCCCGACGGGCTGGAGAAGTGCGTCGGCTGCGAGCTGTGCGCCTGGGCCTGCCCCGCCGACGCGATCTACGTCGAGGGCGCGTCGAACACCGACGAGGAGCGGTTCAGCCCCGGTGAGCGCTACGGGCGCGTCTACCAGATCAACTACCTGCGCTGCATCCTCTGCGGGCTGTGCATCGAGGCCTGCCCGACCCGCGCGCTGACGATGACCAACCAGTACGAGCTGGCCGACAACAACCGCGCCGACCTGATCTACGAGAAGAACGACCTGCTCGCGCCGCTGCTGCCCGGCATGGAGCAGCCGCCGCACCCGATGCGGCTCGGCGACGACGAGAAGGACTACTACCGCGGCACGTTCAAGCCGCGGTCGGAGGGCCGCAACCACGTCGACGGTGCCGAGACCGCGCCGCCGGAGCCGACGGCGGCCTCCCGGGGAGGTGGGGCGCAGTGATCGCCTTCTGGATCCTCGCGCCGATCATGGTGCTCGCCGCGCTCGGCATGATCTTCGCGCGCAAGGCGGTGCATGCCGCGCTGCTGCTGGCGGTCGTGATGATCTCGCTGGCGGTGCTCTACCTGGTGCAGGACGCGCCGTTCCTCTTCGCCGTGCAGATCATCGTCTACACCGGCGCGATCCTGATGCTGTTCCTGTTCGTGCTGATGCTGGTGGGGGTGGATTCCTCCGACTCGGTCGTGGAGACGATCAAGGGCCAGCGGGTGCTCGCGATCGTCATCGGGCTCACCTTCGGCCTGCTGCTGATCCTCGGCGTCGCCCAGGTCTCCCTGGGCGCGGTGACCGGCCTCGGCCAGGCCAACCAGGGCGGCAACGTCCCGGCCATCGCCAGGGTGCTCTTCACCCGCTACGTCTTCGCCTTCGAGCTGACCTCCGCGCTGCTGATCGTCGCCGCGATCGGCGCCATGGTGCTGGCCCACCGCGAGCGGCTCGGCCGGAAGCCGACCCAGGCCGACCTCGCCGCCCGCCGGATGCAGGAGTACGCCGAGCATGGCCGGCATCCCGGACCGCTCCCGCCCCCGGGTGTCTTCGCCCGGCACAACGCCGTGGACACTCCCGCCCTGCTGCCCGACGGCAGCACCGCCCGGGCCTCGGTCTCCCGGGTGCTGGCCGCGCGCGGCACGGTCAAGCACCCGCCGGAGATCGCCGGCGACGTCGCCGCGCTGACCCGGGACCCGGCCGACGACCCCACCCGCAAGTCCGGTGACGAGGAAGGAGCCCAGGCATGAGCGGCACGCCGTTCATCGTGCTGTCCGCACTGCTGTTCAGCATCGGCGCGGTGGGTGTGCTCACCCGGCGCAACGCGATCGTGGTGTTCATGTGCGTCGAGCTGATGCTCAACGCCAGCAACCTGGCGCTGATCACGTTCGCCCGCGTCAACGGCAACCTCGAGGGCCAGATCGCGGCGTTCTTCGTCATGGTCGTGGCCGCTGCCGAGGTGGTCGTCGGCCTGGCGATCATCATGACCATCTTCCGCACGCGGCGCTCTGCGTCCGTCGACGACGCGAACCTGCTGAAGTACTGAGGGGACCCCGGTAACGCCCATGGTGAACGCAACCGCCCTGATGCACGCCGCCGCGCCCGTCGTGCACCCGGCCCCCGCCAGCGGGGTCTTCACGCTGCTGTGGCTGATCATCGCCCTGCCGGCCCTCGGCGCGGTCGTGCTGCTGGTCGGCGGGAAGCGCACCGACCGGTTCGGCCACGTCCTCGGGGTGGCCACCGTGGCGGCATCCTTCGTGCTCGGCGTGATCTGCTTCGTCGCGCTGCTCGGCCGCAGCGGGGGCGACCGCCAGGTGCACCAGCAGCTGTGGACCTGGTTCACCGCGGGCAGCTACCAGGTGCAGTTCAACCTGCTCTACGACCAGCTCTCGGCGCTGTTCGTGCTGCTGATCACCGGCGTCGGCGGCATCATCCACCTCTACTCCGTCGGCTACATGGAGCACGACGACCGGCGTCGCCGGTTCTTCGCCTACCTCAACCTCTTCGTCGCGGCGATGCTCACCCTGGTGCTGGCGAACGACTACGTGCTGCTGTTCCTCGGCTGGGAGGGCGTGGGCCTGGCGTCGTACCTGCTGATCGGGTTCTGGCAGGCCCGGCCGTCCGCCGCCCGGGCCGCGACCAAGGCGTTCGTGGTCAACCGGGTCGGCGACATCGGCCTCTCCCTCGGCGTCGGGCTGATCTTCGTCACCTTCGGGTCGACGTCCTTCGACGCGGTCTCCCGGCAGGCGTCGCACGCCTCGGCCGGCGTGATGACTGCGATCGGCTTCCTGCTGCTGCTCGCCGCCTGCGGCAAGTCGGCCCAGGTGCCGCTGCAGTCGTGGCTGCTCGACGCGATGGAGGGCCCGACCCCCGTCTCGGCGCTGATCCACGCCGCGACCATGGTGACCGCCGGTGTCTACCTGATCGTCCGCTCCAACTTCATCTTCGACTACACCCCCGACGCCCGCACCGGCGTGATCGTCGTCGGCTGCGTCACGCTGCTCTGGGGCGCGATCCTCGGTTGCGCCAAGGACGACATCAAGAAGGCGCTCGCCGGCTCGACGATGAGCCAGATCGGCTACATGATCCTGGCGGCCGGGCTCGGCCCGGTGGGATACGCGCTGGCGATCTTCCACCTGCTGACCCACGGCTTCTTCAAGGCCAACATGTTCCTCGGCGCCGGCTCCGTCATGCACGGCATGGACGACGACGTCAACATGCGCCACTACGGCGCCCTGCGCAAGGTCATGCCGGTGACCTTCCTGACCTTCGCGATGGGCTACCTCGCGATCATCGGCTTCCCGGGCTTCTCCGGCTTCTGGTCCAAGGGCGCGATCATCGACACCGCGCTGGCACAGAACTGGATCGCCGGGGTCGCCGCGCTGATCGGCGCCGGCGTCACGGGCTTCTACATGACCCGGGTGATGCTGATGACGTTCTTCGGCGACAAGCGGTGGCAGCCCCAGGTGCACCCGCACGAGTCGCCGAAGGTGATGACCGTGCCGCTGATCGTGCTGGCCGCGCTCTCCGCGGTCGGCGGGCTGCTCTACCTCGGCTCGTGGATCGTCGACTGGCTGGAGCCGGTCGTCGGCACCGCACCCGAGCAGCCGGGGGTGCTGCCGGCGGTCGTCGTCGGCGTGATCGAGTTCGTCGTGATGGCGATCGGTGTCTTCATCGCCTGGTGGTTCATCGCCCGCAAGCCGGTGCCGACCACGGCCCCCGAGCGGGTGTCCTTCCCGGTGCGGGCGGCGCGTGCCGACCTCTACGGCGACGCGATCAACGAGGAGCTGGTGCTCAAGCCCGGTGACGGCCTCGTCCGCGGGCTGGGCGGCTTCGACCACGACGTCGTCGACGGAGCCGTGATGGGCTCGGCCGCGATGATCGGCGGCCTGTCCTCGTGGCTGCGGCTGGCCCAGAACGGCTACGTGCGCTCCTACGCCCTCTCCCTGCTCGCCGGCGCCGGAATCCTGCTGGCGGCCGTCCTGGCGGTGAACCTGTCGTGATCCGCCGCAGGCCCACGTCCCCCGTCCGTCCGACCTCGCAGGTGACCTCGTGAGCTTCCCCTGGCTGACCGTGCTCTTCCTGGTGCCGATCGCCGGCGCCGTCGTGGTGGCCGCACTCCCGTCGCGGGCGTCCTCCAGCGCGCCCAAGCAGATCTCCCTGGGCGTCTCGCTGGTGGCGCTGGCCATCGCGATCGGCGTGGCCGTCGGCTACGACTCCGGCGGCGGCATGCAGTACACCGAGGTGCACCAGTGGATCCCGACCTTCGGCGCGCACTACGCCCTCGGCGTCGACGGCATCGGCCTCGCGCTGGTGCTGATGACCGCGATCCTCACTCCGGTGGTGATCCTCGCCTCCTGGCACCACGGTGACGGCGAGACCGGCTCGGTGCTCGCCCCGGCCCGGTGGGCGCCGAAGGGGTTCTTCGCGTGGATGCTGGCCCTGGAGGGCCTCGCCCTCGGGGTCTTCGAGGCCACCGACGTGTTCCTGTTCTACATCTTCTTCGAGGCCACCCTGGTGCCGATCTGGTTCCTGGTCAGCGGATGGGGCGGTCCCGACCGCGCCCGGGCCGGGATGAAGTTCCTCGTCTATTCGCTCGTCGGCGGGTTCGTGCTGCTGATCGGCGTGATCGGGCTCTACGTCTACTCCTCCGGCCAGCCGGGCGGACCGACGTACCTCGTCTCGGAGCTGGCCAAGATGCACTTCGGCACGGGTGCGGGCCGGTGGATGTTCCTGGCCTTCTTCATCGCCTTCGCGATCAAGGCGCCGATGTTCCCGGTGCACACCTGGCTCCCCGACACCACCGAGCAGGCCACGCCCGGCACCTCGGTGCTGCTGGTCAGCGTGCTCGACAAGATCGGCACCTTCGGGATGATCCGGTTCTGTCTCGAGCTCTTCCCCGGTGCCTCGCGCTGGGCGACGCCGGTGATCATCGTGCTGGCCATCATCAGCATCCTGTACGGCGGCCTGATGGCGATCGGGTCCAACAACATCTACCGGCTGATCGCCTACACCTCGGTGTCGCACTTCGGCTTCATCGTGCTGGGCATCTTCGTGCTCAACAGCCAGGGCCTGTCCGGTGCGAACCTCTACATGGTCAACCACGGGTTCTCCACCGCGGCGCTCTTCCTGGTCGCCGGCTTCCTGATCAGCAGGCGCGGGTCCGCGCTGATCAGCGACTTCGGCGGCGTGGAGAAGGTGGCGCCGGTGCTGGCCGGGATCTTCCTGGTCGCCGGGCTGTCCACGCTGTCGCTGCCCGGGCTGGCGCCCTTCGTCTCGGAGATCCTGGTGCTGATCGGCGCCTTCGTGCACTCGGCCTGGGCCGCCGCCTTCGCGGTGCTCGGCATCGTGCTGGCCGCGTTCTACGTGCTGCTGATGTACCAGCGGGTGTTCACCGGCCCGCCGCGTGAGGAGACCCGGCTGATCCCGGACCTCAACGTGCGCGAGCTCGCCGCGCTGGCGCCGCTGGTGGTGATCCTGGTGGTGCTCGGCTTCTATCCCAAGCCGCTGCTGAGCTGGCTCAACCCCACCACCCAACACACGATGAGCGTCGTGGGGGTCCACGACCCCGCTCCCACCGTCGCCAACAGCCAGGCTGAGGAGGCACACCAGTGACCGGGTTCCAGGCTCCGCACATCGAGTACGGGCTGATCTCGCCCGTGCTGATCGTGCTCGGTGTCGCGGTCATCGGCGTCCTCGTCGAGGCCGCCGTGCCGCGGGCCCGTCGCTACGCGGTGCAGGCGGTGCTGGCCGGGGCCGGCATCGTGGCCGCCCTCGTGACCGCGATCGTGGTCTTCACCCGGCTGGGCACCTTCGGGGGCTCTGCCGGCCACGGCGACATCGTGGCGATGGGGGCGATGGCCCTCGACGGCCCGGCGATGTTCTGCTGGGTGCTGGTCCTCGTCTTCGGCCTCCTCGGCGTGCTGCTCTTCGCCGAGCGCCACCTCGAGGGCGGGCTGCTGCAGTTCGCCGGGCAGGCCGCCGCCCTGCCGGGCACCGCCGCCGAGCGGGAGGCCTCGACCCGGGGGCTGGAGCAGACCGAGGTCTTCCCGCTGCTGATGTTCGCCGTGGCGGGCATGATGGTCTTTCCCGCGGCCAACGACCTGCTGACCATGTTCGTCGGTCTCGAGGTGCTCTCGCTGCCGCTCTACCTGCTGTGCGGGCTCGCCCGGCGACGGCGGCTGCTCAGCCAGGAGGCGGCGCTGAAGTACTTCATGCTCGGCGCGTTCAGCTCCGGCTTCTTCGTCTACGGCATCGCGCTGACCTACGGCTACGCCGGCTCGATGGGCTTCGCCCAGATCAGCCAGGCGATCGGTGGTCGCACCGGGGGGCAGGCGCTGCTCTACGGCGGCATGGCCCTGCTCGGGGTGGCGCTGCTGTTCAAGGTGGCGGCGGTGCCGTTCCACGCCTGGACGCCCGACGTCTACCAGGGCGCCCCGACCGCCGTCACCGGCTTCATGGCGGTGGCCACCAAGGTCGCCGCCTTCGGTGCGCTGCTGCGACTCTTCTACGTCGCCTTCGGCTCGGCTCGGCTGACCTGGACGCCGATGATCTGGGTGATCGCCATCCTCACCATGGTCGTCGGCTCGGTGCTGGCGCTGGCGCAGACCGACGTGAAGCGGTTGCTGGCCTACTCCTCGATCGCCCACGCCGGTTTCATCCTCACCGGCTTCCTCGGGGCGCGCTCGCTCAGTGACATCAGCGCCGGGGCGATCTCCCCGGTGCAGGCGGTGCTGTTCTACCTGGTCACCTACGGGCTGATGACCCTCGGTGCCTTCGCGCTGGTCACGGTCGTGCGCGACGGCAGCGGCGAGACGACCGGCTTCGCCCGCTGGCAGGGCCTGGGCCGTGAGGCGCCCCTGGTGGCCGGGCTGTTCGCCTTCCTGCTGCTGGCCATGGCCGGCATCCCGCTGACCAGCGGCTTCACCGGCAAGTGGGCGGTGTTCACCTCCGCCCTCTCCGCCGGCGCCTGGCCGGTCGTCGTGGTGGCCCTGATCGCGTCGGCGATCAGCCTGGTCTTCTACGTGCGGGTCATCGTGCTGATGTACGTCGAGTCGCCCGCCGGTGCCGCGCCGAGCGTGACCATGCCCAGCGTGCTGACCTCCGTGGTGGTCGCGGTGTGCGTCGCCGGCACGGTGGTGTTCGGCATCGTGCCGGGGCCCTTGCTCGATGTGCTCGGTCGTGTAGCAGAATTCATCAGATGACGACCAGCCTGGCCCTCCCCGTCCTCGACACCGGCCTGGAGCAGCGGCTCCTCGACCGGATGGACGAGGTGGAGGCGGCCCTGCGCGAGCACGTCCGCAGCGAGGCGCCGTTCGTGACCGAGGCGGCGCGCCACCTGCTCGATGCCGGTGGCAAGCGGTTCCGCCCGCTGCTGGTGCTGCTCGCCGCGGAGTCGGGCAAGCGCCCGACGGATGACGGGGTGCTGACCGCGGCGTGCGTCGTCGAGCTGACCCATCTGGCCTCGCTCTACCACGACGACGTGATGGACGAGGCCGCGCTGCGCCGGGGCGCGGCGTCGGCGAACGCCCGCTGGGACAACCACGTCGCGATCCTCACCGGCGACTTCCTCTTCTCGAAGTCCTCCGAGCTGACCGCCCTGCTGGGTGCCGACGCGGTGCGCATCCAGGCCGAGACGTTCACCCGGCTCGTCGAGGGCCAGATCCTCGAGACGCTGGGGCCCGGGGTCGACGACGACCCGCTGGAGCACTACCTGCGCGTGATCGCCGGCAAGACCGGCGCGCTGATCGCCACCTCGGCCCGGTACGGCGCCCGGTTCGCCGGCGCCCCGCTGGAGGTCGAGGAGGCGCTGACCGAGTACGGCGAGAAGGTCGGCGTGGCCTTCCAGCTCTCCGACGACATCCTCGACGTCGCCTCGGAGTCGGTGGAGTCCGGCAAGACGCCCGGCACCGACCTGCGCGAGGGCGTGCCCACGCTGCCGGTGCTGATGGCGCAGCGCTCGACCGACCCGGCCGACGCCCGGCTCCTGGAGCTGCTGCGCGGCGACCTCTCCGACGACCGGCACCACGCCGAGGCACTCGACCTGCTCCGCCGGCACCCGGCGATGGCCGCCGCGCGCCGGCACGTCACCGAGCGCGCCAACGAGGCCAAGGAGCTGCTCAAGGCGCTGCCCGAGGGCCCGGTGCGTGAGGCGCTGGAGACCTTCGCCGACGTGGTGGCCTCCCGCACGGCCTGACCCAGAGACTGACCCAGGGACGTCAGCGGCTCAGGCCGCGGAGGCCTCCACGGCCAGCTGCAGCTGCCGGCGCCGGTGGTGCAGGGCGTCGACGGTGAAGATCATCAGCGCCACCCACACCGCGACGAAGCCGACCCAGCGCATCGGGGTCATCTGCTCGTGCAGCACGGCCACGCCGATGAGGAACTGCAGGATCGGCGCGAGGTACTGCAGCAGCCCGATCGTGGTCAGCGGCACCCGGATCGCGGCGGCGCCGAAGCACAACAGGGGTACGGCGGTCACCACGCCCGCGCTGGCCAGCAGCACGGCGTGACCGACCCCGTCGGTGGTGAAGTGCCCGCCACCCCGGGCGCCGAGCACCAGGAGGTAGCCGAGCGCGACCGGGGCCAGCGCCAGCGTCTCGAAGGTGAGGCTCGGGATGGCCTGCACCCCGGCCGTCTTCTTGGCCAGCCCGTAGGTGCCGAAGGAGAAGGCGAGCACGAGGGCGACCCAGGGCGGGTGGCCGTACTCGACGGTCAGACCCACCACGGCCGCGGTGGCGATGCCGATCGCCAGCCACTGCCAGCGCCGGAGGCGCTCCTTGAGGATGACCACGCCCATGAGCACGGTCACGAGGGGGTTGATGAAGTAGCCGAGGGACGTCTCGACCACGCGGTGGTTGTTGACCCCCCAGATGTAGGTGCCCCAGTTGACGGCGATGACGGCGGCGGCCACGGTCAGCAGGCCCAGGGTGCGCGGCCGCGCGAAGATCGCGCGGACGGCAGGGGCCTGGCGCAGCGCCACCACCAGCACCGCGACGGTGACCAGCGACCAGACGACGCGGTGGGCGAGGATCTCGATCGCCCCGGCCGGCTCCAGCAGTGGCCAGTAGAGCGGGAAGAGTCCCCACAGTGCGTAGGCCGCGACGCCGAACAGGAAACCGCGGCGACTCTCCGACACCATCACATTGTAGTGGTTCCAGATTAGGGCGCCGCGGACGGTCCGGGAGCCGGGACGGTCAGATGACCGTCCAGGTGTCGCCGCCGCCGATCAGGCCGGCGAGTGCCGCCTGCGGCTCGTCGACGCCGGTGCGGGCGACGTTGACCTGGGCGCGGGCCTCGTCGTCGTACGTCGCCCGCTCCACGTCGCGGAAGATCCCGACCGGGGCGCGGTGCAGCACGCCGGCGTCGGTGAGCCGGGAGAGCGCGAAGGCGGTGGACGGGTCGGCGTTGTGCGCGTCGTGGACCAGCACGTCGGCCTCGTTGGCGGCGGTCACCTCGACGACCTCGACCCCCCCGCCGTCACGGCGTACGACGCCCCACCGCTGGTCGGCACCGAACCGGATCGGTCGGCCCTGCTCCAGCGGGATGATCGCCTCGTCGCGGGTGTCCCTGTCCTTGACCGCGTCGAAGGCGCCGTCGTTGAAGATCGGGCAGTTCTGGTAGATCTCCACCAGTGCCGCGCCGCGGTGGGCGGCAGCGGCGGACAGCACCGAGGTGAGGTGCTTGCGGTCGGAGTCGATCGTGCGGGCCACGAAGGTCGCCTCGGCTCCCAGCGCCAGCGAGACCGGGTTGAACGGGTGGTCCAGCGAGCCGACCGGGGTGGACTTGGTGACCTTGCCGGGCTCGGAGGTGGGGGAGTACTGCCCCTTGGTCAGGCCGTAGATCCGGTTGTTGAAGAGCAGGATCTTCAGGTTGACGTTGCGACGCATGGCGTGGATCAGGTGGTTGCCGCCGATCGACAGCGAGTCGCCGTCACCGGTGATCACCCAGACCGAGAGGTCCTCACGGGTGGTGGCGAGGCCGGTCGCGATCGCCGGAGCCCGGCCGTGGATCGAGTGCATCCCGAAGGTGTTGAGGTAGTAGGGGAACCGAGAGGAGCAGCCGATGCCGGAGATGAAGACGATGTTCTCCTTGCGCAGGCCCAGGTCGGGCAGGAAGCCCTGGACGGCCTTGAGCACGGCGTAGTCCCCGCACCCGGGGCACCAGCGCACCTCCTGGTCGGAGGCGAAGTCCTTCCCGGAGAGCTTCTCCTCCCCGGCCGGGACCCCGGCCAGGCCCGGGAACGGCAGGTCGCTGGTGGTGGTGGCAGTCATCGAACGGTCTCCTTGCGGCCCTCGCGCGCGCTTCCGTTGGCGGAGGCCAGGTCGCGCTGTGCCTCGCCCTGGGCCTCGCGCTGGGCCTCGCGCTGGGCCTCGTGCTGTGTCTCGTCCTGCTCGCCGGTCTGCTCGACGAGCTGGGTGATGGCCTCGGCGAGCTCGGCGGCCTTCAGCGGCAGCCCGCGGACGCGGTTGTACCCGACGACGTCGACGAGGTACTTCGCCCGCAGCAGCAGGCTGAGCTGGCCGAGGTTCATCTCAGGCACGAGCACCCGGTCGTAGCGCTCGAGGATCTCGCCGAGGTCCTTCGGGAACGGGTTCAGGTGCCGCAGGTGCACCTGGGCCACGTCGTGGCCGTCGTTGCGCACCCGGCGCACCGCGGCGCCGATCGGACCGTAGGTCGACCCCCAGCCCAGGACCAGCACGCGCGCCCGCCCCGAGGGGTCGTCGACCTCCAGCGGCGGGAGGGAGTCCGCGATCCGCTCCACCTTCGCGGCGCGAGTGCGGACCATCAGGTCGTGGTTGGCGGGGTCGTAGGAGATGTTGCCGTGACCGTCGGACTTCTCCAGGCCGCCGATGCGGTGCTCCAGTCCCTTGGTGCCGGGCACCGCCCACGGGCGGGCGAGGGTCTCCTCGTCGCGCTGGTAGGGCCAGAAGGTGTCCGGCTCGCCGCCCTCGGTGCTCGCGTGGTTGGGGCCGGTGGCGAACCCGGGGTCGATCGCCGGCAGGTCCGCGACCTCCGGCACCCGCCACGGCTCGGAGCCGTTGGCCAGGTAGCCGTCGGAGAGCAGCAGCACCGGCGTGCGGTAGGTGATCGCGATCCGGGCCGCCTCGAGGGCGGCGTCGAAGCAGTCACCGGGGGACGCCGGAGCCACGATCGGCACCGGTGCCTCACCGTTGCGCCCGAACATCGCCTGCAGCAGGTCGGCCTGCTCGGTCTTGGTGGGCAGGCCGGTGGAGGGCCCGCCGCGCTGGACGTCGATGACCACCAGGGGCAGCTCGGTCATCAC
>DATDNR010000018.1:0-23912 GCA_036518175.1 Marmoricola sp.
CGGCGTACGAGAGCGCGGTGAACATCATCGCCACCATGCCGATCGCGTAGGCCAGCGCCACCATGCCGCCGGATCCCTGGAACACACTGCCGAAGATGCCGAACGGCGCGATCGGCACCATGAACACCAGCCCGTAGACCAACAGGTCGCCGAAGCTCAGCGACCTGTGCAGCTCCTGGACGTAGCCGTACTTCCCAATGCTCTCGGAGCTCGGACTCTCGGCGGCGGGGAACTCCGTCATCGTGTGTTCTCCTCAGGGATCCCTCGAGCGAGGGTGGACGGGAGCCGGGAGTTCGACTTCCAGGTGAAAGTCTCATGGCTGCCCGACTCCGCGTCCAGAGCACTGCGCACCGATCCGGACGGACAACGTCCGGGTTGCGCCGTACAGTCGCCGCCTACGCCGCTACCGGGACGGGAGTGCAGAGATGGCTGAGGTCGTGTTGTTCCACCATGTGCAGGGGCTCACGGATGGGGTGCGGGCGTTCGCCGACGGCCTGCGCACCGGTGGGCACACCGTGCACACCCCGGACCTGTTCGACGGCGAGCGTCCGACGAGCATCGAGGACGGCATCGGTCTCGTCGGCCGCATCGGTGAGGAGGTGCTGGGCGAGCGCGCCGACAAGGTGGTGGCATCGCTCCCGGAGGGGCTCGTCTATGCCGGATTCTCCTACGGGGCCGCGGCGGCGCAGCGGCTGGCGCAGACCCGGCCGGGCGCACGCGGGGCGCTGCTCTATGAGGCATGCATCCCGATCACCGGGGACTGGGCCTTCGGGCCGTGGCCCACGGGCGTCGCCGTGCAGGTCCACGGCATGGACCGGGATCCGATCTTCGCCCAGGAGGGTGACCTCGACGCCGCCCGTGAGCTGGTCGCGACCCTCGGGTCCGAGACGGCTGAGCTCTTCGTCTATCCCGGTGACGCGCACCTGTTCACCGACAGCTCGCTGGCGTCGTACGACGCCGACGCGACTGCCCTGGTGCTGCGTCGTTCCCGGGAGTTCCTCGAGCGCGTGGGCTGACCGAGGCGCGGCCGCCCCGCGGCCAGGGATCACATCGGCCGCGCCGGGGGTGTGGCGTTTTCCTCGCACCGGCGCGATGATGTTGCTTGCCTGAGCATCGACCAACCCGGTCGATCAGGCGCCACCGAAAGTCCGTATGCACATCAGGCTCCAGACCTTGGCCTGTGGCGTCGGCCTCCTCGCCCCTGAAGGCGAGCTGGAGGTCGGCACCGCGCCGGTGCTGCGCGCTCGGCTGTTCGATGCCCTCGCGTTCCTCGACGTCATCCAGCCCGAGCCGGCCCGGGTCGTGGTCGTCGATCTGAGTCGGGTCACCTTCCTCGACTGCAGTGCCCTCAGCGTCCTGCTCGAAGCCGCGCAGATGACCCAGCAGCAGGGCGGCATGATGTGCCTGGCCGGTGCCCGCGGGGAGGTGGCCCGGATCCTGACGATGAGCGGGCTGGACAAGCTGCTCAACTGCAGTCCGGGCCAGGAGGGGAACGGGCACGAGGCACGCCGGGCCCGGGTCGCGCGGCTCCTCGACGCGGCCCGCGAACGCCACGGCGCCGCTACATCCGGTGCTCCGGCGTCGTTGACCCTGGCCGAAGCGCTCTGCGTCGCTCAGGACCTGTTCGTGCTCGGTGATCTCACCCAGCCTCCCTCAGCGACCTGGCAGGCGGCCGACGCGGAACGCGCCCTGACCGCCTGGCACGTCCGCGTCGACCACGGGGGTCCCTGACCGGCAGCCGCGCCTGGCTGCCGAACACCCGGAGGATCCATGTCAGCCCTCACCAGCTCAGCACGCCGCCTCAGCCCGTTCGCGGCCTGCACCGTGGGCCTGCTCGTCGTCACCCTGGCGGCTGCCTGCGGCCAGGCTCCGGCGCAGGTCCACACCGATGCACTCAAGGCACCGCCGACGCACCCGTCGGCTGCGCACTTCACGCACGGTCGCGTCGACAATCCCTGGTTCCCGCTCAAGCCCGGGACCAGGTACGTCTATCGCGGCACGGAGGATCACGGCGAGATCCGCGACGTGCTCATCGCGACGCACCACACCCGCGTGGTCGACGGAGTCACCTGCCGCGTCGTCTTCGACCGCGCCTGGCGCAACGGCCACCTGACCGAACGCACGCACGACTTCTACGCCCAGACCAGGGGCGGCACCGTGTGGTACTTCGGTGAGCAGACCGCCACCCTGGATCGGCACGGGCACGTGACGAGCCGTGATGGCTCCTTCATGTCGGGCCAGCGGGGTGCGGAGGCCGGGATCTTCATGACGCCCCATCCCCACGTCGGCCCGTCCTACCACCAGGAGAACTACCCCGGCCAGGCCGAGGACGTCTACACGGTCGCGAGTCGTCGGGCACAGGTGACCACACCGCTGATCGCAACCCGCCACGCGCTCCTGACCAGGGAGACGACCGTGCTGGAGCCGGGCGTCGTCGACCACAAGTACTACGTCCGCGACATCGGCACGGTCCGGGAGCTCACCGTGAAGGGCGGCACCGAGAGTCTTGCGCTGGTCTCGCTGACGCACCAGCGCTGAGCGGGCTCCGCCGACCGCCCGCGTCGAGGTCCCACCACCGATCAGGCACGAGGACGGCTGCCGGGTTGTCGCTGGCCAGCACCACGATGCCCGGGTAGGACGCGAGGAGACCACGCAGCATCGCACGTCCGGCCTCGCCCAGGTCGGCGTCGAGGTGGTCCAGCACGAGCAGCCGCGGTTCGCCCAGGGCGGCGCGCGCGAGCAGCAGCCGGGCCCGGTCCGGTGTCGTGAGGGGCTCGCCGCCCTCGCGCAGCGTGGTATCGGCACCCTCGGGAAGGTCAGCCACCTTCTCGCCCAGTCCGACCCGCCCCAGCATCTCCTCGACCGCCGCGTCGGTGGTCTCGGGGTGGCGATAGCGGACGGCGCGCCGGATCGAGGTGCGCTCCAGGCGCATCCCTTGTGCGGCGTAGCCGAGCAGCGCGCGCCGTTCCCGCGACGACCGGGCCAGGATGTCCCCGCCGTCGAGGGTGATCTGCCCGGCGCCCGGTGGATCGAGCCCGACGAGCGCGGTGAGCGCGGCGGTCGTGGTCGCGCGGTCGGAGCTGAGTACGACCACGCGATCGCCGTCGTGGGCCTCCAGCGGGGGCAGGGCACCGGTCGCGTTGCCCAGCCGCACGCCCCGGACGCTCAACGCCCGGTGATCGCTGGTGACGGCGGTGGTCGTTCCGCCAGGAGTCGATGGGGTGCTCGCCAGTGCCGGCGAGATGGCCGCCCGGGCTGCGCGGAACGTCTGTCGGTACTGGACCACCCGGCCGAGATCCTGCACCGGGCTCGTGAGCAGGCCCACCACCGCGAGAGCGGCGGCCAGCTTGGGGAGGCTGAGGGCGCTGAGCATGCCGAGCCCGATCGTGGCCGCCGTGGCGATACCGGTGGCCGTCGTTGCCGCGCCCCGGATCCGGCCCAGCACGCGCGCTCGGTCGACCGCTGCCTGCACCACCTTGGAGCTGCGCTCCTCGACGCGCTTCAGCTCGCGGTGGCCACCGCCGGCGGACCGGATGGTCGACGCGGCGGTGAGGGTGTCGGCGAGGTGAGCGGCCAGCCGACCGCGTTGTCGCCGCACCCGACGGGAGCGCTCGTACGCCACGCGACTGCCGACGACGAGTGCGACGCCCAGCGCGAGCAACGGTGCCAGCACGCCGAGCGCCACCAGTGGGTCGATGGTCACCAGCACGAGCGTGCAACCGAGCACCACCGGGATTCCGACCGCGATGGGACTGACCCCCTGCGCGACCCAGTTGCGGATGGCGCTGAGGTCGTTGCTGGCCCGAGTGAGGGTGGTGCCCAGCGAGGTCCTGCGACTGCCCTCCAGGACGCGGCGCACCAGGTGCAGGCGGATCTGGTGTGCATAGTCCTGCCCCAGGCGCTCGGACAGGACGCGCTGTTGGGTACGCGTCCAGCCGACGACCAGGGCGATGCCGACCAGGACGACCAGCGTGGTCCGCTCCGACGCGCGGGTGCCGTGCTGGAGGCCTCGGTGGATCGCGAGCACGGTGGCCGCTGCGGCCGCGGCCTGCACCAGGCCGGTGGCGACCAGCCCGCCGAACCACCACCGCCGGCGGCCGGTCAGGAGTGGGGGAAGCATCTGGGCGTGTTCTCGCTCCGGTGCCGCCCCGCCCAGCCTCAGCCGGCCTCGTCTCATGCGGCTCGCTTCAAGGCGGGCATCAGTCCGAGGGCGACCTGCGGGTCGAGGAGCAGTCGGGTGTCCAGCACGGGCACGTCCAGCGCCGCGTCCGCCTCCCGCAGGGCGAGAGGTGAGGACGTGAGGCGTCCGGTGACGGCGACCACCGGCAGGTTGTTCTGACGCAGATAGGCCTGGGCCGCAACAGCGCTAAGCGACTCACCCGCAGCGAAGACGACGTGGTCGACGAGCTCGGTGAAGATCGGGTCGGCCAGGAGGTTGGCGGTCTCGGTCTGGAAGAGCCCGTCGGCGATCTCGACCAGGACGGCGTCGCACTGGCTGGTCGAGAGCTCGCTGACGAGTGAGGCGAACACGGCGACGACGTCGTCGTGCACGAGGCGGTAGGTGGACGCGTGGCCGAAGTCGGTGAAGTCCAGCACCGGTCCAGCGCCGCCGTCCCGATACATCCCCGGATCACCGCCTGCGCCGGTCCCGGTGGCCTTTCCGGCGGCCACCCGGATGCCGGCCTGCGTCAGGCCTTTGGCCAGGGATGCGAGGGCCGTGGACTTCCCGGAGTTCATCGAGGTCCCCACGACCGCCAGCACCGGGGGGCGATCCGAAAGGGCCCGCAGGCCCACCAGGTCCATCGGTGAGCGGGGGGTGTGCGGCGCCACCGTCGCGAGCGACACCCGCTGCTGGCCGTCGTGCAGGAAGCCCAACGGTCGCACGTGCGTCGGCTGGTCCATTCCCTGCATGGCGGCGGTGACCAGACCGACCACTCCACCCGCCGCCACCAGATGTGCCGGCTCGAGGGACTGCGGCACCACCGCCTCGAACTGGTCGGGCGCGTAGCGATGACCGTAGGCGACGACGATCTCGTCACCGACGTACATCTGCGCCCGGCGACTCTCCGGGCTCTCCAGCCGCGGGTGCTGGCCCAGACGCGTGACCTCCGCCAGGACGACGTCCCCCGGACCCGGCCGGCTGCCCGGGTCGGTCTCGAGGAGGTAGCCCTCCGGCTGACTGGCCACCTGCTCGGCAAGGTGACGCGTGGTGTAGGCGAACTTGGCTGTGCTCAGCCGCCGCGCGGGCACGGACACGAGCTCGTGTCCCGAGCTGCCCTGCAGCTGGTTTGTCCAGGGTTGTCTGATGTCGAGGGTCATGGAGGCGGCTCCTCACGCCGATGGAATCCGGTTGTGCCGACTGAAGGTGGCAACGCGACGGCCCCTTCGATGGTTCATTCGGCCTTGCACAACACCCTGGAGGAGGCTGGTCCGGCTGCGGCCAGAAGCGACGCTAGGCCGGACTCCTCTCCGACGCCCGGGTCGAAGGGCCCGCCGGCCGTCCCCATCCGGGTCAGGAAGGACGCCCCAGTCGCAGCGGGCTGCACCCGCACGGCGGGTCACGTGCGCGTTGATCCGATCGGGTCACGCGGAGCAATCACCCGGACCTGGGAACCGCCCCGCCGGCGAGCGTCTGAGCCTCCACCGCCTCGTGCCCCAGACGGCACGGGCGGCCGGCGAAGGTCTGGCGCCCCCACTCTCGTCGCCGCCGGGTTCGAGGCCCTTGGAGTGCAGCGGGCCGCGACACCCCTGATGCCGTGGGAAACTTGACCGGGTAGGGCACCAGCGTTCCGATCGCGCTGGTGCGTCATCCAGTGGCCCGCCCGACCTCAGCCGGCGTTGCGGTACTCCCGGTCCGGGATGTCGGTGATCAGCATGTGCCCCGGGGCGTGGGTGATGGCCAGCGGTGGCCTGGACGCGACGACGGCCGCCTGCGGGGTCACGCCGCAGGCCCAGAAGACAGGCAGGTCCGTGGGACCGAACTGCGGGGGATCTCCGAAGTCCGGCTTCTCGATGTCGACGATGCCCAGCGCCTCCGGGTCACCGACGTGCACCGGTGCGCCGTGGACCGCCGGCATGGAACTGGTGACCGTCACAGCCGTGGGAACCAGTCCGGGAGGGATGGGACGCATCGACACCACCAGCTGGCCGTGGATGCGGCCGGCCGGGCGGCACGGCCGGTTCGTCAGGTACATCGGCACGTTGCGCCCGGCCGCGACGTGTCGGAGCGGGACGCCGGCCTCGCTGAGGGCATCCTCGAAGGTGAAGCTGCAGCCGATGAGGAAGCAGACCAGATCCTCCCGCCACTCCTCACGGATGTCGGTGGGCTCCTCCACCAGCTCCCCCTCGCGCCAGACCCGGAAGCGCGGCAGGTCGGTGCGCAGGTCGGATCCTGGAGCCAGCGGCGTGGTGTACGCGCCCGGCTCGGTCACGTCGAGCAGCGGGCAAGGTTTCGGGTTGCGCTGGCAGTAGAGAAGCACGTCGTAGGCCCAGTCGCGGGGTACGGCGATCAGGTTGGCCTGCGCGAAGCCGTTGGACCAACCCGCGGTCGGTGCACAGTGACCGTTCCGGAACGACGCCCGGGCATCGCCCGGTGCTGCGGTCGCGGGGTCGCCCAGGTGCGGGATCATGCGTCTCCTCCTCGTTGCGGCTCCCCCACGGGTGGGAAACCGTAGAGCTCGGCGGGATTGTTCACGAGAACCCGGCGGCGCAGGTCCTCGTCCGGGATCCACGTGGCAAGCAGGTTGCGAAGTCCCCCGGTGTTCGGCATCTCGTGCGGCACGGCGACATGGGGCCAGTCACTGCCGTAGACCACGCGGCCAGGTGCCGCCTGGAGCACGGCCTCCGCCAGCACGCGCGCCGCCGGGTACTCCGGAGCCTGCGCGTCGATCCGGTACGCCCCGGAGAGCTTGACCCACGCCTCATGGTCGGTGAGCAGTGTCAACAGCGCCTGGAACCCGGGATGCCGTGGGCCCAGCTCGGCGGGCATGTGCCCGAGATGGTCTACCACCACCGGCACCGGCAGGCGGCTGACCCGCGGCAGCAGGTCGGGCAGCTCGCGGACGTCGAGCAGGAGCTGCAGGTGCCACCCGAGGTGAGCGATCTTCGCTGCCAGCTCCTCCATCGCCTGCCAGCCCACGCCACCTCCGAAGAGGACGTTGATGCGCAGGCCGCGCACCCCTGCGTCATGCATGGCGACGAGGGTGTCGGTCTCCACCGCAGGATCGACGACCGCGATCCCCCGCAGCTGCTCCGGGTGCCTGTCCAGCACTTGGAGCATGTAGTGGTTGTCCGTGCCGTAGACGCTGATCTGCACGAGGACGCCCCGGCTCATGCCGGTGTCCTCGAGCATCCGCAGGTAGGCGTCCTCCGGCGCAGCCGGAGGCGTGTAGCTGCGGTTGCCGACGAGTCGGTGTCGAGGGTCACCGCTCACTACGTGTGCGTGGGTGTCGCACGCGCCTTCGGGAAGGCTGAAGGCAGCCGGCTCGTGATCGGCGTACGGCGCCGCGCAGAGCGGTACGTGACGGCTCGCGTCGGTAGCTGAGGAGGAGGTCATGCGACGGTGCGGTCAGCCTCCTCGTCATGGCGGATCACGACGTCGCGGGTCTCCGGGCCCATGGCGGCCCCCACCGTGATCAGCACGCCACCGAAGACAAGGAGCACCAGTGCCGTGTACTGCGCGGGCATGAGGTTGCCCAGCCAGGACTGGTAGAAGGCGTAGAACGACGGGATGATCACCGCGAGGCTGTAGCCGAGACCGTAGCCGGACGCGCGCACGCCGGTGTGGAACGCCTCGTTGATGTACGTCGTGACCACACCCCAGCACGAGACCACCAACAGGTTCGCGAGGATGGTGAGCACCAGCACCAGTCCGAAGCTGTCGCTCGACAGGTTGACGATCCAGGCGTAGACGAGGGTGCCGAGCACGGCCGCGACCCCGCCGAAGGCCATGAAGAAGGGGCGTCGACCGGTGCGCTGGCTGATGACGCCAGCCCCGACGTAGCCGCCTGCGAGGACCAGGTTCGCCACCAGGACGACCACGGTCTTCTGGGTGTCGGACAGGCCGACGTCGGAGGTCAGCTGACCGGGCAGCACCGCGGAGACCATGTAGAGGGTGAACCAGACGCCGGTCATCATCAGGAAGACCTGGCCGAGCACCCGGACGTTGCGGCCACTGAGCAGCTCGCGCATCGGGGACTTGGTGCGGGGTCCGCTCTCCCAAACGTCGGACTCCGGGACGTACTTCTTGTAGAAGAGCACGAAGCCCAGCGCGAGCAGGGCCCCGGCGAAGAAGGGGATCCGCCAGCCCCACTGCACGTAGGGGCTGCTGAGCTCACCGGCGGGCGCGAACTGCAGGACGAGCAGGGTGACCAGGGAGATGAGCACGTAGGCGATCGGGAACCCGGTCATGATCAACCCGCCGTACCAGCCCCGCTTGCGGTGCGGGCTGTACTCCATGGCGAGCGGGCTGGCGGCGGTGTACTCACCACCGAGGAAGATCCCGTCGAGGAGCCGCAGCGCGATCAGTGCGATGACGGCGGTGACGCCGATCTGGTGGTAGCCCGGAAGGCAGGCGATCAGCAGCGTGACGATGCCGAAACCGCTCACGGAGATGATGGCCGTCTTGCGACGCCCGATCTTGTCCCCGAAGTGACCGAACAGGGCTGCGCCGATCGGTCGACCGATCAGCGTGGCCACGAAGACCATGGCGGACAGGATCGTCGAGGCGCTCGCCGACACACCGGTCGCCTGGAAGTAGGCCGCCGCCGGCGCCAGGGCGACGATCGGCAGATAGACGTCGAACATGTCGACGAAGAAGCCCGCAAACGCTCCGCCTACGGCGCGCCGCGCTCGTTGGTCGTTGTCCGCGTGGGCGAAGGAGGCGTGCGCGATGGACTCCATGAGGGTCACCTCTGCATGGGTAGTTGTGCCTCGGCTCACATACTATGTCCGACATTTGCGGTCATGCTGTCGCGACCTCGCCCGGCGCTCTCTCACAGCCCGGAACGGTTGACCTGGCCGGGGCCGAGACGCGAGGCTCTCGGAGTCGCCACAACAACCGTGCGAGGACGGGAGCGGTCATGGTTGTCACAGAACGGGTCCCCGGGATCGTGCGCTGGACCCTGCAGCTGGAGCAGGCAACAGCGCTCGACCGACCGGTGCGGGCGCTGGAGCGGCCCGTCGCGTCCTTGTTCGGGACGGGAGCGCGAGGTTCTGCCCTTCGCGGCGAGTGGCTCGGTCACGCCTTGCATCCCATCCTCACCGACCTGGCGATCGGGACCTGGACCTCGGCGAGCGTGCTCGACATGGTGGGCGGCGCGGAGGCGTCCCCCTCCTCCCGCACGCTGATCGGCGTCGGCCTGATCGCCGCGGCCCCGACCGCCTGGACGGGCTGGGCGGAGTGGTCGGCCATCCCCTTCAGGGACAAGAAGGTGGGCCTGGTCCACGCGCTCACCAACGGACTGGCGATCGCCTTGTACGCACGTTCCTGGGCCGCACGCGGCCGAGGCAGGCACGGGGCGGGTGTCCGGCTCGCCCTCGCCGGCGCTGCCGTCTCGGGGCTCGGTGCCTACCTCGGTGGCCACCTCGCCCTGGCTCGCCGCGTCCCCAGCCACCACCCCGCGTACGACGACCAGGTCCCGGCCGAGCAGCCGTCAGGCAGCTTCAGCGTCTGACTCGACCGCAGCCGTGACGGCGGGCGCCTGGATGCCGTGCCGGCTCACCGTCATCCAGGCGACGAGGCAGACGAACACCACCAGCGCGAGCCCGGTCACGGTGCCGTCGCCGTACCCCAACCCGCCGCCGAACCAGTGCGGCTTGCCGAACCAGTCGGCGAACGAGGCACCGAGCGGACGGGTGAGCACGTAGGCGCTCCAGAAGGCCACGACCGGATTGAGGCCGAGCTTCCACCACGCGAGTGCAGGCACCGCGAACATTGCCGCGAAGAGGACGCCGGAGCCGAGGAAGCCCAGGCCGAGCGAGTCCGCGGTCAGATCACCGGCGGCCGTGCCGAGCGCGAACGTGGCCAGCACGGTGAGCCAGT
Organism: Marmoricola sp.; assembly: GCA_036518175.1. Classification (GTDB taxonomy): domain Bacteria; phylum Actinomycetota; class Actinomycetes; order Propionibacteriales; family Nocardioidaceae; genus Marmoricola. The sequence continues at coordinate 10,043 of DATDNR010000018.1, forward strand.
AGAACAGCTCGCGCCGCCGCGTGGTGATGGAGTGGATCGACAAGGTGCCCTCCGCACGCCACCACAGGGTGAACACGACGGCGAGCACGGCGGCGTAGAAGGCCGTCGAGAAGGCGTAGGGGACGCCGGCGATATGCACCACGTCGGCAGCCATGGTGCCGAAGACCGCCACGGCGGCCACGGTCGCCCAGTACACCGGCGCGCGGTAGCGGTCGCTGCGCAGCTGCAGCCAGAGAGTCACCACGATGCAGCCCACGCCCACCACCCCGGCGAGCGGGATGCTCACGTGGCCCAGGAAGTCGGAAGCGGCCTCCCCCATCCCCGTGGTGAGCAGCTTGACCACCCAGAAGAGCACGGTGACCTCAGGCACCTTGGCCGCCATCCGCCGGACCTGTCGGCCGCGGGTGGGGTCGAGTGGGGTTGCGTGCGCCACCGTGACTCCTCTCGTCTCGAGCCCGGGCACGGCGCCCGGGGCCACGCCGAACCTAGGGACCCGACCTGTCCCGACGCTGACGCCAGCCTGAGAGATGCCTATCTGTTGCAGGAGTCACCCAGCCGCGACCTGTTGCTCGTGCGGTGCTCGGGTTGCTGCCCCTGCTGCAGCCGGAGGAGGCGGCGTCAGCGCGCCGCGCCGGGGTACCGGGACCCTGCTGCGGCCCGTCCACGCCCTCCACCGCGGGCGGGTCGCGGTCTGTCCCAGTCGGAGCACACCCCGCCCCGGGACCTCTGGCCCTGCCTGTGCAGTCGGGGACCTCCGCAGGCTAGGCACCAGCCCAGGACGACCCGAGGACGACAGGACGCGACCGTGAGCCCATTGCTGTACGAGTTGAACACCGAGGAGTGCATCCGACTGCTCGCGAGCGGAGGCGTGGGCCGACTCGCCTTTCGGGGCCCGGCGGGTCAGGAGATCGTCCCGGTCAACTTCACGCTGCTGGGTGACGCCATCGTCTGCCGCACCAGCCCTTGCTCGGAGCTGGGCTGGGACGGCCCCGGCACCGAGGCGGCCTTCGAGTCCGACGGCCTCGACCCGGGACAGAAGTCCGGGTGGAGCGTGGTCGCCCGGGGGTGGCTCCAGGTCGTGGACAACCAGGCGGAGGCGGCGGCGATCAAGCTGGCCGCTGACCCGAAGCCGTGGGCCGGCGGCGTGCGGCACCTCTACCTGAAGCTGGTCTGGCGCGAGCTCACCGGCAGACGGATCGAGTCGACCTCCTCGACCTTGCCGGCAGCACCTCTCGTCGGTGGCCGCCAGCTACCGCTCGGCCCCACGCAGAACACCGCGCGCCGCGCGCGACGCACCGGTCAACCACCGCGCTGGTGAGGACGGCAGGACCGGCGCGACTCTTCCTCGTGACCGGGCCGTCGACTTACCGTGAGGTGGGGAACGTCAGGGGTGCCCCTTCGCAAGAGTCCCTGACGACCGCCTCACCTCCAGACCCCGGGTGAGGCGGTTTCGAGTCGTCCGGCGCGGTCATGGTCGCGGCATGTCGCTGCGGTCCAGCTCGACCACCCGCCACCACTTGAGAGGTCGGGAGCGGAGGGGCAGGCTCAGCCCATGTCGCTGCAGCGGAACTGGCGCGCCGTCGAGGAGTTCCTGGCCGAGCTGGACGGTGTCCGGCTGCACCAGGATCGTCGCGGCCCGCGGTGGTGCGTGCGCAACCGCTTGGTCGCTCGGCGGCTCGACGACTCCACGCTGCTGATCCGTGCGGACTTCGCGCCGAGGGAGGAGCTGCTCGCCAGGTATCCGACGACCTTCTGGATGCGTCCGGAGCTCGAGGCGCACATGAAGGTCCTCGCCGACATCGCCGACGGCGACATCGCCGCCGTCCGCGAGGCGCTCACGGCCGCGTGGGAGCTGCAGACCCGCGGATGACGGCTACGGCGCGTCCGGCACCAGGACGAGCTTGCCCTTGTCCGCCGAAGTCGCCAGCAGCTCATGGGCGCGACGGGCCTGCGAGAGCGGGAGCCGCTGCGCGACGACCGGATGGATCCGGCCGGCACCGAGCAGGGCGAGCAGCGCTGCGAAATCCTCACGGAACTGCTCGGGATCTCGCGGGCCACCACCCACCGGCAACGCTGCGGATCGCCTGCTGAGCGGGACGACCTGGTGCCCCTCACGCAGCTTCTGGATGCGGTACGCCATCACCCTGCGGCGTGGCGACAGCAGTCCCCACAGCGCCACGCCGGCGGTTGCGGCGTACCACTCCGCCCAGCCACGCCAGCTCCTGCGGCCGTGTGCCAGCGTGGCGTAGTGCCCGTACAGGACGAGCCGACCCCCAGGGCGTAGCGCCCGGAAGGAGCGGAGCGAGACCGCGCCTCCCAATCCGTCCAGCACCACGTCCACACCCGGTCGGGGCAGGGACCTGACCCGCGCCAGGAAGTCCTCGTGCTGGTAGTCGATCGCCACTGCGCCGAGCCGTTCGACCGTGCCGACGTCGTGAGCGGCGACCGTCCCGAGTAGATGGGCGCCGGCCAGGGTCCCTAGCTCGAGCACCGCAGTGCCCACCCGCCCGGCTGCCCCATGCACGAGCACTGACTCCCCCGACTGCACGCGAGCCATGCGGTGCAGCAGCTGGTAGGCGGTCATGTAGGTCAGCACCAGCGCGACCACCTCGGCGGGGTCCAGGTCCTCGGGCACCTCCACGACCTCGGACTCCGGGACGCAGACGCGCTCGGCGTCGGCGCCCCACACCGTGAGTGCGGCGACTCGGGTGCCGACGCTCGATCTCGTGCATCCCGGACCGAGCTGGTCGACGACACCCACCAGCTCGTACCCGGGCGTGAACGGGGGTCTCGGAACTCCCAGGTAGGTGCCGGCGCGCAGCTGGGCGTCGGTGAACGACACGCCCGCGGCCAAGAGCCTCAACCGGACCTCGCCGGGTCCGGGCTGGGGATCGAGATCCTCGACGACCCGGATCACCTCGGGGCCGCCGAACCTGTCGACCACCACGCGTTCCATGGGTCGAAGCTACGCTGCGTGCGCCCCTCCCCTCAGGGGCCGTTGGGCTGGTCGGACAGGGGCCGTTCGCCCCGCCGCGTGCTGGCGGGTTGAATCGGATCGTGAGCCAGGTCCACGGCGGTCAGCCCCCGCACACTCCTCCGGGCACCGAAGCGCCGCGGCGTCTCGTCCCCCGGCTGCGCTACGAGCTGCTCGCCTGCGCCACCCGGGGGCACGAACTGGTCGGCACGGCCGCCGCGGAGATCACGGCCGACGATGCGCTGGTGGTCCGGGAGGACGGCCACGTGCGTTGGCACCGATGCCTCCGCTGTGACTCATGGCTGCCCCTGCCGCCGCCCTCCGCGCCTGCAACGCGGCGCATCGGCCGGCTGGAGGCCATCGCGGTCCCCCTGCGCGGCCGCCCGCTGCGCGACCGCTACGTGCTGCGGCTGATCGCCCTGGACCGGGCCCTGCACGTGCTGGCGCTGAGTGCACTGGCGGCCGTCATCCTGGTCTACGCGACGCATCACCACCTGCTGGACGCGTTCTTCGTCCGCGTGCTGAAGGACTTCCAGGGTGGAGTCGGCGGGCCGGTCCACAGCGGCGGCAGCGTCCTGGAGGAGCTGCGCCACGTCATGGCGATCAAGACGACGAACCTCTACATCGCCGGCGTGCTCGTCCTCGCCTACGCCGCGCTCGAGGCCACCGAGATGGTCGGCCTGTGGCTGGCCAGGCGCTGGGCCGAGTACCTCACCTTCCTCGCCACCGTCGTCTTCATCCCCTACGAGGTCTACGAGCTGGCCCGGTCGGTGTCGTGGCTCAAGGTGCTCACGCTGCTGATCAACCTGACCATCGCGGTCTACCTGCTGCTCGCCAAGAGGCTGTTCGGGATGCGCGGGGGTGCGGCCGCCGAGCGGCGCGAGCGGGAACACGACACCGGCTGGCCCGCCGTACGGCGGGCGACGTGGTGGATCGACCCTTAACAAGCCCCTGAGGTGCTCGGTCCACCGGCCAGCGGGGCGGATGCGGGCGCCGACCTGCTGGAAAGATCAGCCCTCGGAGGACTGCTGCTGCGCACCCGAGTCCACGATCTCCTGGGCGACCAGGCGGAGCTTCACGTTGCGGTGGTTGGAGAGCCGGGTGAGGAAGGCGAAGGCGCGGTCGTCGCTGAGGCCGAAGCGCTCCATCACGATGCCGACGGCCTGGCCGATGGTGGTCCGCGTGCGCAGGGCCTCGTGGAGGTTCTGCACCTCGGTGGCGTAGGAGATCGCGACCGCCGCCTGGTCGGCGAACAGCCGGCCCAGGGTCTGCACGTCCCCGAACGCGCCGACACTTCGCGAGTAGAGGTTGAGGGCGCCGACCGACTTCACGTTCTCGTACAGACGCAGCCCCGCCTGCGCACGCACACCAGCGGCCACCGCAGCTGCGCCGTACCGTGGATAGCGCTCGTCACGGCGCAGGTCCGGCGAGACCACGTGCGGCTGATCGGAGGCGCCGTCGAAGCACGGCCCCTCCCGCCACTCGACCTGCTTGGCATCGAGGTCGAGGAGCAGCTCGTCGGTCACTGCGTGGCTGTCCATGCTGCCGTCGGCGTGGTTGACGGTGATGCTGGCGTAGTGCGCGGAGGGCAGCAGCGCCACGGCCGCCTTCGTGATGTTGCGCAGGGTGCTGTCGAGGTCGGCCGGCGTGAGGGTCTCGGCGAGGCGCCGCGAGACCTCGACCAGCCGCGTGGAGCCGTCGTCCAATGTTCCCGCCTCCTCGCCCCCGAACCGGAGCGGACACCGTGGCTCGGTGGCCGCTCCGGTCACTGTAGCCAGTAGCCAGCATGCGGGCGCGATGTGCGCGAGGCCGGGTTCACCGCCTGACGACCACCCGATGGGTGTGCACGACGCGGTGGTTGCCGGCCCGGTCGATGAGCACCACACGCGGGTGGTAGATGCCCCGCTTGCGGTAGACGTGCACCGTCCGGGTCAGACCCGTCCGCCAGGCCCGCTGCGCGGTGCCGTCACCCCAGCGGACGATGCGCCGGATCGCGTGCCTGGGAGTGAAGTTGTCGTGGAGGGCGCGTTGCGTGATCGCGACGCGGGTGTGCCGAACGTGTGCGTGGCGCGGGCTCACGACGAAGCGGCCCCGCGGCGCCCGCAGGTCTCGTGCCCGGATCACCGTGCTCACGCGGTCGCGGCCCCTGGCGTTCCTGGCGACGAGGGTGACCGAGTAGTCGCCGGGCCTGGCGAAGCGGTGCACCGGGTCGCGGCGGTAGGACCTCGAGCCGTCGCCGAAGTGCCACACCCACCTGGTCGCGGATCCGGTCGAGGTGTTGGTGAAGCGCACCCGCAACGGGGCCGCTCCGCTGGTGCGCGAAGCCCTGAACGACGCCCTCGGAGCGGAGGCGGCTGCACCGAGGTGGAAGACGAACACGGCGTGGTCCTTGGGATCGCCCGCCGGTCGGAAGTCGTAGCCGTCGGAGACGTAGAACCGGTCGCCGATCTGCGTGACGCCACGGACGTCCCTCATCCCGAAGCGGGCGAGGTCGAAGTTCCAGCCGGACACGAGCTCCCTGTCGGCCCAGTCCACCCGGGTCAGCAGCTGGAACGGTGTCTTGCCGCCGATCTGGGAACGGGCGACGTACAGGCTCTTGCCGTCCCCGCTGAAGTCGAAGCCCTCGATGGCTCCGAGGCGCGGGATCTGGAACGTCGACCCGGCGAGGTTGCTCGCATAGCTGTAGCTGCGGATGTCGTGCCGGACCCCGACGTAGATCTTGTGGTCGGCGGGGTTCCAGGCGGCGGCGCTGAAGTCACTGCCGGCCGGGAGCGGCTGGTAGTCGACCGGCTTCAGGTGGCCGTGGACCCGACGGAAGCGGAAAACGGTCGGCGGGAAGTGGACGGTCGGACCACCGACTCCGGAGAAGACGTAGAGGGTGTCGTGGGAGGCGTCGTACGCCAGGCTCTCGAAGTCCCGATCGCGGTTCACACCCGCGACCGGCCCTCCGCCGTGCCGATGGAGCCTCTGGAAGGTCCTCCGGTAGAAGGTGCGCTTGAGCCGGCCGGTGAAGGGGTTGATCTCGTAGACCCGGCGGGCGTCGTCGTCGACGAGCCACAGCGACCTGTCCCTGGGCACGTAGACCGAGTCCTCGTTGTCGTTCATCTTCACCCGGGAGCCCTTGAACGGCCGAGTGTGGATGAGGTGGCTGAGCGTCAGGACCGGCGACTGGGCGTCGGCGCCGGCGTTCGACAGTGCGCTCGCCGGTGCGACCGTGCCGAGCCCCAGGGCGACGACCCCGAGCGTGGACAACCAGACGCGGCGAGACCTTGCGTGGAGAGCTGTACCGGACATCGGTGTCCTCCCGAGGTGCGTTCGCTGATGACGACAACCAGTCGAGACGACGCCGGGGGCCCGCGGATCGTATTGACGTATGACCGCTCCTACGCCTTATGGGTCATAAGTCTCGGATGACGGTCTCGTATTGCGTCAGCCGCTAACATCGCCCCACGATGGAACTAGCCCGCCGCCCACCTCTGCCGTGCCCGCTCTGCAGGCTGGAGATCGACAGGCTCCGCGGTCGCGGAGACGGCGTCTTCCTCGCCGAGCCGTGCGGCCACCAGGTCCGTGTCGTGATCAGCGAGGACCCGCGCCACGCGCACCTGCGCCCCGCTCATCCCCCCGGCTGACCCCGGCGAGGCGCGCCGGCGTCGCCGGGCGGGTCCGGGACGACCCTGGCGCCCCAGGGCAGGAGGGCCCGGGCCAGGTCCTCGGGCTGCCAGTACAGGGTGGGCGCCTCGTCGATCAGGCCGGCCATGAAGAAGTCACTGGCCAGGAGAAGCGCCTCGCTGCGCGTGAGCACGGGGGTGTGCTCGGATCGCTCGCGGGCGCCGGCGGCGGCGCGCAGGCGCCTCTGCGCACGCTGTGCCCGGCTGACGGGCTCATCGGTCACCATCGGTCCTCGCCTCTGGGCATGGTGCCGGCGGTGCGCCATCCTCTGAACGCGTTCGGCGACGTGGCACGACATTCGCCCGGACCGACGACCGGCGACAGGGCCGGAAGACCTTCCGGTCACGGTGGCTCGACCCTTCGCAGGATGGGGGGCCGTTCCCGGGCTCCGCTCGCAGTAGGGGGTGACTTCCCAAGCTCGGGAACGGTCCCTTTCCTGGAGTAGTGACGCTACGCCGTTCGGCTGAGCACGCCCATGACCCGTTGTGCGGATTCTTCTGCAACCCTTTCGGTGGCACAGGTCGCCTGTCGGCGATCGGCGAAGGGAGGCGCGGTGGCACTGGTCGCTGGGGTGGACTCCTCCACGCAGGCCTGCAAGGTGTTGGTCTGCGACGCCACGACCGGGCGGGTCGTGCGGCACGGGCGAGCCCCGCACCCCGACGGCACCGAGGTCGATCCCGAGGCCTGGTGGGCTGCACTGCAGTCTGCGGTCAGCGAGGCCGGTGGCCTCGACGACGTGGAGGCGATCGCCATCGGCGGGCAGCAGCACGGCATGGTCTGCCTCGACGAGGACGGCAAGGTGATCCGGCCCGCGCTCCTGTGGAACGACACCCGCTCGGCTGACGCGGCGCGCGACCTGGTCGTGGAGCTCGGCGGTGGGGATGCCCGGCGCGGAGCGGAGGCCTGGGCGCAGGCCGTCGGCTCGGTGCCGGTGGCGTCCTTCACCGTCACCAAGCTCCGGTGGCTGGCCGAGCACGAGCCGCAGCACGCCCGCCGCGTGGCAGCGGTGGCCCTGCCCCACGACTGGCTCAGCTGGCGCCTCACCGGGAGCCACTCGCTGGACGACCTGCGCACCGACCGGTCGGACGCTTCCGGGACCGGCTACTTCGATGCCGCCACCGGGAGGTACCGACGCGACCTGCTCGCACGGGCGCTCGGCCGCGCCAGTGCGGACGGCGTCGCACTGCCGGCTGTGCTGGGTCCTCGTGACGTCCTCGGGTACGGCGACCACACCGCCGGCCTCGCCCACCTGGTGGTCGGTCCGGGATGCGGCGACAACGCCGGAGCAGCCCTGGGGCTGGGTCTCCGGCCCGGCTCGGTGTTCGTCTCCATCGGCACCTCCGGAGTCGTCGCCGCGGTGTCGCGCGGCCCCACGGCCGACCCGTCCGGCGAGGTGGCCGGGTTCGCCGACGCCACCGGACATCACCTGCCACTGGCGTGCACGCTCAACGGCTCGCGCGTCCTCGACTCGACCGCTGCCCTGCTCGGCGTCGACCACGCGCGTCTCAGTGAGCTGGCGCTGACCGCCGAGCCCGGGGCGCAGGGCCTGGTCCTCGTGCCCTACCTCGAGGGGGAACGCACGCCCAACCTGCCCCACGCCACCGGCTCCCTCCACGGGCTCACGCTCTCGTCGTTCACGCCGCAGAACGTCGCCCGGGCAGCCGTGGAGGGCCTGCTGTGCCTCCTCGCCGACTGCCTGGAGGCGATTCGCCGCCAGGGTGTGGCGGTGGAGGAGGTCCGGCTGGTCGGAGGTGCGGCCCGCTCGCACGCCGTCCAGGTCCTCGCCCCTGCGCTCCTCGGCGTGCCCGTCCAGGTGCCGGACCCCGGCGAGTACGTCGCCCTGGGTGCCGCGCGCCAGGCGGCGTGGATGCTCGCCGGGGGCGCCGTGCCACCTCGAGGGGGCCTGCCGGGCAGCACCCTGCACGAGGCGGCTCCGGACCGCGAGACCCTGCAGCGCTACCGGGCGGCCACCGCGGACGTCATCGCCGGCCTCCGCGACCGGGACTGACTGGTCGGCCACCCGCCTCGCGTCGGGCCTGCACACTGGAGACTGGAGCTGTCGTCATCTCCCGGAGGGCAGTGTGCGACCTCGACCTGTGCTGCCGCCCGACAGCGGCCTCGCGCTCCATGAGCCGCGCGGCCGATGGGTGCTGGCAGCAACCGTGCTCGGCTCGGGCCTCGCGCTGATCGATGCGACGGTGGTCAACATCGCCCTGCCCGCGATCGGTGCTGACCTGCACGCGGGTGCGACGGGCCTGACCTGGACGGTCAACGCCTACACCCTCACCCTCGCAGCACTCATCCTGGTCGGCGGATCACTCGGTGACCGCCTGGGCAGGCGCCGGGTGTTCGTCGCAGGCGTCACCCTCTTCGGCGCGGCCTCGTTGGGCGGCGCCATCGCGCCCGGGATCGTGGTGCTGGTGGTGGCGCGGGCTGTGCAGGGGATCGGCGGAGCGCTGCTCACGCCGGGCTCCCTGGCCATCATCCAGTCGAGCTTCCGCCCCGATGACCGGGCACGCGCGATCGGTGCCTGGTCGGGCCTCGGCGGGGTGGCTGCAGCGGTCGGCCCCCTGCTCGGCGGATGGCTGATCGACGTCGGATCGTGGCGCTGGGTGTTCCTGATCAACCTCCCGGTCATCGCCCTCGTCATCGCCCTCGCCCTGCGGCACGTCCCCGAGACCAGGGACCCGGAGGTGGTCAGGCACACCGACTACACCGGCGCGGTGCTCGCCGCGCTGGCGCTCGGCGCGATCACCTTCGGCCTGTCCACGTGGGGTGCTCGTGGGGGCGCAGCGGCGGTGGCGGAGCTCGGCGTCGGGATCGCCGCGCTCGCCGGGTTCCTGGCCCGGGAGAGGTTCGCGCCCGAGCCGATGTTGCCGCTCGAGATCTTCTCGTCCCGGCCCTTCACGGTCACCAACGTGGTCACCCTGCTGGTCTACGCGGCGCTGGGCGGCACCTTCTTCTGGCTCGTGGTGACCCTGCAGGTGGTGGCCGGTCTCGGCCCGGTCCAGGCGGGCCTGTCCCTGCTCCCGGTCACGGTGCTGATGCTGGTGTTCTCGGCGCAGGCCGGCGCGCTGGGCGTCCGGATCGGGCCGCGCCCGCTGATGGCAGCAGGGCCGATGCTGGGCGCACTCGGGGTGGCCCTCCTCGCCCGGGTCGGCACCGGAGCGAACTACGTGACCGACGTGCTCGGGCCGGTGGCGCTGCTGGGCGCCGGACTCACCCTCACCGTCAGCCCCCTCACCTCCACCGCGCTCGGCTCCGCCCCTCAGACGCGGGCCGGGCTCGCCAGCGGCGTGAACAACGCGGTCGCCAGGACGGGCGGGCTGCTGCTGGTCGCAGCACTCCCCGCGCTCACCGGCCTCGGTGCCGAGGGCTTCCGGGACCCTCGAGCGCTCGCGCCGGCGTTCCGCACGGCGATGGCCGTCTGCGCCGGCCTCCTCTTCGCCGGCGGCCTCGTCGCTGCGGTCTTCCTGCGTCGGCCGGCGCCGGCGGCAGCCGGGCGCGCGCCCGCGGCCGAGTGTCCACGGCACCACTGCTCCGTGGACGCCACGCCGCTGGGGTCGACGCGAGGTCGTTGAGGGCGACGGCGGGGCCGTCAGGAGCCGTCACCAGCGATGTTGACCATCCAGGTGACGCCGAACCTGTCGGTGCACATGCCGAAGACGTCGCCCCACATCTGCTTCTCCAGCGGCATGGTCACGGTGGCGCCCTCGGCCAGCTTGTCCCAGTAACCGCGAAGCTCGGCCTCGTCGTCACCGCTGAGCGAGATGGAGATCCGGCTCCCCGGATCGAAGTCCATCCCGGGCGGGGTGTCCGCTGCCATCAGCGTGAAGCCGCTCGACGTCTCGAGCATCCCGTGCATGATCAGCTTCGCCTCGGGGGACTTCGGATCACCGAAGTCGCCGAACGTGCTGGTGTTGAGCTCACCGCCGAAGACCGACCGGTAGAACTCCAGGGCCTCGCGGGCGTCGTCGCGGAAGCTGACGTAGGGGTTGAGTCGCGATGACATCGATACCTCCCAGGGACAACCGGTGACTGGCTCGCACGCTACTCGCGGTGGGCCCTCGCAGCCATCGGAAATCCGCCGGCGCCCGACCTTCGTTCGTTATGTCGGGACCCGAGTGAGCGTCGCGAGGTGTGGGTACGGTCCGACGAGAGCCGAAACTTGACCGAGGGAGTCGCGATGAGTGCCGCGTCCACCACACCGCCGACGAGAGCCATGGCCAGTCAGCGTTGGCGCCGCCTCATCCCCCTGGTCTTCATCACCTACAGCCTGGCCTACCTCGACCGCTCGAACTACTCCATCGGCGTCGACGGCGGCCTCAAGCAGTCGCTCGGGCTCACCGCGCAGTGGTCGGCCCTGCTGGGCGCGTTCTTCTTCCTGGGGTACTTCCTCTTCCAGATCCCTGCGGCGCACTACGCCGAGAACAAGTCGGTCAGCAAGCTGGTCTTCTGGTGCGTGCTCCTCTGGGGTGTCTTCGCCAGCGCGCAGGGCGTCATCCCCTGGCTCTGGCTCCTGCTGGTGGACCGCTTCGCCCTCGGCGTCGTGGAGGCCGCGATCATCCCGGCGATGCTGATCTTCCTCACCCACTGGTTCAGCAGGTCCGAACGCGGCCGCGCCAACACCTTCCTGATCCTCGGCAACCCGATCACCGTGATGTGGCTGTCGGCACTGTCGGGCTACCTGATCGCGGCCACCGACTGGCGCTGGATGTTCATCCTCGAGGGGCTCCCCGCCATCGTCTGGGCCTTCGTCTTCCGCGCCCTCGTCGCCGACTGGCCGCACGAGGCAGGCTGGCTGGCCCCGGCCGAACGCGACGACATCGAGGCACGGCTGGCGGCCGAGCAGGAGGATCTCGAGCCGGTCCGCGGCGGATATCGCGAGGCGCTCTCGTCCCGCAACGTGCTGGTGCTCTCGGTGCAGTACCTGCTGTGGAGCGTCGGCGTGTACGGATTCGTGTTCTGGCTGCCGACCATCCTCGACAGCCTGTCCCACCACGGCATCGGGCTCATCGGCGCCCTCTCCGCGGTGCCGTACGCCGTGGCGGCGATCGCCATGCTCCTGGTGTCGCGGGCCTCCGACCGGTCGGGCAACAGGCGCGAGTTCGTATGGCCGTTCCTGCTCGCCGCCACCGCCCTGTTCGTGGCGTCGACGGTGCTCGGCACCGGACACTACTGGGTCTCCTACGCCGTCCTCGTCCTCGCAGCGGCGGGCCTCTACGCGCCCTACGGCCCCTACTTCGCGCTGATCCCCGAGTTCCTGCCGCAGCAGGTCTCCGGAGCGGCGATGGCCCTGGTCAACAGTGCCGGGGCGGTCGGCGGCTTCCTCGGCGCCTACGTCGTCGGCTGGCTGCAGGGCGGGCTCGGCAACGGCGCCGCCTTCACGTTCATGGCCGTCTGCCTCTTCCTGTCGGCGGTGCTGATGTTCGGCGTCAGCGTCCGAGGGCGGCGCGGTGCGGAGCTGTCGGTGCCCGCGGGCGGCCGGGGCGCCGCGTGACCGCGGCACCGACCACGGTGCTCATCGCCACGCCGCTCGAGGAGGATCTGGTCGAGCGGATCCGGTCCGGTGCGCCGGAGGTGGAGGTGCTCCACGACGCGGCACTGCTGCCGGCCCCTCGCTATCCCAGTGACCACGGAGGCGACCCGGCCTTCCGGCGCTCCCCGGAGGCACAGCGACGGTTCGACGCCTGGGTGCAACGCGCCGAGGTCACCCTCGGCGTGCCCGGGGAGACACCCGACGCGCTCCGTGACCTGGTCGCTGGTGCGCCCCACCTGCGCTGGGTCCAGGGGACCGCGGCCGGCGCCGGCCAGCAGGTGCGCGCGGCCGGTCTGAGCGCCGCCGACCTCGAGCGGGTCACCTTCACCAGCAGCGTCGGCGTACACGCCACCCAGCTGGCCGAATGGGCCATGCTCGGTCTGCTGACCTTCACCAAGGACCTGCCGAGACTGCAGCGCGACAAGGCCTCCCGCCGCTGGGACCACTACGCGGTGCGGGAGCTGGCCGGGCAACGTCTGCTGGTGGTCGGACTGGGGCACATCGGCCGTGAGGTGTCGCGCGCCGCACGGGCACTGGGCATGCACGTGACCGGCGTCCGTCGCACCGGCGGTGAGCAGGACCTCGACGCGGTGGACCGGATGGTGTCGACCGGCGAGCTCGCCGAGGTGGTGCCCACCGCCGACGCGGTCGTGCTGGCGCTGCCGGCCACCGTCGAGACCGAGGGGATGTTCACCGCAGAGCTGATCAAGGCGCTTCCCGAGCACGCCGTGCTCGTCAACGTCGGCAGGGGCAGCACGATCGACGAAGCAGCGCTGGTCAGTGCGCTCCGTGAGGGCCGGCTCGCGGGAGCCGCCCTCGACGTCGTGGCGACCGAGCCGCTGCCGGCCGAGAGCCCGCTGTGGGAGCTCGACAACGTGCTGCTGAGCCCGCACACCGCTGCGCTGTCCACCCGGGAGAACGCACGCATCGTCGAGCTCTTCTGCGACAACCTGCGCCGCTTCCGCACGGGCGCGCCGCTGCGCAACGTGGTCGACACCAGGCTCTTCTACTGAGCTCGCGTGACCCCATGGACAGGCAGCGACCTCCGGGTACGACGACACACTCGGCCTCCCGGGTGGTCCACGCCGAGGCCGAGCGCGTGTTCGCCGCGCTCGTGGACGCCGACGCCCTCCTCCGGTGGCTCCCGCCGCAGGGGATGACCGGGCACTTCGAGCGCTTCGACGCCCGCACCGGTGGGTCCTACCGCCTGGTGCTCAGCTATGGGCCCGGTGCCGCGGGAACCGGCAAGACCACCGCCGACTCGGACGTGGTCGAGGTGCGCTTCGTCGAGCTCGTCCCGGGCGTGCGCGTCGTCGAGGCGGTGGACTTCGTCGCCGAGGACGACGCCTTCGCCGGCACGATGACCATGACCTGGGGGCTCTCGCCGGCCGGAAGCAGCACGCGCGTCGAGATCCGGGCGGAGAACGTGCCGCCCGGGATCGGTGCCGAGGAGCACACTGAGGGCATGGCATCCTCTCTGGCCAATCTCGCGGCTTTCCTGGAGGGCGGACGTGGCGAAGCGACGATGGAGTGAGCTGAGCAAGGGCACCCGCCGGCTGATCGTGATCACCGGCAGCGTGGAGGGAGTCCTGAAGCTGGCGGCGCTGGTGGACCTGCGCCGACGACGGCCCGAGCAGGTGCGGGGCTCGAAGAAGGCGTGGGCTGCGGCCATCGTGCTGGTCAACTCG
>DATDNR010000019.1:0-2939 GCA_036518175.1 Marmoricola sp.
CCTTCTCACCGCGAGGACCTTGCGCAGGATCAGGCGTCGCGAACCCTTAGGCTGAGGCGGTGAAGACGTTCGAGGAGCTGTGGGCCGAGCTCTCCGACAAGGCGGTCACCCGCCCCGAGGGCTCGGGCACCGTCCGCGAGCTCGACGCCGGCGTGCACGCCATCGGCAAGAAGCTGGTCGAGGAGGCGGCCGAGTCCTGGATGGCGGCCGAGCACGAGGGCCATGCGCGGGCGGCCGAGGAGATCAGCCAGCTGCTCTACCACGCGCAGGTGCTGATGCTGGCCGCCGGACTCACCCTCGACGACGTCTACGCCCACCTGTGAGATGACCATGCCTTCCGGATCGACGCCCGCCCGCTCGCCCCTCCCCGAGAACCTGTCCGACGCCACCGACCTGCTGCGCATCGCCGTGCCCAACAAGGGCTCGCTCGCCGTCGCCGCCGCCGAGATGCTGCGCGAGGCCGGCTACCGGCAACGCACCGACAGCAAGGAGCTGACCCTCGTCGACGGCGAGAACGGCGTGGAGTTCTTCTACCTGCGCCCTCGGGACATCGCCCTCTACGTCGGCTCGGGGACCCTCGACGTCGGCATCACCGGCCGCGACCTGCTGCTCGACTCCGGCGCGAAGGCCGAGGAGGTGCTCGCCCTCGGGTTCGGCCAGTCGCGGTTCCGCTTCGCGGCGCGTCCGGGCGTGCTGACCGACCTCGACCGCCTCGCCGGCAAGCGCATCGCCACGTCGTACGTCGGTCTGGTGCGCCGCCACCTCGAGGAGCGGGGCCTGGATGCCGAGGTCATCCGGCTCGACGGCGCCGTCGAGACCAGCGTCCAGCTCGGCGTGGCCGACGTCATCGCCGACGTGGTGGAGACCGGGTCCACCCTGCGTCGGGCCGGCCTGGAGATCGTCGGTGACGTGTTGCTGGAGTCCGAGGCGGTGGTGGTGACCCGCTCGGACGCTCCGGACCCCGCCGGCTTCGAGGTCTTCCGCCGACGCATCGAGGGCGTGCTCGTGGCGCGCGGCTACGTGATGATGGACTACGACATCCCCGAGACCGCGGTGGAGCAGGCGGTGGCGCTGACGCCGGGCATCGAGAGCCCGACCGTCTCGCCGCTGCATCGGGAAGGCTGGGTCGCGGTGCGCTCGATGGTGCCGCGCGACGGCGCCCAGCGACTCATGGACCAGCTGTACGGGATCGGCGCGCGCGGCATCCTCGTCACCGACATCCACGCCTGCAGGCTCTGATCCCGGTGCCGGGTGCGAACGTCTCGTTGCCGCACACGTGGCGGCCGTTCGGGGCACGCATGGCGATCTTCGTCTTCGGCGGTGGTCTGCTGGCCGTGTTCATCGCCGCGGGCGTGCTGCTCAGCAGCGAGGTGGCGGCGTTCACCTTCTTCCAGAAGGTGACGCTGGTGCTGTTCGCCCTGCTGGGCATCGCCTGCGGCTGGGCGATCGCCCGTTGCCGGGTGACCGCCTCGGAGGGCGCCCTGACCGTCGTCAACGGCTATCGGCGTCGCGACTACGAGTGGTCGCAGGTGGTCGACGTCTCGCTGCGGCGCGGCGCGCCCTGGGCGGGGATGGACCTGTCGGACGGCACCCAGATCTCGCTGGTCGCGATCCAGGGCTCCGACGGTGCCCGTGCCGAGCGTGCGGTGCGGGAGCTGCGCGCGGTCATCGCGGCGCACACGCCGCCGGAGCCGGAGCGCTGAAGGCCCGCCAGGCGGTCAGCCGCGTCGGAAGCCGAAGCTGCCCGACCAGGTGCGGCCCGGCTCGAGGACGACGAGGTCGGCGCCGGTGTTGAACGCGTCGGCCGGGGAGGTCATCGGCTCCACGGCCAGCGACTGCCGCGCGCCCCGCGGCAGCGTGTCGCCGGTGAAGACCTGGATCCAGCCGAAGGACTCGTCGGCCCACAGCTCGCCTGCGCCGTCGTCGGTGGCCGCGCGCACGACCGCGCGCCCGTCCTCGCCGCGGTCGAGGTCGGTGAAGGCGTCGTCGAGGCGCAGCGCGCCGATGCGGCTGCCGGCCCGGAAGTCGTGGTCGCCGGAGACCGGGGCGGTGCCGGTGGGCAGCAGCCGGTCATCGACGAGCTGCCGGGTCCGGGCCGGCACGGTCAGCACCACCTCGTCGACGCGGGCTCCGGCGACCGCGAGGTAGGGGTGCATCCCGGCGGCGAACGGAGCGGCGCTGTCGGCGAGGTTGGCCGCGGTCATGGTCACCGTGAGGCCGTCGTCGCCGACGGCGTAGTCGACGGCCAGGTCGAGCGACCACGGATAGCCGGCCTGCGCCATCAACCGGTAGCCGAGCCGGACCCGGTCACCGGTCACCTCGACCGGACGCCAGGAGCACCAGCGCACCAGTCCGTGGATCGCGGTGCCGGTCTCCACCTCCGAGACGGCCAGCTGCAGGTCGTGCCCGTCGAAGCGGTAGGCCCCGTCGCGGACGCGGTTGACCCACGGCATCAGCACCTGCCCGCGGCCGCCGGTCGGGTGCTCCTCCAGCGGGTAGCCCGCCAGCACGTCGACGCCCTCCTGGGTGAGCGTCCGCAGGCCGCCGCCGCCCTCGACCAGCGTCGCCTCGTAACCGCCCGCGGAGATCGTGTACTGCTCGCCGGTGGGTGCGACCATGCCCCGAACCCTACCGGCGAGGCCGCAGGGGACTCAGTACGGCGCTGCGCCGTCGACGCGGACGTCGGCCCGGGCGCAGGTGTCCTCGCGGGCGAACAGCGCCTGCTCCTGCTCGGCCCACCGCAGCCAGTGGTCGCGCATCCCCTCGCCGTCGCGGGCCAGCCCTCTGGCGAGCCGCAGCTCGGCCGGCACCTCGACCCAGACCAGCAGCGTCGTCATCGCCGCCCAGGCCCGCTGACCGGACCCGACGCCCTCGAGCACCAGCCAGGGCCCCGGCAGCACCTCATGCTCCTCGGCGTACGCGCCGGCATGCCAGTCGTA
>DATDNR010000020.1:0-2492 GCA_036518175.1 Marmoricola sp.
CGACTGCTCGTGAACCCCGTGGCGTGCGAAGCGGTCGGCCTCTGTGCCCACCTTGCGCCAGACCTGGTGGTGCTCGACCGATGGGGCTACCCGATCACGTCCGACGAGCCGGTCAGTGCCGACCGGCTGCCCGCCGCGCGGCGGGCCGTCAGGGCTTGTCCGCGTCGGGCCCTGATGCTGGTGAGGGCCACCACTACCGCTGCCGACGTTCCCGGTCCCTGACCCAGCCGCCGCGGTGAGATGCGCCAAGGGGCGTCCGGCCCTGATCGTCCGGTGTGTCCGCGCGGGAGACTGCCTCGCGTGACGATGCCCGGTCTGGCCGAGCACGAGGCCGAGCGGCGGCTGCTCGAGGGCGGCCCGAACCGACTGCCTGCGCGGAGGCGGGTCACGGTCGTCTCCCGGGTCCTCGCCCAGCTGGGCGACCCGTTGGTGCTGGTCCTGCTGGCGGCTGTCCTGCTCACCATCGCCACCGGTGACGTGGCGGACACCGTGGTGATCGCCCTCGTCGTCGTGGCCAACACGACCGTGGGGGTGGTGCAGGAGGTACGAGCCGATCGTGCCGTGACCGCGCTGGCGGGGATGACCGTGCCGACGGTGCGGGTCCGCAGGGGTGGTCAGGAGCAGTCCATCCCGTCCGTGCAGCTCGTCCCGGGCGACGTCGTGCTTCTCGCAGAGGGAGACGTGGTCCCCGCCGACGGCCGGGTCGTGCAGGCGACATCGCTGCTCGTGGACGAGTCGGCCCTCACCGGCGAGAGCGTTCCGGTGGGCCACCGTGCCGGCCAGGGCGATGACGACGGCGGCGGCGTGTCCGCCGGCACCGTCGTGGTGAAGGGCCGTGCCGTCATCGAAGTCACCCGCACCGGGGAACAGTCAGCGCTCGGACGCATCGCCGCGCTCACGGACGTGCGCTCCGGGCCCACTCCCCTGCAGCGGCGGATGGCGCAGCTGGGACGGCTGCTGGCCACCACGGCAGTGGCCCTGTGTGCGCTCGTGCTCGCGCTGGGACTGCTGCGGGGTGAGCCGGTCGAGTTGATGCTGGTGACCGCGATCAGCCTGGCCGTGGCGGCGGTCCCGGAGTCACTGCCGGCCGTCGTCGCGCTGAGCCTCGCGATGGGGGCGCGACGGATGGCGAGCCGTCGCGCGATCGTGCGGCGGCTGCCCGCCGTGGAGACGCTCGGCTCCGTCACGGTCTTGGCGACCGACAAGACCGGCACCCTCACCCAGGCGCGCATGGTCGTCGAGGAGCTGTGGACCCCCCAGGGCTGCTACCAGGTGGCCGGTGATCCCGCCGAGACGTCCGGCGGCTTCCTGCGGGAGGGGCGGGCCGCGGATCCGGCGGCCGCAGCGGATCTGATGCAGCTCCTCGAGGCAGCCGCACTGTGCAACGACGCGGTCCTGACGCCCGGGTCACAGTCCGGGGCGGGGTTGGGCGACCCGACGGAGGTGGCCCTGCTGGTCGCAGCGGCAAGGGCGGGCGTCGCGAAGCCCGCCCTCGACGCGCGCTGTCCCCGGATCGGGGAGGTGCCGTTCGACAGCGTCGCCAAGCAGATGACGACGATGCACGCGGTCGGCGGACCCGGTCAGGAGGCCTACATCGTGCGCAAGGGGTCGCCGGAGGCACTGGCCCGCCGACGGGCAACCGTCTCGGATGAGTGGCTGGCGGCGCTCCAGCAGGCCGAGAGCTACGCCCGGCGGGGCTACCGCGTCCTGGCCGTGGAGGGCGCGCACACCGGTCCCGGCGAGATCCACGACGACGCGCCACTGTCACTGCTGGGGCTGATCGCGATGGACGACCCGGCGAAAGCGGCCGCCCGCGGCACCATCGCCGCCTGTCACCGGGCGGGCATCACCACCGTGCTGATCACCGGAGACCACCCGGCGACCGCAGCGGCCGTGGCCGTCCGCGTCGGCATCATCCCCGACGACCGGGCTGCCGATCCACAGGTGGTCACGACCGGTGACCAGATCGCCGCTGACCAGGTCGCGGACCTCACCAGGCCCCGCGTCTTCGCCCGCACGCGGCCCGAGCACAAGCTCCAGATCGTGAGCGCCTGGCAGGATCGGGGGGCGGTCGTGGCCATGACCGGCGACGGCGTCAACGACGGTCCGGCGCTGCGCAAGGCCGACATAGGCGTGGCGATGGGGCACCGGGGCACCGAGGTCGCACGCCAGGCCGCCGACATGGTGCTCGCCGACGACGAGCTCACCACGGTGGAGCACGCCATCGAGGAGGGCCGCCGCGTCTACACGAACATCCGCCGCTTCCTCGTCTTCGGGCTCTCCGGCGGCACCGCGGAGATCCTGCTCATGCTGGTCGGCCCCTTCACCGGCCTGCGAGTGCCGCTCCTCGCAGCGCAGATCCTCTGGCTGAACCTGTTGACCCACGGCCTCACCGGGGTGGCCATCGGCGCGGAGCCGGTCGACCCGCGTGCGATGAGCAGCCCCCCACGCCCTCCCGAGCAGAGCGTGCTGGGCAGCGGCCTGTGGCAGCG